>CAYXBX010000048.1:0-8186 GCA_964463445.1 uncultured Planctomycetia bacterium
AAAAATTTATAGAAATTTATCAGAAGAGATAAGTTATGAAAAAACGGAAATTAATAATAATTGTATTAATAGTATTGGCCTTATTTTTTATTTTAAAGAGAAAAATAGAGCTGGCGCGCGCTCCTGTATTTGGCAAAAGGCCAGTTTTAGTTTCTGTTTTTTATTCTCAGAAAAGAGATATCAAAAGTTTTAGAGAGTATCTGGCAAAGATAGAACCTATAAATAAGGCGAATGTTTCAACACGGGTAAGCGCGACAGTTGAGAAAATATTTGTTGATGAAGGCTCAAGTGTTGAAAAGGGAGATTTGTTGGCTGAGCTTGATAAAAGAGATATTTTAGCAAAGCTGAATTCAGCCAAGCAGGTCCTTTTTGCCGCACAGGAGAATTTCAATTACTGGCAGAAGGAGTACACAAGAGATGAGAATTTATTTAAACAGGGGGCAGTTTCTGAGGAAGAAAGGGATAGGGCAAAGAACAGCTTTGCTCAGGCTAAGGCGAATCTTGAAAGTGCCAAGGAAAACGTCCGCCTCTGGCAGGCAAACCTTAGTTATACCGAAATTAAATCGCCTTATACGGGAGTGGTCTCAGAAAGGTTTGTTGACGAAGGAGATTTAGCCGTGCCGGGGAAACCTCTTTTTGTCGTGGAAGATAGAAGCAAGTTTAAACTTTCTTTTGATGTCCCTCAGGAAGATATTTCTTACCTTAAGCGGGGGCTTTCTGTTTTTTATAAGGCAAACAATCAATTAAAGCAGGCAAAGATAACTAATATTTTTCCCAGTGTCTCTCCGGGGAAAATTCTGCATATTGAGGCTTACCTAAATGATAAAGATGGCATCTATGCAGGGGCGTTTGTTCCGGTTAAAGTTGTGACGGCTGAGGGGAAAAGGGTTATTGTCATTCCGAAAAGTTCCGTAACTAAAGTATCTAATCTTAAGCCGTTTGTATTTATAGTTGAGGGAGGAAAACTAAAAAAATATCCTGTTGTTTTGGGTTTAAGTTCGGATATGTTTGTTGAGGCTAAGAATTTAGCTTCTGGAGTTGCTGTAGTAAAAAATCCCTATTTATCCTGGACAAAATTGGCCGAAGGAGAGCCAGTTAAAGTTATAAATAAAAGATGAATATAACTGAGGCATCATTAAAAAATCCTTATATTGTGATTGCCTTAAGTCTTTTGGTGGTAGCTTTGGGGATTATTTCTTTTTTCAAAACGCCGGTTGATTTGTTTCCCGATACTTCCCCGTCTCAGGTTCTTATAGTTACAATTGAGCCGGGTGCTTCGGCTAAAGATATCTCCGATAAAATAACAGAAGTTATCGAAAAGGAAGTGAATACAATTTCTGGGATAAAGAGAATTCGCTCAACTTCCCGCGATGAGGTCTCAGCCGTTACTGCGGAGTTTTTATATTCCAAGGATATAAACGAAGCTACAACTGATGTGGTGGATGCTCTTCAGAGGATAAAAGCAGAACTTCCCAAAGATATACTGCCTTCTCAGATTTATAAGATTACTGATGTCACTCATGCTACAATGACTCTGGCGCTATCGCCTAAGAAAAACAGTCCCAAAACCTTATCTGCTATAAGGCTTCTGGCGGAAAATGATATTAAAGACGAACTGCTTAGGATTCCTGAAGTTGGTGATGTAGATATATTTGGCGGGTATTTGCCAGAAGTCAAAATATATGTTGACAGAGATAAACTTAGAGGGTATGGCTTGAATTTGCTGGATGTAATTTCTTCTGCTGCCAGGAGAAATGTGACTATTCCCGGTGGATATATCTATACCAAGAAAAATGAATTTTTAGTCCGCACCGTTTCTGAGTTTAAGAACTTAGGCGAGATTGAAAACCTGCCTCTAAAAAAAAGAAAGCAGGGTTATATCCTTTTAAAGGACGTAGCTAAAGTAAAACAGGGGGTAGCAGAACAAAGAAGCCTTTATCATGGCAACGGTCATCCTGCTATTGCAATGAATATCTTAAGGCCTGAAGACAGCCATACCTTAGAGACAATAAGGGCAGTGAAGAAGTACCTGCCGGAATTAAGAAACGAATATCCTGATATAAAGTTTGAGATTGCCGATGACTAGGAGCCCATAATCGACATTAATCTTAAAGGTATGAGAAGTTCTTTAATTCAGGCGATAATCCTTACGGTTTTGATAATATTTATGTTCTTAGCCGATAAAAGGACTGCCGCGATAATTTCTGTAAGTATCCCAATGTCATTTTTGTTTAGCCTCATGGTTTTGAAATTCAGCCCTTATACCATGAATATGGTTACCCTCTCGGGGCTTATTATTGCTGTAGGTATGGTTGTAGATGCCTCCATTGTGGTTTTAGAGAATATTTATAGGCATTTTCAGGAGGATAAGAGTTTGTCCGGATATCAAGCCTCTTTGTCAGGGGCAAATGAAGTTGCTTTAGCCAATACTGCCGGTGCATTGACAACTATAATTGTTTTAATACCGGTTATGTTTGTGGGAGGATACCCACAAAAAGTTCTAAGACAGTTAAGTATTATGATTGGTTCTACTATTTTTGCTTCTTTAATAGCTTCTTTGACAATTGTCCCTTTGATTGCTTCTCGAATTTTAAGTCGCAGAGAAAGGAAGAAAAATATCATCGAGCGTTTAGCAAGCAGAGTAGATACCTGGGTTAAAAAGATATCTAATTTTTACATTTCAATCCTCAAGGTTGCTTTAAGGCATAAAGGTAAGACTCTTCTTTTAGTTTTTATAGGGTTTATTTTTACTATTAAAATAGTTATTCCTTTGTTGGTTGGAGAACTTATGCCTCCTATGGATACCGGTATTGTAAAAATAACCTTAGATATGCCTTCCAGTTATAACATAAAAAAAGTAGAAGAAACCTTAAACAAGGTAGAAAAATTCATTAAAAAAAACCCCGGATTTGTTTCTTTGTCTTCAGTTGTAGGTTCAGAGCCGGGGGAGATAAGTTTTGGAGGAGGCGGGTCTACGGCCCAGACAGTATCTATGACTGTTAATTTAGTTACCAGAGATAAAAGAAAAAAACTATCTGGCAGATAGAAGACCAATGGCGCCAAAAATTAAGGACAATAGAAGGCGTAAGGACATTTACGGTAATGGAATATGGAGCTACACCCATATCTACCACCAAGGCCCCTTTTGATTTCATTTTGAGAGGAGAAAATAATAAGGTTTTAGACACGATGGCTTATAAGGCTCTGGATGGTTTAAAAGGAGTAAAAGGCTTGGTAGATGTGAGAAGAAGTTGGTATAGGGATAAGCCAGAAGTTGAGATTGTTCCTGATGCTACTTTATGCCAATATTATGGAGTGAATACGCAAGAAGTAGCCCAATATATAAAATTTGCTGTAAAAGGCGCATTTAATTCTTTTATGCGCCTGGAAGATTTCTTAGATATTCCCATAAGAGTTGAATACAAAGAAGAAAATTTAGACTTGCCTTCCAAATTAGATAATATTTATGTTCCCACTCGTTATGGTGAGATACCTTTAAGAAGTTTGGTACAAATTAAGCAAAGATACACCCAGCCTTTTATAACCAGAGAAGATTTGCAGAATACAATTGATATTACAGGAGTAAATAGAATTTATACCATTGCTCAGGCAGCAAAAACTGCCGGGATGCGCCTTAAAAAGAAAGGTATGATTTTGCCGCGCGGTTACAGCGTAAAGATGTCCGGGACACCGGAAAATATGTTAGATACCAAAAGCCGACTGAGAAAGGCTTTGCTTTTTGGATTAGTTCTGCTTTATGTGCTTCTTTTACCTATGTATAAGTCTTTTACTCATCCTGTAGTTATAATGCTGGCTATACCTCTGGCGGCAATCGGTGCATTCTGGGGCTATTGGTTTTTGATAAACCAATGTGTATGCCTGCGCTTATGGGAATGATTCTATTGGCAGGAACAATTGTGAATAATTCAATTCTGCTTCTTGATTTTATCTTAAATGCGCGCGAAAAAGGTTTTTCTCGCGAAGAGGCGATTATCCAGTCGGTCCGCATAAGAACGAGGCCTATTCTGATGACTGCTTCTTCTACTGTCATAGGGCTTACCCCGCTGGTATTTGAGATGGCCGTAGGTTTAGAACGTTTAAGCCCACTGGGGATTGTCGCCGCTGCAGGACTTATATTAGGTACATTTCTAACGATGATAGTTATTCCTGTGATTTATTTAGTAATAGACGATTTTAAAAATAAATTATCATTTAAGCCAGGGGAAAGAGGAACCGCAGTGGTTATTTTAGTTTTTTTGTCTGTTTCTTTTATTTTCCCCCGCGTTTCTTTTGCGGATGGTAAAAAACAACGGTGTAATTCAGATGGCAAGAAAGTATTTTCTTTGAAATCAGCAATAAAATATGCCTTAGACCACAGCCCCGACATTAAAGAATCAGCTGCTGATATAGAAAAAACAAAAGGAGCTACAGTAAAAGTAAGGGCAAATCTTTTGCCTCAAATAAGTTTAAATTCCGTTTATACAAATTATCAAGAAGAACACGCTATAGTTCCGGGGATTGCCGGAACAGAAGAGCGGTTTGACAATAATACAATTTCTAATAAGGCAGAAGCCTCCTGGTTAATAACCGATTTTGGAAAAAGTTTTTATGCGTTTAAGTCTGCAAAGAATTTTTACCTGGCTTCTACGAAATCTCTGGAAAGGAAGAAAGAAGTAGTTATCTATACCACAGCAAAGATATATTTTAATATTGTTTCTCTCGATAAACTGATAATATCCTATAAAGTACTGCGCAAGAGTATGGCAGAACTTCAGAGGAGGATCAGGCAGTTTATTAAAGAAGGCAAATCAGCAAGGATAGACCTTCTTAAGGTAAATGTCCGATTAGCAGAAATAGATGATAATATTGCAAGATTGGAGAGCCAGAAGGAATATCTTTTGGGGCTTTTGTCCCAGGAGATGGGTTATAAGGGCGGCATAGAAACACAAGAAGATTTAAAACTCTTTAATATAAAAGCGGATGAATTATCTCGAACTGAAGAATTTAACAAAGCATTGCAGCATAGAGAGGATTTGGCCGGGTATAAGTATCTTGTCAAATCGTCGTATTTTGGGCTCAAATCCTCTAAAAGAGCGTATTTTCCCGAAGTTAAGGCTTTCGGAGGGGCAGGAGAGTTTGCTGGGTTTTCCGGTGAAGCCAGATTCTCCGGCAATGATAGGTGGGAAGACGACTACTGGGCGGGAATCAAAGTTACCTTGCCTATTTTTGATAGTGGATTAAGAGAAGGAGGCATTTTAAAGGCTAAGGGGGATTATGATTTTAATAAAGCGCATAAGTATAAGATATTGCTTGGCGTATATAAAGATGTGAGTAAATCGTTAGCGGATATTGAATCTTCCCGCAAAAGAATAAATTTTGCAGAAACGTCTAAAGAAGAAGCAGAAGAGGCTTTACGGCTTGAGAAACTAAAATATAAAGAAGGTAAAGGTGTAATTAACGACGTTTTAGATGCCGAAGCTGCTGTAAGAAAAGCGGATTATCTTTATTATTCTGCTGTTTCAGATTATAATACGAGCGTGTTTGAGCTTTATTTATCAGAAGGGCTGCTTGTTGAAAGTTATGGCCAGATTATTTTCGGAAGGGGGAAGCTGTGTTGAGGACAGGAATCTTAAGAATTAAAAGCAAGAGAAGAAAATGCTGCCGGTGCAGGTGGAAGGGAACATAACTGGCTCATTACCTATAGGTATAGAGTGTAGAAAGATTAAAATTTTAATAATTTCAAATAAGGAAAGAGGAGGTTGTAATGGATAGATTTGAATATTTTAAAGATATAGCAAAGAACGCAAAAGTTTTGGGCGAAGGCTGGGATAAAATTTTGGAGGCAGCATTAATTATGCACGGCCATCTATGCGGAGCAATGCCCCTTGGTTTTAGAGTGGGAAGACTTGCTTTGAAAGTACTCGGAACTGAACGGGAACCCAACATGTCAAAGGTAGCCTTTGTAGAAACCGGCGTATTTCATGCCGCAGGTTGTTTTACTGACGGCGTGCAATTTGCCACTGGCTGCACTTACGGAAAAGATTTGATAAGGAAGCTTGACTATGGTAAATGGGCAGTAACTTTAGCTTTAAAGAAAGACGGCAAAGCAGTTAGGGTGTCAGTAAAGCCTGAAGCGGTTGAAGCTATGTTTTCCAGTAAATTTATGAGCGAAAGAAAGAGAGGGGTTCCTCCCGCAGAAGTCAATCCCGAGTTTATTTTAGAAGGCTTTAAGAAAACTATCAGCCGGCCGGATGAAGAAATCTTAGAGGTATCTAAAATCTTTACCTATAATTTTCCTCCGGCCCCTAAGCCATCTTTTAATGCTGTAAGATGCGAAATTTGTGGCGAAATGGTAGCGGAGAATAAAATGAGGATAAAAGAAGGTAAGAAAATATGTTTACCTTGCTCTGGGGATGGGGTGTGAAAAATAATGCAATATAAATTTCTAGGAGTTTGAGATATCTATATATTACATACTGGTTATTGGTTATTGCATTTGTACCAACAGCTGGTTGGGCAAGGGATTGGGAGTATTATTTTGAGTATAAGACAAAGGTTCCCATTGAAAAAAAGCAAAAGATACTTTTTGACTTTAAAGAAGAGACAAGGTACAAAGACGACGGCAATTATTACCGCAAATCGTTCTTTGGGATATCGAAGAGGATAAGTTCTGAATTAGAAGCCTCTCTTTATTACGCTTTTAAGGAGAAAAGAAAAAATGGGTGGAAGAAGCTGCATATGTTCTGGCTGCAAGGGAACAGAAAAGTTCATTTTAATAAGTTTATGCTGGCTTCAAGCACAAAATTTGAACGGCACTGTTATGTGGATACTTACAAGTTCAGGGAGAAATTAGAAGCCGTTTTTCCTCTAAACAAAAAGATGAGATTTTTTATCGGCGATGAGGCGAGAATTTTTTCGTTATTCGATAATCCTTATTTTGGGGAGAACGAATCTTTGTGCGGGTTTTATCTTATGGTTTTTAAGGATTTTGCGTTAAAGGTATACTACGATTTGCGTAGAATAAAAAGTAATAGTAGTTGGGAGAATACAAATTGCTTGAGGACAGTATTTAACTTTAAGTTTTAGGAGGTTAATATGTTTGTGTATATCATTGCAGGTGTTATTACTTTTATTTTTACAGCAGTTTTGACAATTGCTGGAGTGGGAGCAGCATTTATTTTAATACCTATATTTTTAACGTTAGGTATACCATTATTAACTTCTATGTCCACAGCTCTTCTGTTGAATTCCATTGCTATGATTTTTGCTTCTGTTAGTTTTGCTAAGAAGAAACTGATTGTTTTCAAGACCGCTTTCCCCATTTTAATTGTTGCCTTTATTCTTTCTCCTCTGGGAGCAAGAACGGCTGAACATTTACCCCGCAATGTTTTACTCTGGCTCTTTGTAGGTTTTCTAATTTTTGCCGGGACTATGATGCTCTTTTATAAATCCAAAGAGAAACAGATAGAAACCAATACTAAAAAGTTAATTGGTTATGGATTAGGAGTAGGTTCCTTCGCCGGCTATTTAGGAGGACTTTTAGGAGTGGGGGGGAGGCAATTTTATAGTTCCTGTTCTTGTGTGGTTGGGTTTCAATCCCAAGAAGGCATCAGCCACAACTGCTTTTATTGTGATATTTTCTTCTTTTTCTGGGTTTTTAGGACATGTGAGTTTGGGTAATGTGAATTTGCCTCTGCTTTCTTTATGTGCTTTAGGTTCTATCTCAGGAGCATTGTTAGGGGCTTATTTAATGAAGGAAAAACTTAACAGAAGGCAAGTTAAATTTGTAATTGGTTTAATACTTTATTTAATTGCTGCTAAGATGATATGGAATTTATTAAGATAACCTTATGTCCATCCCAGGGGGATACAGTTTTTTGGTTTCCTTGTAGAGGCGGCGGCGGATAGGATTGTTACATTGTTCAAAAATGATAAACTGCGCCGGCGAATGGGTAAAAAAAGGAAAGAAACCGTAAGGAAACATTTCCTTATGATCCGGCTTCTGGAGCAGTACCTGGATTTATTTGGTTCTTTTGAAGCGATATACCGTATAAAAGGCATATATTAAAGTAAAGAATGAGAAGACAACACTGATTTCGGGAGGGAATGTATGAATACGATTTATTGGTCACCAATTATCTTCTTCTTTATTGCTTTTGTATTTTCTATGTTGGGAATGGGAGGGT
>CAYXBX010000049.1:0-7908 GCA_964463445.1 uncultured Planctomycetia bacterium
TTTATGATTATCCGCGCAGGGTTTTTTGCTGGCCTTCTACAGTTTATTGTGGCGTTTGTTGGAGAAAGAACAGAGGCGCTATCTTTCTTTTCTTTGCCTGATATGGAACTGCTTAAGGTGTGTGTTGTCAACGGAATTGTTTCTTCTATTGTAGTGATTGGTGTTTTGCCTGTTTTTGAGTATATATTTAGAGTAGTCACAAACATATCCCTTCTTGAGCTTTCTGACTTTAACCATCCTATACTTAAGAAGATGATTTTAGAAGCCCCGGGAACTTATCAGCACTCTCTGGTAGTTGCAAATCTCGCAGAAGCAGCCGCAGAGGCCATAGGAGCAAATCCTCTTTTAGCAAGAGTAGGGGCTTATTATCATGATATTGGAAAGATTAATAGGTCAAACTATTTTGTAGAGAATCAGATACCCTACCGCGATGTACATAAGGGTTTAAAGCCTTCTATAAGCAAGTTAATAATTATTAATCATGTAAAAGAAGGGGTGGAACTGGCTAAAAAGTATCATCTTAATCCCAACATAATCGATTTTATTACTCAGCATCATGGCAAGAGCCTTGTTTATTACTTTTACCAGCGCGCTAAGGAATTAGAGCCAGGTTCTGAGGATGAAGAAGAGTACCGTTACCCTGGTCCAAGGCCACAATCTAAAGAAGTCGCTATCGTTTCTCTTGCTGATACAATAGAGGCTCTTTCTCGTACATTAGAGGAGCCTAATCCTTCGAGGATTAAAGAGATGGTGAAAGATGTGGTAAGGAAAAAGTTTGTTGAAGGGGAGCTCGATGAGAGCGAACTTACGTTAAAAGACTTAGAGAAAATTACGGATAGTTTCATAAGAATTTTGAATGCTATTTTTCATACGAGAATAAACTACCCTCAGAATGATACTGATAAAAAATCTACAAAGCCTGGTGAGAATAAACCAGGGTAAGTTAAAGAAGAAAGCCACCCGCATACTTTCTCATTTAAATCTTAAGAGAGTAACTGTTTCTTTGGTCTTTTGCGACAATAAATTTATAAAGAAAATTAATAAGAAGTATCTCGGCAAGAATTCACCTACTGATGTTATATCTTTTCCTTTAAATGATACATTTAACCCAAATTATTTGGGAGAAGTTATAATTTCTGTAGAAGAAGCTTTGAGTAACAGCCGCATTTACAACACATCTTTTGATTATGAGATTGTTCTTTATATGGTTCACGGAATATTACATCTTTTAGGTTATAAAGACTATACTAAAATGGAAAGAGAAAGAATGGGGAAAAAACAGAAGGAGATATTGGATAGCATATAGCGGATGGATTAGGATGTAGGGTGTAGAAAATAGCGGATAGCGGTTAGCGAATAGCGAATAGTTAGGGTATAGTAGCTAAGAGTTACTAATGGTTGATAAGGACTTAGGTTATATAATACGCAGGGTTAATTTCCGAGAGACTTCCCTTCTTGCTTCTATGTACACCAAAAAGTTTGGCAAAGTTAATGGGCTTTTTAAGGGGTTCTATACCAGGAAAAAAGAGTTTTCTTCCTCTTTGGATGTGTTTACCCTTAATGAGTTCATTCTTTACCCTCGCCGCAGTGAAATATGGCTTGTGTCTTATGCCGAGCTTCTGGATGGTTATGATTTCTTGCGCAGGGATATAAAAAAGAATATAGCCGCTTCTGTATTTGCGCGGGTTATAGATAAAGGGACGGCTGTCTTAGACAGTCATCCTGAGGTATTCTTTCTTCTTAAAAACTCCCTTGAGAGTTTAAATAGTTACGATGAGGGCAAACTCATTTATATTTTTATGATTAAATTTCTTACCATCTCGGGGTTTAAGCCTGAGTTTAGCCTTTGTATAAATTGCCATTGTCCCTATGAGGAGGAGATATATTTTAGCCCTTCAAGTGGGGGAATTATATGTAACAAGTGTAAGGCCATCCGTAAAGATACCTATCCAATAAGTTTAGAAACATCCTCTGTTATACATTATATTCAGCATAATGATTTTCCGCATATTTTAAGGATTAGCCCCAGTATATCTTGCCATAAGGAAATTATTTTCATTTTACAGAAATTTTCTCAATACCACTTGCATTTTGACCCTTTTTGTAATCTTTGATTCATTGCTATTTTATAAAAATATACTATAATTTATGAGGTAGATGGTAAAATTTGTTATTGTGCCTGTGATACGAAAACCGAAGGGATAGTAAGTATTAACATTAGGAGGAAAGATATGATATACAAAGACAGAAAACTATCGGATATAGAAGAGAAGGCAAAAAAGACGCAAGGCGATACTTTTTTACCCAAAGATATAGACGTATCTATCTTAAAGACCATTCCCTATGAATATCCTAAGAATAGAATAAAAGTGAGCCTTCAAACTGCTGAGTTTACTTGTCTTTGTCCTTTCTCTGGTTTACCCGATTACGCCCAGCTTACGATAGTATATGTTCCTTACAAAAAACTCATTGAACTTAAGTCGCTGAAATACTACCTTTATGCTTTTAGAAGTGTTAAGGTGTATAATGAACACGCTGTGAATAAGATTATGGAGGATTTAAAACACATTCTTAGCCCGCGTGAAATTACCGTGGAGGCAGAATTTACTTCCCGGGGGGGTATTACTAATAAAGTAACAGCTTCTTATGTTTCAAAGAGAGACAGGATTTCTAAACCGAGGTAAACCTTGAGATGAAGAATGCACAAATTGCTAAAATCTTTAGAGACATTGCTAAGCTATTAGAACTAAAAGGGGATAACCCTTTCAGGATAAGAGCTTATGAGAGGGCAGCTTTGAATATTGACAGTTTAGCTGAAGACTTGGAGGTGTTTCTGAAACGCGGCGAGCTTACAAGTATTTCTGGTATAGGTAAAGATTTGGCTTTAAAGATAGAGGAGATAATTAAGACTGGCACTTTGTCTTTTTATGAAGATTTAAAAAAGCAAATTCCCCAGGGGCTTCTTACCATGATGGAGATTCCCGGTATAGGGCCAAAAACAGTTAAATATATATACGAGAAATTGCATATTGATGATATTGATAAACTTGAAGAGGCAGCGAGAAAAGGAAAGCTACATCACCTTGAAGGGATAAAAGAAAAGACAGAGGAAAATATTCTTAAGGGAATTGCTCTTATCCGCCAGGGACGAGAAAGGACGCCGTTGTATTTCGCTATGCAGGTTGCTGATAAATTTATTAGTGAATTAAAGAACTTGAAAGAAGTAGAGGCCATAGAAGTAGCTGGCTCTTTGCGGAGAAAAAAAGATACCGTAAAGGATATTGATATCCTGATTATTTCTAAGAAGCCCAAGAAAGTCATGGTTTACTTTGTAAGATTACCTCAGGTAAAAGAAGTGATTGCTCATGGGGAAACTAAATCTTCTGTGTTGGAAGAAGAGCATAGCATACAGGTTGATGTAAGAGTGGTTGATAAAGAGAGCTTCGGGGCAGCCTTAATGTATTTTACCGGCTCAAAGCAGTTTAATATTAAACTTCGTCAGATTGCTGTAAAGAAAAACTATAAAATTAATGAATATGGGGTATTTTTGCAAAAGGGTAAGGAAAAGAGGGTTGCAGGAAGGACCGAAGAAGAAATCTTTTCTCTTATGGGCACAAGCTTTATACCTGCAGAGTTAAGAGAAGACAGGGGGGAGATAGAAGCAGCTTTGAAAAATAAACTTCCCCATCTTGTAGAATTAAGGGACATTAAAGGCGATTTTCATGTTCACTCTTTATATAGCGACGGGAGTGCTTCTCTTGAAGAAATTGCCAGGGCGGGTTTAAAGAAAGGATACGAATATATTGGCGTAGCAGATCATTCTCAATCGCTTAAAGTTGCTGGTGGTTTAGAGAAGAGGAGGGTTTATGAGAAAATAGAAGAAATAAGAAAGATAAATAAAAAGTATAAGAATATTCGTTTGCTGTGTGCGACAGAGGTTGATATTTTAAGCGATGGGGAACTTGATTATCCTGATAGTATATTGAAAGAATTCGACTTGGTAATTGCCTCAGTCCACTCTGGTTTTAAGCAGTCAAAGAGGCAACTCACCAAGAGAATTATTTCTGCCTGCAAGAATAAATATGTACATATCATTGGCCACCCCACAGGTAGGCTCTGGGGAACAAGAGAAGCTTATGATATTGATTTAGAAGAGATTTTTAAAGCAGCAAGAGATTATCACACTGCCTTGGAAATTAATTGTTATCCACATCGTCTGGATTTAAATGATATAAATGCTTTATGGGCGAAGAAAAAAGGGGTAAAATTGTCTATTGGCACAGACGCTCATATATTAAATCAACTGGAGATGATGGAGTTGGGTTTAAGCGTTGCACGCCGGGGCTGGCTTGAAAAGAATGATTTACTGAATTGTTTAAATCTAAATGCATTATTAAAATGGTTAGGAAAACAATAATTATTGTTGGTGTCTTTATCTTATCTTCCTGCAGTAAGTTTCCCTACAAAAATACTTTTGTAGTTTCAGATACTTACCTTACGGTGGTTTCTTATGACAAAAGAGCGGCGCGAATTGTTTATGATGAGTTCAGGCGATTGGATAAAATATTTAATCTCTACGATTCTAATTCAGAGCTGGCGCGTCTTAACAGAACCTTTAATACGCCTTTTAGGGTGTCAAAAGAACTCATAGAGGTTTTATTATTGTCACAACAGGTATATCAGCTTACCGACGGAAGTTTTGATGTCTCAAGGGGAAAACTTTATAGTTTCTGGAAAGGGTTGATAGAGAAGAAAAATATAAAAAGATTACTCTCATCGGCTGAGGTTGATAAGATTAAAGAACTGGGAGGAATGAGCTTTATAGAGATTAATACCGAAGACAGCACAGTAACAATAAAAAAGAAGGGACTAATGATAGACCTTTCCGGGATTGCTAAAGGTTATATGGTAGATAAAGCAGCCCGGCGCCTTAAGAAAGAAGGCATAAGTAGTGCTTTAATAAATGCCGGGGGTGACATTTATTGTTTGAGAAAAGATAAAGATTCTTATTGGAAAGTAGGGATAAGAGATCCTGAGTCAAAGGAAGGTATAGTAGACACAGTTTTGCTTTCTGACGAAGCAATAGCCACGTCAGGCAATTATCAGCAATTTTTCTTCTATAAGGGCAAGCGTTATTCCCATATCATAAACCCTAAGACAGGTTTTCCCGTAAGCAATAACATTTTAAGCACAACAGTAGTAACAAAAAACTGTACTACTGCCGATAGTTTAGCTACTGCTTTCTTTGTTATGGGAGTTAAAGGGATAAAAGAGTTTCTTGAGAGGGTACCTTCGACAATGAAGATTTTTGTGATAACAGAAACTAAAGAAGGAAGGAAGATGTATGTCTTCAAATAAGGTTAGCATAGAGGATATAATTTCTAAGAAAGGTAAAGAAAAAATAACAATGCTTACCTGTTATGATTTTTCTTTTGCCTCAATTGTTGATAAAGCAGGAGTTGATATTCTTCTGGTAGGGGATTCTTTGGCTAATGTGGTTTTAGGGTTTGAAAGTACAAAAGAGGCAAGCATTAGAGAGATGATTAATCATACTCGTGCAGTAGCAAAGGCAGCCAGGAGGGCGCTTGTTGTTGCCGATATGCCTTATAGGAGTTATCAGATAAACAGGAAGAAGGCTTTGTATTACGCTAAAAAGTTTATTGAGGAGGCAGGAGCGGATGCAGTAAAAATAGAGTGGTTTAAACATTGCAAAGATACAACTAACTTTTTAGTTAAGAATAATATACCGGTTATGGGCCACATTGGATTAACCCCCCAGACAGCTGATAAGCTGGGGGGATTTCGCGTTCAGGGTAAAGATGCAAAAAAAGCTGCTGCTTTATTAGAGGAGGCCAAGACTCTTTCTGACCTTGGTGTGTTTAGTATTGTGATTGAGTGTGTTCCTGCAAAAGTGTCTCAGCTTATTACAGAAAGTATAGCAGTTCCTACTATTGGGATTGGGGCAGGTAGTACGTGCGATGGCCAGGTTTTAGTTCTCTATGATTTATTGGGTTTGTATAATAAATTAACGCCTAAGTTCGTGCGTAAGTATATAGATTTGGCACCTCTCATTGATAGAGCCGTTAGAGATTTTATTGATGACGTAAGGAAAGGAAAGTTTCCTTCGTCGAAAGAAAGTTTTTCCATAAAAGATGAAGAGATAAAGTCTCTATTATCCTTCCTTAAAGGAAAATATCAATAGCAGTTTTGTTTTGTTGTCTTATGAGTTAAACGTTTTATATTAGTATCGTGTGGGGATATTAAGTTAAGCTTTGGGTATCCATGTTGACATGAGAAATAATTTGTGGTATGGTAGAGCACTTTATGAGGAATAAATTATGCATTGGCATTGTTGGCTTTGGCAATATGGGTAGTGCCATAGGTGAAGCCCTTTTCTCAGAAGGCACATACGAGATATCAATTTACGATATCCAGAAGAAGAAGCTAAAAGGCATAGATGCAGTTAACATAGCAAAAAATTTAGAAGAACTCATTGATACATCTAAGGTTATTTTGCTTGCAATTAAACCTCAGGATATAGAGGATTTTATAAAAAAATCCCACCACTATCTTTCAAAGAAGAAACCCCTTATTATTTCTATAGCTGCTGGGATTTCTACTTCTTATTTCGAGAAAAAAATAAGAGGTATAAGGGTGGTAAGGGTTATGCCTAATTTAGCGGCAAAAGTAAGGAACTCAGTTTCCTTTTTATGCCGGGGTAAGAATGCCAGGAAAGAGGATTTAAGTATAGCCATGAAGATTTTTAGTTATGTGGGTAAAACATTTGCTGTTAAGGAAAACTTTTTGGATAAGGCAACCAGTATAAGTGGTAGCGGTCCCGGATATATATATTACTTTATGGAGGCAATAATGAAAGCAGCTCTCCGCTTAGGGTTTTCCAGACAGATAGCCAAAGAAATGACAGAAGAAACGTTTATGGGAGCGGTTAAGCTTGCTATCTTAAGCGGAAAAGATTTTTCTCAACTGATAAAGGATGTTTCCTCCAGAGGAGGGACCACAGAAAGGGCTATAGGCATTTTTAACAAGAGAAAGATGGATTCTATAATTTACGAAGCGATAAGTTCTGCTTACAGAAGGGCAAAGGAGCTTGCCAAAGATTAACAAAACACAAATGGGAGGATTATGGAGAGGATAGGTATAATTGGAGGCAGCGGTCTTTATAAGCTTGAAGGGATAAAGAAGAAAAAGGAAATATCCCTGAAAACTCCTTTTGGCAAACCATCAGCCCCTTATGTAATTGCTGAATTAGAGGGGAGAGAAATTGTTTTTTTGCCTCGACATGATAAAAATCACACCATACTTCCCTCGGGGATTAATTACCGCGCTAATATTTTTGGAATGAAGAAGCTTAATGTGGGGTGGATTATATCGGTAAGTGCTTGTGGTTCTCTTAGGGAGGAGCTTAAACCTCTTGACTTTGTTATTCCTTTACAGTTTGTGGACAGGACCAACCAAGCTCGCAAATATACATTCTTTGATAAAGGGATTGTTGTTCACATTGGTTTTGCTCACCCTATATGCGAGGGTCTGGCAAGGAAATTAGAAAAGGCGGCTAAGAGAGTAAAAGTTAATGTTCATTTTGGAGGAACTTATCTTAATATGGAAGGTCCCCAGTTCTCTACGCTTGCAGAGTCAAACCTTTACAGGAGTTGGGGGATGGATATTATTGGAATGACTAATCTTCCCGAGGCACGTTTAGCAAAAGAGGCGGAAATTTGTTATGCTACTTTGGCTGCTGTTACTGACTACGACTGTTGGCATCCTTCTACTGCTACTGTTACTGCTCAGATGGTTATTGCCAATCTTCTTAAAAATGTAGATAACGCTAAGAAGATAATTAAGGAAGTTATACCTCTTATTGAAGAAGAAAGAAACTGCAAATGTAAA
>CAYXBX010000050.1:0-7621 GCA_964463445.1 uncultured Planctomycetia bacterium
CGCCAGCAGTATCAGATGTTTTCTCAGCAACTTCTTTTACAAGCTGGGCACCAATGTTTTCATAGGGCTCTTCAAGCTCTATCTCTTTTGCTACTGTTACGCCATCCTTAGTAATGGTGGGAGAACCAAATTTTTTCTCAATAACCACATTCCTCCCTTTTGGTCCAAGCGTTACCTTAACGGCTTTAGCAAGTATTTCTACACCTTTAAGTACGCTGCGCCGTGCATCTTCGTTAAAAATCAACTGCTTTGCCATATTGAAATCACCTCCTTAACCTATAATTGCTAAAACGTCCTCTTCGCGCATAATAAGATATTCTTCTCCGTCAACCGTTATCTCTGTCCCTGAGTATTTACCATACAAAACCTTATCCCCTACTTTGAGTGTAAGAGCAATTACCTTGCCATCATCGGTCTTCTTGCCTTCACCCACAGCAACAATTTCTCCTTCCTGGGGTCTTTCCTTAGCAGTATCAGGAAGAACAATCCCTCCCTTTGTCCTCTCTTTCTCTTCGGAAGGCTTAATAAGAACTCTGTCTCCTAGTGGCTTAATCTTCATACTCTCACCTCCTTGTTAAATTAACATTAAGCTCTCTAAAATACTATTTTTACCCCTTAGAATCTTAATTAGCAGACTTAAAGGTAGAGTGCTAATTTATTTTAAGGAAAGAAAAATAATTGTCAAGATTTTTTTTAAAATTTTCGACTATATAATGTATTGGTTCACAATAAATTATGAAGCGGGCATAAGAAATAAACTAAATAAATTCTTTTAAGAGCAGAAGACCTTTAAGAGTAAGGAGGGGATCATAAATATAAGAAAAATTAAACCTATTTCTTAATACATAGCCTTCTCCACCTGTAACAATAATCTTTATGTTTTTCATGTTTTGTTTTGCTTTTAACTTTCTCTTATACTTATCAACAAAACTATTAACCATTAAAGAGAAACCTTCTTTTGTTCCGCATGAAATACTGGAGATAGTATCTTTGGGAATAAAAGGGCATCTTGAATTAACAAGCTTCACTCTTTTTGAAAGAAGCTCGCATTTCTTAAGCGATTCGAGGTAAAGTCTGATTCCTGGCAATATAAACCCTCCCAAATAATCTTTATCTTTGGAGATAAAATCAACAGTTAAAGCGGTGCCAAAATCTATAATTATCTTAGCCTTAGGATATAACTTTACAGCAGCAAAGACATTAACCAATCTGTCCTGGCCAATATCTTTCTTATTATAAAATGATTTCACAGGAACAGTTAAATCTCTGCCCACAAAATAGACCTTTCCCCCAATATCTTTAAAATAAGACGCCACAGAAGGAGCCACAGAACAAATAAGTATATCTTCGGATCGATACTCTTTAAGCTTCTTTTTAAGGACAGAGCGACTAATACTCCTGTTGTATAACCTGAAAGCCTTAACCAATCTATTATTCCTTTCTATTCCGAAGTGAACACTGGTATTACCAATATCCGCTAAAATCATAGCCTATTCTCCACATGGTTATGCTAACTACCGAAGATGCACAACAGAAGAAGCAAATATTCTCTTAACTCCATTCCCATCACTCCTAACATAAAGCCGTGCATCTTTCCCTATCTTATAAGCTGTTCCTTTAATAACTTTTTTTTCTGTGTAAACAACCACTTTTTTTCCTAAAGTATCAAGATTCTCAGAGGCCCTTTGTGCTATTTCCGTATAATCTTTCTTTTTAAAATGTCTATACCATATTATAACCTCTTTTAAAATAAGGTTAAATATTTTATCAAGAGAATATTTCCTCTTAGTCTCAATAAATATTGAAGTAGCCGAAGCTGGCAATTCTTTAAGCAGATTATTAATATTTAAGCCTAAACCTACTATTACATAATCAGGATGATGCAAAGAAACTTTACTCTCAACAAGAATGCCCCCTATCTTTTTCTTGCCACAGAGAATATCGTTAGGCCACTTTATCTTAACAGGAATAATATCTCTAAGGGCGTATATAACAGCTAAAGCTATTGCCATCCCCAAAAGATTTAATTTTCTTGCCTCCGCTTGAGGTCTAAATACAAAAGAAACATACAACCCTTTACTATAAGGAGAATTCCATTTTCTTCCTCTTCTTCCTCTGCCTTTTGTCTGCCCCTTCGCCCAAACAACAGTAATTTCCCTTGCTCCTTTCTCTGCCAGGCGATGCGCTATATCATTTGTTGATGTAACCCTATTGAATTTTATTATCTTAAGGTAAGTTGTTCCTTCCATGCTTTTTAGAAGTTTCTCCTTTTTTGATGACATCTTTAAGCTGATTAATTTTATCTCGCAGCTGGGCAGCTTTTTCAAAACGAAGGTTCTTTGCTGCAATTTCCATCTCTTTCTCCAAAATGGCAATAAGTTCTCTTACTTCCAATTCCCTGTTACTAAGATCTAATCTTTCTTTTAATCTCTCTTCTTGGCGAAAATAAACTTCAATTCCCTCTTTTATATTCTTTTTAATCGTACGAGGTGTAATATTGTGTTTTTCATTGTATTCAAGCTGTATTTTTCTTCTTCTAGCGCTTTCCTCTATAGCTTTTCTCATCGATTCAGTAACTGTATCGGCATACATAATAACCTGAGCATTTATATTACGGGCACATCTTCCTGCTACCTGGATTAAAGAGGTGTAAGAACGCAAGAATCCTTCCTTGTCAGCATCAAGTATTACCACCAAAGAGACTTCCGGTAAATCAATACCCTCTCGTAAAAGATTAATTCCTACTACACAATCAAATTTCTTAAGACGCAAATCCCTAAGTATTTTCGCCCTTTCAATGGCATCAAGCTCAGAATGTATATATGTCACCTTTAACCCCTCACTGTTAAGATAATTACTTAAATCCTCTGCCATGCGTTTTGTTAAGGTTGTAACAATTACCCGTTCCTTTCTAGATGCCCTTTTTCTTATCTCTCCTATCAAATCGTCTATCTGATTAACAGTTGGTTTTACCACGATTTCAGGATCCGGCAGGCCAGTAGGACGTATCACCTGTTCTACCACCTCATTGCCTGAAAGACCAATTTCAAAATTAGATGGCGTAGCAGAAACAAAGATAACGTCTCCTACAAGATTCATAAACTCATCGAACTTAAGAGGGCGATTATCAAGACAGGATGGAAGCCGAAACCCATATTCTACCAGTGTCTCTTTTCTTGATTTATCCGACTCGTACATACCTCTCAACTGAGGAATAGTAACATGGCTTTCATCAATAATAGTAAGAAAGTTGGAAGGAAAATAATCAATAAGACAATACGGTCTTGAGCCAGGTTCTCTTTGGGAAAGATGCCGTGAATAATTCTCAATACCATGGCAATAACCCATCTCTCTTAGCATCTCTATATCATAAAGGGTGCGGCTACGTAAACGTTCTGCCTCCAGAATCTTACCTTGTTTCCTAAAATAATTCAATCTATCCTCCAATTCCCATTGGATTGTTTTTATAGCTGCGTTTATCTTGTCTTCGGCCATAATAAAATGTTTTGCCGGATAAATTCCTGTTTTTTCTATATCACATATTTTCTTGCCCGTTAAAGGGTCAAATTCATAAACTCTGCTAACAACATCAGAAAGAAACTCTATTCGTACTGCTCTCTCTTTATAAGCAGGAAAAATATCAACTGTATCTCCTCTTACCCTAAAAACCCCTCTTTTAAAATCAAAATCATTCCTTTCATACTGCAAGCTTACCAGCCTCTCTATGATACGCTCCTGTTCTACAACCTGGTTTTTCTCGATATAAAGAATAAGCTCCTGATAATCCTCTGGCGAGCCAAGATTATAAATACAGGATACAGAAGCAACCACAATAACATCTTCTCTTGATACCAAGGAGCTGGTCGCAGAAAGCCTTAGTCTATCCAGTTTCTCGTTTATGGAAGCATCCTTTTCTATATAAGTATCAGTCTGGGGAATATAGCTCTCCGGCTGGTAATAGTCGTAGTAGCTTACAAAATACTCTACGCTATTGTAAGGAAAAAATTCCTTAAATTCTGCATAAAGCTGAGCCGCCAATGTCTTATTGTGAGAAATGACCAGAACCGGCCTTCTCAATTTCTCTATAAGACAGGCTAAAGTGAAAGTCTTACCGCTTCCCGTAACACCAAGAAGGGTCTGAAATCTCTTTTTGTTCTTTATTCCTGAAAAAAGCTTCTCTATGGCTTGAGGCTGGTCACCTGTTGGCTTAAATTTGCTAACGAGTTTAAAACTGTTCATTGTATATCTAAAGAGAAGTCAATGCAGGAAGCAGAATGGGTAAGGGCACCAACAGAAATGAAATCTACTTTGCTTGAGGCAATTCTCCTTATATTCTTAAGATTTATCCCTCCAGAGGCTTCCAACTTAACACGAGGAAAATATCTGTTACGATAGCTTACAGCCTTACACAGAGAAGAAAAACTAAAATTATCTAGCATGATTATATCAGGATTATACTTTACAACTTCCTTAAACTCCTTTAAGTTTTCTACCTCTATTTCTACAGGAAAGGCTGCCTTTTTCTTTAAAGATGACAAAACTGTCTTTAACTTTTGGACGTTGATTTTCTTATTATCTACTATCTTAAGAGCTTTGAGGTGATTATCTTTAACGATAATACCTGTTGACAGATTAAACCTATGATTAAATCCCCCACCTATTCTTACTGCGTATTTTTCCAGAATTCTTAAAGTAGGGGTGGTTTTTCTTGTATCCATCACTTTGACGTTGTATCCTTTAGCCTTTAAAACAAACTTTCTTGTGTGTGTGGCTATCCCTGAAAGAAAAGACAAAAAGTTTAACGCCACCCTCTCCGCAGCAAGAATACCTGCCGCCTTACCTTTTATAAGAGCGATAATATCCTTCTTAACAAATGTATCACCATCCTTTTTAAAGGGTTTAAATAACAACTTCTTGTCTATATATTTAAAGACTTCTTTTGCTATATCTATACCACAAAGGACGCCATCCTCTTTTGCTATTATAAAAGCTTTTCTTCTGGTGCCAGAAGGAATAGTAATCGCTGTGGTAATATCATGCAGACTGCCATCTTCAGCTACTGCCTTCCTCACAATATCCCTGATAAAGCTTTTTTTTAGCTGATAAAGCATCTCCTCAACCTCTCTAAACGCATAATATCATCGGATAAGGTTCTGTATCTTTCTTTTTCTCTCTCAACAGTAGAAGGGGGTGCTTTCTTTATAAAATTATCATTTTTAAGTTTCCTCTCTGTTCCCAGAAGAAGTGTTTTAAGCTTTCCTATCCTTTTATCCAAAGAGGCAACATACGCTTCTGTATCAAAGTCACTTAAAGAAAAATCTAATTCAACAAGCTCATTGTTAAAAATAACCCTTTTGAGTTCGTCTTCGAACGAAATTTCTTCTAAATCAGAAAGGCGTATTATCCAATCGCGGTTTTTCTCTATCGATTCCTTTACTTTATGATTAACTCTCATGATAACAGATACTTTCTTTTTGGAAGGAATGCCTAAATCAACTTTAAGGTTTCTTATCTCTTTTACCAAAGACACACAAAAATCAATAATCTCTCTATCGTCCTCCTTGAACTTCACCTTAAGAGATTGGGGCCACTCAGACAACATAATACATCCTTTAAAGACTGAAGGGAATTTTCCTTTTAGTATCTGGTAAATTTCCTCTGTTACAAAGGGCATAACAGGATGTAGAAGTTTTAAAGAAACAACAAGGCATTTAATAAGCACTTTGGCTTTGGATTCGTTTAAATTAGATTTTACAATCTCTATATACCAATCACAAAAAATATGCCAGAAGAACTCATATATTTGCTTTGTAGCATCGCTAATGCGATAACTATCAAGGCTACCAGTCACATCATTTATTGTCCTGTTAAGCTCACTTAAAACCCATCCATCTACCTCATCAACAACACTGAGGTTTAAATCATCGATAAACAATCTTTCCTCGTCAATTCTGGATAGTATAAACCTAAAAGCATTCCATATCTTGTTGGCAAAGTTTCTGCCTACTAAAAACTTTTCCTCATTTAAATAAACATCAGAACCTGTAGACGCTAGCATCATCAAAGAAAATCTTAAAGCATCAGCGCCAAACTTATCAATAATATCTAAAGGGTCAATAATATTACCCAGCGATTTAGACATCTTTATGCCTTTATCATCCCGCACTGTTCCATGAATTAGTACTGTATGAAAAGGAATCTTTCCCATAAACTCTAAAGAAGCCATAATCATCCTTGCCACCCAGAAAAACAGAATCTCAGAAGCTGTAACCAATACATCTGTGGGATAAAAATAATCTAAATCCTCTGTTTCTCTGGGCCAGTAAAATGTAGCAAAAGGCCAGAGCCAGGAAGAAAACCAGGTGTCCAAGACATTTTCATCTTGATATATATCTTTTGAACCACATTCAGGGCATTGAGAAGGCTTTTCTCTTGAAACAATAAATTCCTTTTCTGTGGCTTCGCTATTCTTTGTACAACTTTTACAGTAGTAAACAGGCAACCTGTGCCCCCACCATATTTGACGTGATATACACCAATCTTGAATGTTATACATCCAATTTAAATAAACCTTTTTCCAGCGAGATGGATAAAACTTTATCTTATCATCCTCAACAACTCTTATTGCATTAACAGCAAGGGGTTTCATCTTAACAAACCACTGCAGGGAAAGACGAGGCTCAATTACTGTATGACAACGGTAACAGTGGCCGGCTCTTACAACATAAGGCTCTTTCTTCTCAATCAAACCTTTTTCCTCAAGAAGCTCCAACAATGCTTTACGCGCCTCAAATCTATCCATTCCGCAAAAATCACCGGCCTTCTCATTTAAGGTAGCATCTTCATTCATTATATTAATAAACTCAAGGTTGTATTTTTTACCCAAAATAAAATCAACAGGGTCATGCGCGGGTGTAACTTTAACTATGCCTGTCCCGAATTGAGGGTCAACCATCTCATCTTCTATAACTTGAAGTTTTCTATTCATAACAGGAAGAATAACTGTCCTTTCCTTAAGCCATTTGTAACGTTCATCAGTAGGATTAATCGCCACCGCAGTATCCCCCAGCATCGTCTCAGGCCGCGTAGTTGCTACTACTATATACTCGATAATCTTCCCTTCTTTGGTTTTATAAGGTTTATCTATAGGATACTTAATATAATATAACCAGCCGTCAATATCAGAATAAGGAGACTCTTCATCACTAAGAGCAGTCTTGCATCGAGGACACCAGTTGATAATATAATTCCCCCTGTAAATAAGCCCTTTTTCATATAGACGCACAAAAACTTCTTTTACCGCTTCTGAATAGCCTTCATCCATAGTAAAACGCGTCCTTTGCCAGTCACAGCTTGCCCCTAGCTTCTTGAGCTGCTCAATTATGGTAGAGCCGTATTGATTACGCCACTGCCATAATCTTTTGATAAACTCCTCTTTGCCAATATCCTCCTTGCGAAGTCCCTCTTTAGCCAGCTGCTTTTCTACCACATTCTGAGTAGCTATTCCTGCATGATCTGTCCCCGGCATCCAGAGCGCTTCAAACTTCTGCATACGTTTAAAACGAATTAGAACATCCTGAATAGTGTTGTTTAAGGCATGGCCCATATGAAGAATCCCTGT
>CAYXBX010000051.1:0-7526 GCA_964463445.1 uncultured Planctomycetia bacterium
TCAGTGTTTTATATATACTGGCATTAAAAACTCTCATTTCTTTTGTTAAATAATCTTCTTTGGAAGGAAGGGTAAAAGAGAACACACCGTCAACTTGCAGTATTTCTCTTATCCTAGTAAAGAACTCGTATGTATAGAACCTGTTAAGATAAGCAGTGTAAGGAGGAGGGCTGTTAAGCATAATAACATTGAATTTCTCTCCTCTGTAATGATTAAGAAAGGTACGGGCTTCTAAATTTATTACCTTAACCCGTTTATCAGAAAGGGCCTTTTTATCAATAAAAGGAAGATGCTTCTTAACAAAAGAAATAAGTAAAGGGTCTAATTCTAGATAATACACCTCCTTAACAGGATATTTAAGAATCTCGTACATTAGACCCTTTAACCCTTCACCAATAATTAAAACACGCTCTACTTTCTGAGACTCCAGGAATGTAAAATGCACAGCCTCTTCACAATCCATCCTGAAAGGAAAACTAAAACCGAACAGTCCATTTTCATATAAAGTATAGGTGTCTTTGTATTTGGTAAGATAAAGATTGCCGTATAAAGAGGATTTCATATCTACAATGTTAAATCCTTTCCATTCTCTCTTAACAAGGTAATCTTCTAAAGAAGGAACAGTAAATATAAGTGAGGCTATCAGAAAAATCAGCAACCTGTAAGAAACTCTTCGCATTAAACCCTTCGTCTCTGCAGACAAAACATATATAATAACCGCTATGTTTACAAGAAAAACAATATAGAGATTCTCCAAGGGACTTAAAAGAAAAACAAACAAGAAAGAAAAAGCTATCCCTCCCAACATATCTCCCACAGAATCCAAAGCATACACAAGACCTATGCTCCTACCAGACAAGGAAATTTGAGATATTTTAATACATAGGAAAAATAAGAAACCATTCAATAAGGCAAAGGGAAAAAATACAAATGCAGATATAGAAAACATATCAAAAAGAGAAATTATCTCCCCTGGTTCAAAATTAAAAACAACTCTAATATTTCTAATTAGAAACAACTCCAAAAGAATTGATACGGAAAAAAGTAAATAAACTGAATAGAAAAGATTCACTGGTAATGATTTCCTGGAAACAACCTTTTCTGCCCATAAACTCCCCAATCCTGTCCAAAACATCCAGAAAGCAAGGATAATGCCAACAACAATTTCGTTGCCGTAGAATACAACGAGAAGTTCTCTAACAAGAAGGCTCTGACTAAATATAGAAGAAAAGCCAATAAGTACAATTATTCCTTTGTATCTCCTTAAAATAATATTACTCATAGTATCTTTAAGTATAACCAATATCTATTTAAACTTCAAGAAGCTCTATTAAGCTTTTCATTGTTAGAGCTGTAAAGAACAACTACAGCCTCACTATTATAAATCTTAGAAGTCCTCTATAAGAACATATTGGAAGATACCATCCCCTTAAAAGCTCCAAAGAAAAATAAGCCTAAAAGGTAAAACTTCCTCCTTAAAGATATTGCCACCGTATACTGTATCCCTTCCCTGATAGTGTTCAGTTTTTAATCTTGAGAATAAAAGATAAGTAAGATAGGATATTAATGGTGGGTTGTTAAAGGCGAATTTTCATCTGTTCTTCTATATTCTGAAGGCTATCTTTCTCAGTGTTAATCAATATCCCTAATTTTTCTCTCTCTTCTTTTAAAGAATCATACATTGATTTCAAATGCATATATCGCGACTCAAATTCCCGGCGCAAGCTCTTTAGTTTCTTTCTGGGCAACTCTACCAATTTCTTTTCTTTGCTTTTTTTAAGATACCACGCTCCTATTCTTTCTTCTTCTTTTTTCATCTTAGCAAGATTGCTTTTATCTACAATAGTAGGAGAGACAAAAATAATGAGCTCCTTTTTATCTTTAATGTCTTTTTTGCTCCTGAAAAAAGGACCCAGAAATGGCATATCACCCAGAAGAGGAACTTTTGTTTCTTGTTTTATTAACTGGTCTTTAATCAAGCCGCCAATAATAAGGGTCTGATTATTTCCAATCACAACTTTTGTAGATGCTGTTCTTTTATCGATTATAGGTACGGTATAAGGAACGCTAGTCGTCCCTTGTACTACAGTAAGCTCAAAATCTCCTACCTTTTCACTCACCTCTGGCTCAAGCAACATCGTAATCTTATCATCAGAATTAATCACCGGCGTAACTTTTAATATAATACCCACATCTTCAAAATGAATTTCCCACGTAACAGCTACCCCTCCATTATCTAATACTTCTACCTCAGGCTCAGCCCACGGCAAACTTTGAACAATCTTTATTTCTGCAGGGCGATTATTCACAGTAGTAACACGAGGAGCAGAGAGCACATTTGTCTTTAAAGAATTTGCTAAAGCATTTAATACAACATTAATATTGTCATCAAAAATAGTTACAGTAAAAGGGGATTCTTGTGTCCCTGTGGCAGTATGAGGAGGCCAAATCGTATTCTTAAAAGGTATCTGCTGCTCTAACGCCCCTCCCTGAGAAGAACCTACTCTAAACTGCCCCATTTCAAGACCCTGCCTTTGAGCAAAAGCTTGCCAGTTGATACCTAAAGCGTTCTCTCCTGTCAATTGTACCTCTACAAAACGCGCCTCAATAAGCACCTGCTTGGGCTCTCTATCTATAACATCAAGATATTTCTCTACCTTTTTAATATTATCTGAATAGTCAATAACCATAATCGAGTTCGGCTCAGACCCAAAGAGAACCTTACCCTTATCCGAAAGCAACTGTAAAATAGTGCTGGCAACCTGAAAGTTATAATTACTCTCTTCCTCTGAAGACTGCTGTTGAGAGCTACTCGAAGAACTCTGTGATGACTCTTGAGAGCTTGAAGTTACTGCTCCCACTATTTGAGTAGCATCCAAATACTTCAGCTTAAAACTCCGGGAAGAAATATTAGAATGCACCCTTATTATATTGCCCTTTTTCTTAAGAGCAAGGTTAGATACCTCAGCAATACTATTCAAAGCCTCATCCAAAGAAACATTGGTAAAGGATGCAGTAATTGTGCCCTTAATATTGGAGTCCACAATTATATTCAGATGATAATCATGAGCTAAAACCCTGAAAAGGTCATATAAAGGAACATTTCTTAACTCAATAGAGTAAAGATTCTTTCCCTCTGGCAAAGGCTTAATCTCAAGAATAGGTTTTTCTTCAAGATTCTTCTCCTCGACACTCTCCTCCTTCTGGTCAACAGCCTCATCCTGAGCAAAGGTTGTTCTCATAAAACCTAAAGAGGCAAATAATATAAAGTAAATAAGTGCCGTTAAATGTTTAAGCCGTTTTAAACAGAAATTTTGCATTATTATCATTTATTGGACCCTTTATCCCCTATATCATCAGATACCCAACCCAAAGTATAGGTAACCTTGCGGGCTTCCAAAACCACCCTGTCAGGCTTAATTTCTTTTACTTTCTTATTGTCAATAAAATCACCCTCTTTAAGAATATAACCATTGATAACTGCTCTACTGCGTCCCGGAGAGTAAAATATAGCAGAAAGTCTAAGCCCCAATTCTTTATCATAATATAGGCTGCCAAACCTTTCTTCTTCTTCTTTAGTCAGAAACGGATTAATATCAACTCTACGCTCTATTTTCTTTACCTCCAATAGTTCCTCTTTCGTTTCTTTACTCGCCTTTTCCTTATTTTTGTGGACTTCCTTTAACACCTTTACACCCTCATTAGAAACGCATCCTACAGTTAGAATAAGAAACATTATTCCTAATATCCTCATATTCTTCCTAAAATCTTCTTAAGTTTTGTCAAATCAGCTATTGTGTACTCCCTCCAACCATTGACAAGGTTTCTCTTTGGTTTAGGGAAAACCCCTTTTTTTTCATAACGGAGAAGGGTTTGCTTTGAGATTCCCAATTCCTTAGCTACCTCCTGAGCATTATAGTATTTCTTTCTTCTCATATACTAATAATCTTTGGATATACCTGATATATCTTGATACTACTTATAATACTTAAATACACTTCTATTAAATGATATTTATTAAACGGTGTCAAGAATATTTTTCCCATGTCTAAAGGGTAATGCGCTATATATGGTATGACTGCTACCTATATACCATATATAGCGGCGAGAAAATAGAGGAAAACTAAAAAAAGAGGTCTTTATGAAATACTTTTAAGGTAAGAGGTATAATTCCTTTTTATCTCTTGAAGTGAATCACTGCCAAATTTCTCCAGGAAATTTTCTGTCAATACAATAGCCAGCATATTCTCTACAATTACTCTTAAAGCAACTACTACACATGTATCAGAACGTATAACAGAGGCTTTCTTCTTTCTGTTGGTAGCAAGGTCTACAGAATCTAAAGGAACCCCCAGTGTGGGAATGGGCTTTGCCCCTACTCTTACCACAATGGGCTCACCATTAGAAATTCCCCCTTCAATTCCTCCACAATTGTTGGTTTTGCGGATAAACCCTAATGAAGGTTTCTTAGGATAAATCTTATCATGAGAAAAAGAACCTCTTGATTGAACATACTCAAGCCCACTGCCAATTTCTACGGTCTTTACTGAAGGAATACTCATCATATACCCTGCTATTTGAGCATCAAGTCTTCTATCTAAATGCATGAAACTGCCCAGACCAGGCGGTACCCCCTCTGCCCATGCTTCCACAATCCCTCCCAATGTATCTGCTTCCTTCCTAGCTTTATCTATTTCTTTTATAGCTAAAAGTTCCTTTGTATGGTCAAAAAACGACAATTTAGATTTTTTGGTCTTCTTAAGTATATCCTTTATAGAGCGTGGTCTTAATTTCGAGCGTACTTTACCTACCCCCACAACGAAACTGGCCATTTGAATATTAAAGTTTAGAAGAAACTGTTTGCACACCGCTCCTACACAAACTCTCATCACTGTTTCTCTTGCAGAAGACCTTTCCAGAATATTCCTTATATCAATATCACCGTACTTAAGACTTCCGGCTAGGTCAGCATGGGCTGGCCGTGGCGTAGATATTAAAGGAAGAGTGTCTTTTTCTTGAGCAAAAATACTATAATCTTTATTCTCAACAATCATTGCTATAGGGCTTCCCAGTGTGACTTTATTGCGCAGACCAGATACAATATCTACCCTGTCACTTTCTATAGACATGCGTTTACCTCTGCCATAACCCTGCATACGCCTCTTCAGTTCGTTGTTTATAAATGACTCCTCAATCTTTACACCCTTAGGGAAACCTTCAATTATTGCTACCAAAGCTTTACCATGCGATTCTCCCGCTGTTAGAAACCTCATAATATCTCCTTCTAACCTACATCAATCCTATAAACTTTAATATACTATCCCCCCAAATAAAAGTTATAAAAGTGGCTATGGAAAGATAAGGCAGATAGGGTATAAGGTGTGATTTCTTAAAAATAAGAGCAAACACAGAATAAAACAACGCAATAAAAGGAGCAATAAAAAAAGTAACCACTACTGTCTTAGCGCCCAAGAATACCCCCACCATTCCCATAAAGTCTACATCACCCAACCCTATAGCCTCCTTTTCACCTTCTATGGAGTCTTTTTTTCTTAATGCAAGATACAAAGCCAATCCAATATCTCCTATAAATTTAAAAAAATATGTGAAACCAAATCCGAATATTAAGTTCTTCAATGCCTCTATTATTGCCAGATTATAAATAATTCCTGCATTAAGCTCCAAGACGCTATCATAAAGAGCAAAAAAAAGCCCTACAACAACCCCTATAAAACAAAGATAAACAGGTATAGCATGATAATCAATATCAATGGCAGAAACTACAATTAACAAAGAAAAGAAGAAAGCGAATTTAAAGAAATCTGAAGATAAAAAGAATTTATTGTACAGAAATACAAAAAGAAGCCCTGTTATTAACTCCACAATCAGATAACGGAATGATATTCTGGTATGACAACTTCTGCATTTTCCTCTTAAGATTATATAACTTAAGATAGGAATATTATCATACCACTTTATACAGGCCTTGCATTTAGGACAAAAAGAAGATGGCCTAACAATAGACAAATCCTTAGGCAGCCTATATATACATACATTAAGAAAGCTACCAATGCAGGCTCCAATTGTAAAAGGCAAAATCACACTAAGAAACATCTTGTAGACCTTTCTCTAAAGCCTCTCGCATTACCTCTACAGGAGGATCCTTTTCTGTCCATATCTTAAAAGCGCTAACCCCCTGATATAAAAGCATACCCAATCCTCCCACAGCAGCCTTACATCTTTTTTCTGCTTCACGAACGAGCTTGGTCTTCCTATTATAAACAACATCGTAAACATAAAGATTAGGATGAAGAAAATCTGTATCTACCACCGACTCGCTGTCATCCTTCATTCCCACAGAAGACGCATTAACTAAAAGCCCACACCTATCTATTATATTAACAATTTTTTCCTTTAAAATAAACTCTATTTTTTCTTTAATATAAGGATATTTTATAGAACAGCTTATAAAATGTTTCTCAGCGTCCTTTATGGCATTTTCACTTTTGTCATAGACATATACTTTCTTTATCCCATATTCCTCTTTGGTTAATATAGGTATTATAACTCTTCCTACTCCACCACACCCTACAACTAAAGCCTCCTCTCTCTCGGGAGAGAACTTAAGCTCTTTTTTCAAAGAAATTTCAAACCCATAAGCATCCGTGTTGCAATAAATGCCCCCTCCGTTGGACCGCTTTACTGTATTTACTGCTCCTGATATCTCTACGTAATAATCCTGATGACTATTAAAATAAGGGCTCCTCTGTAATATCTCTTTTGTTCGTACTTTATGAGGAATAGTAACATTAAAACCTATTATATCTTTGGCAAGAATTTTGTTGTTATTTAAATCTCTTACTTCTTTTGCAGGATTAAGAAGGAAATCTTCCAGTTCTTCTGGCAGAACTTCAAAAAGTCTATATTCAGCATCAAACCCCAAAGCACTGAAGGCAGCATTGTGCATCAAAGGAGATAAGCTGTGTTTGACAGGATAACCAATTAAACCATAAATAGCTTTTCCCATTGTAAAAAGCCTGCCTTTCTGAAAGGCAGGACATAGACTTTAGCCCAATTTTCCTATGCTATACACCAACAAGAAATTATAAACACTAAATAATCTTATTTAGAGCATCCAGATATGCCTTAGTAGATGCCTCTAGTATATCTGTACTTGCTCCTCTGCCTGAAGCAGTCTTTCCTAAAAGCTTTATCTCAACATTAACCAGCCCTTGCGCATCTTTGCCTTTGGTGATAGATTCTAATTTATAGTTTAAAAGCTTAGGATGCTTACCAATAATTCTATCAATAGCTTTATAACATGCATCTACAGGCCCATCACCCGAAGAGCGGGATTCAAATGTCTTCTTTCTATACCTTACTTTTACTGTGGCTTCAGGAACTATATCTGTACCAGTTGTAACTCTTACAGAAACCATTTCAAGAGCTCTTTTTTTCCTGCGGCTTTCTTCCTCTACTAAAGCCATCAAGTCATCATCGAAAACTTCTTTTTTCTTATCAGCAAG
>CAYXBX010000052.1:0-7336 GCA_964463445.1 uncultured Planctomycetia bacterium
AAAGTTTGTCAACATTTTTTCGATTTTTTTTGAAAAAAATTTTTAAAAAGGATATGGTTAACGGAAGACTTAAAAAAATCGGTTAACAACTTTTAAGTTGATGTGGAGTTAATCTCTCAGCTTCTTTCCACAATCTTTCTATTTTATAAAATCTTCTTGCTTCCTCATTAAATATATGCAAAACAACATCAAAGTAGTCTATCAACAGCCATCTTGATAGATGATCGTCTTCACAATGATGAATTTTCAATCTGTTCTTTTTGGAAAGCTTTATAGCCTCCTCGTATATTGCACGGGTATGTCTTTCTGATGTACCTGAGCATATAATAAAATAATCACAAAAATACGATTTCCCCCTCATATCTAAAACGAGAGGGTCTTTAGCTTTCTTACTCATAACAAAACTCAGCACCTTTGATACTTTCTCTGTAGAAAGACCCTCTATACTTTTCCTTTCACCCATCACCTATAGACAACTTATTATCTTACAACAAGTTATGTATGAAGCGCTTGATTTTGGGCTCAAATCTATCCTTGTGACGCAAAACACAAGAAACACACATTCTATCAAAAGAAAATATCTTCTCTGCTACTTCTCTAATAGAAAGAGTGTCTATCTTATCCACAATATTTTTTACCTTCTCTACAGAATATATCTTTCCTGTAGAAAGATAGGAATCAGCAATATAAAACATTCTTCCCGAAGCACGTTCTACATTCATCAACATCTGTCCAAAGAGATATTCCTTTGCCCTTTCTAATTCCTTCTTAGATATCTCTTTCTCCCTGATGAGTCGAAGCTGCCTGAAGATATTATCTAAAGCAGTAATGATGTTACGGCTGTCCAAACCAACATGTATAGAAAATGAACCGCTATCTTTGAACCTTCTAACCTCTGTAGATATATCGTAACATAACCCCCTCTTTTCTCTTATCTCTTCAAAAAGTCTACTGCTCATATTTGCACCCAAAATGATGTGAATGATTTCTGTTATGAAACGCTCCCTGCTTCGTGCAGAAGAGCTTCTAAATCCTATACAAAGATGAGACTGGTCAATATCTTTCTCTTCTACAACAATATTAACTCTGTTTAAGCAAGACGGATGCCTCTGATGAACTTTTGCCAATGAAGCAGACACTCCTTTTGTTTTCTCGCGAATAACTCTATATATCCTATCTTTCTTGCAGTTAGAGACACAGATAATAACAATATTAGAAGGAGAATAAAATTGATTTTTAAAAGAGCATAAATTAGACCTTCCAATATTCTTAACCGTCTCAAAATACCCAATTACTTCTTTACCGAGAGGGTGATTAGACCACAGTAAGCCATCTAAAAGAGAGCTTGCCCTTACATGAGGGAGATCATTATGCATTTTTATCTCTTCTAAGATAACCTTCCTTTCCTTATCTATCTCTTTGCTGTCCAGAACAGGAAAAAGCACCATATCTAAGAGAATATCCAAAACTCGAGGAGCATTGTAATAAAGGCAATGAGAATAATAACCCGTTATCTCTTGGGAAGTAAAGCCGTTAAGAATACCACCTCTGCCTTCTATCTCTTCTTTAATCTTCCTGTAGGAATATCTTTTTGACCCTTTAAATACCATATGTTCGAGAAAATGCGCTATACCTTTTACTTTATTATCTTCATAACGCGCCCCTGCATTGACAAAAACACCGACGGATGATGTTTTCAGGCCGGGAAGCTCTGATAATACAAGCTTTGCTTTTAGACTGTCTATCACTTCAAACATATATACCCCTAACAAAACTTCTTATTCTTTTAGAGAAATCTCTCTTTTTGTAGTTATTCTTTATAAACCTGGCAAAAGCACTGCCTACGATAAAACCATCACTTACCTTAAGTAAATTTATAACCTGATGTTTATTGTGAATGCCAAACCCCACACATACAGGAATATCCTTGAGTCTCTTTATATAGTTTATATCTTTCCTTATAGGCTTAAATGATAAATCTCTCGGTCCTGTGATGCCGGTAACAGAAATATAATACACAAACCCCCTCGATGCCTTTACTATTTTCTTTGCCCGTTCTTTTGTAGTCTGAGGTGTTATAAAAAACACAGTATCTAAATCCAGCTCTCTGCACTTATGCGTAAAACCAGCTGCTTCCTCAATAGGCAAATCTACTACCATTATACCTGAAATCCCACTCTCGCAGGCCATTCTTAGAAATCTATCCACACCATAACAAAAGACTGGATTGTAGTAAGTCATAATGACAAGCGGGGTTTTTATTTTACTCTTAATTGATTTTATATTTTTAAAAAGAATGTCTGTATTTGCTCCTCTTTTAAGAGCAATCTGCGCTGCTTCCTGTAATATAGGACCGTCAGCCAAGGGGTCAGAAAAAGGAACACCAATCTCAATAATATCTACAGAGGTATTCTGCAATGAAAGAATTATTTTCTCGGTAAATTTAATTGTGGGAAAACCAAAAGTAAGATAGATAATGAATGCTTTCTTCCCCTTGCTTTTAAGTTCTCTGAAAACTTCAACTATCTGCCCCATCTTTCTATGATATCTAAATCTTTGTCGCCCCTTCCCGACAAACACACTACCACTAAAGCACCTTTGTGCTTCTTTGCCAATCTTTTAAGATAAGCAATCGCATGGGCACTTTCTAAAGCAGGAATAATTCCTTCGGTTCTGCTCAAAAGTCTAAAAGCACTTACTGCTTCTTTATCCGTAACAGCTACATAACGAGCACGGCCTATAGACTTGTAATAGGCGTGTTCTGGGCCTACCCCCGGATAATCAAGCCCAGCAGCAATAGAATGAGGATTTGTTATTTGACCAAACCTATTCTCAAGCACAAAAGACTTAGAACCATGCAAAACCCCTTCCTTTCCTTTAACAAGAGTTGCGGCATGCCTTTTATTTAAACCCTCGCCTGCTGCCTCTACTCCTATAAATTTAACTTTCCTGTCATGAAAAAAAGGATAAAACAACCCTATAGAATTGCTTCCTCCTCCTACACAAGCAACGAGATAATTGGGTAACCGGCCTTCTTCTTTAATAATTTGTGTTCTTGCCTCTCTCCCAATAACAGACTGAAAATCTCTTACTATCACAGGATAAGGATGAGGACCTACTACTGAACCAAGAAGATAATAGGTATCTTTAACATTAGTAACCCAGTCTCTTATCGCCTCATTACAGGCATCCTTGAGAGTCTTTGAACCGCTCTCTACAGGAATCACCTCTGCGCCTAATATTCTCATACGAAAAACATTCATCCTCTGCCGCTCGATATCAACTTTTCCCATATATATGCTGCATTTAAAACCAAAAAGAGAACTTACAGTAGCAGTTGCCACACCGTGTTGACCCGCACCTGTCTCAGCAACTATTCTCCTTTTGCCCATATAACGCGCCAATAACGCCTGGCCGAGAGTGTTGTTTATCTTATGTGCTCCAGTATGGAGAAGGTCTTCTCTTTTAAGGTATATTTTTAGGTTTAACTTTCTACTTAAGTTATGCGCAAAGTATAAAGGGGTAGGACGAGATACATAACGGGAAAGATAAAAAGACAACTGTTTTTTAAACTTCCTATCGTGTGTTATCTTTTTGTATGACCTCTCTAACTCATTTAAGCAGAAAGAAAGAGTCTCAGGAATAAATTTTCCTCCAAACTCACCAAAATATCCTCTGTTATCAGGAATTCTCATATACCGACCTATTCTAAACTAAATGTTGTGAACTTTAATAATAAAATCTTTTACGAGTGCTCTGTCTTTTCTACCCGGTAAGATTTCAACGCCGCTTGATACATCAACAGCATAGGGTTTAAGCCCCTTTACAATTCTTAAAACATTCTGGGGGGTTAAACCCCCTGAGACAATAATATTTTTTCCTTCGATTTTCTTTATTTTATTTAAGAAATCTGCTTTTAAAGTTTGCTTCTTTCTTAATTTTTCCTCCCACTTAATATCAAAAAGATAGGTACTTAACTTCTCGTAAGCACCAGAAGGGACAGCAGGAGGGAAAAATGTCTTTATTACTCTAAACTTATTAGCAAAAGAAAGACAATAGTTAGGGCTCTCATTACCATGAAACTGCAACACATTAAGCCCCACATAATCTGCTATCTCCAATACAACACGCTTAGTTTCATTAACAAACACACCCACTTTTGCAACAAAAGGATCCAGCCTGTAAACTATTTTTTTTGCCCGTTGGGGAGTAATATAACGAGGAGAACGTTTATAAAAGACGAAACCTAAGGCATCAGCGCCGACGGCAGAACAAAAAAGAGCATCATCAATGTTGGTAATACCACATATTTTAACTTTTACCATCTATATGCAGTTCCTTTATTTTTTCATCAACGTGAGGCGATTTCATTATTGCCTCTCCCACAAGTACAGCATCTATACCGAGCCCCTTAAGCCAAAGAATATCCTTTAAGTCTGAAACACCGCTCTCACTTATTATAGCAATGTCTTTTGGAATAAAAGGGGCCAATTTAGCTGTTGTGCCTAAATCTATGGTTAAAGTATCTAAGTTTCTGTTGTTTATGCCAATAATGTCACAAGGAATGGAAAGTGCTCTTCTTAATTCTTTCTGCGTATGAACCTCTACAACAACATCCATACCTAACTCTTTAGCTAACGAATACAAACTAGATAATCGTTTGTTATCCAATAAGCGGGCAATAAGAAGAATAGCATCTGCTCCTGCTGCTCGTGACTCTAATACCTGTGCTTCATCTATAATAAAATCTTTCCTTAATATAGGAACATCTGCTATCTTGTTCACTTCTTCTATATAACTTACCTTCCCCAAAAAAAAGTCCTCTTCTGTGAGAACAGATATTGCATTAACTTTTGCCCTAAGAAATGCTTCCACTAACTCCCTTAAGGAAAAATCAGTCCGCAATACCCCTGAAGAAGGAGAGGCTTGCTTTAACTCCGCAATAAGAGAGATTTTACCTTCTCTTTTAATAGCTTTCCTAAAAGACCTCGCTTTAGGAGCTTTCTTAATAAGAGAAGTTAACCCCTCTTTGTTCTTCCTTAAAACTCCTATACGTTTCTTTTTATTATCAAGAATAAGAGATAGTATATTAGCCATATTTTTCTAAGAAATCTTTAAATAAAAGATATTTTTCTTTAGCTTTCCCGCTGTCTATGCAGTAAGCTGCCACCTCAACACCTTCTTTAAGGTCTTTGACTTTACCCATTATATAAAAACATGCAGATGCATTCGCTAAAACAATACTACGAGGTGGGCCTTTTTTACCATCCAGTACCTCCTTTATTACCCTCGCGCTATCTGCGGGAGTTTTTACCTCTATATCCTTCAGTTTTATCTTCTTCAATCCAAAGTTTGATGGTGTAAGTTCAAACTTTCTTATCCTGCCTTTACTAAGAAAAACTACCTTGGTCTTACCTGTAAGAGTAATTTCATCTTTTAAATCATCTCCATAGACAACAAAAGCCGCTTTAGTGTTGAGTTTATTCAAAGCACCTGCAATTAGAGGAAGGAGTTTCTCGCTGGAAATACCCAATAACTGATGTGTTACAAAAGCAGGATTGCACAGTGGGCCAATAAGATTAAATATTGTTCTTATTCCCAACTCCTTTCTTATGGGTGCTACCCGCTTGAATACTTTATGATATAAAGGAGCAAAAAGAAACCCTATGCCTATCTTTTTTATACATCTTTCCATAATGCGAGGCTCACAATCTATTTTTATTCCTAAAGCTTCAAGCACATCAGCACTGCCACAATTGGAAGAGACCGCCCGATTCCCATGCTTAGCGACTTTCACTCCTGCACTGCTCACCACAAAGGCTACAGTAGTAGAAATATTAAACTTATAGGTGCCCGAACCTCCTGTGCCACAAGTATCGAGTACAGGCTCCCCCTCAATCTCTATGCCCAACCCATTTTCTTTGAGATTCACCCTGAGAGCCTTCTCTCTCACTACGCTTGCTGCCGCTGCTATCTCATCACTACTCTCCCCTAACATAGAAAGTACAGCCAAGAATCCTGCTATTTGTGCGTCGGTAGCTTTACTCTCAAATACCTCATAAAATACTTCTTTCGCTTCACTAAACCCAAGATGTTTCCCTGACAGGATTTTCTTTATCGCTTCTTTTATCATACAGACATAAAGTTCTTAAGCAATGTTCTGCCTCTTTCTGTAAGGATAGACTCTGGGTGAAACTGCACCCCAAACAAAGGATACCGCTTATCTTTCAATCCCATTATTATACCATCTTTTGTTTTAGCATTCACTATCAAATTAGAAGGTAAATTACTATTGTCGACTATTAAGGAATGGTAACGGATGGCAGAGAAGGGATTGGGAATATTCTTAAAAATATCTCTTTTATTATGGTAAATTAAAGATGCTTTTCCGTGCATAAGCCGAGGCGCTTTTACTATTTTTGCTCCAAAAACATAGCCAATACACTGATGCCCCAAGCACACCCCTAAAATAGGTACTTTCTTATAAAACTCATGGATTATCTTGCAACTCATTGTTCCTTGAGTCTGTGGTCGTCCTGGCCCGGGAGAAATAACAATACCGTCAATTTTTAATCTCTTTATCCTCTCTATGCTAATCTGGTCGTTTCTAAAAACCGAGACTTCTGCTCCCAACTCACCAAAGTATTGCACAAGATTATATGTAAAGGAATCATAATTATCTATTACAAGAACTTTTCTCATCTCAAATATGTTCTTATTTCTTCCTTTTTATTTTTGCTCCTAACTTGGTGAGTTTTTCTTCTAACCTCTCATATCCCCTATCAAGATGATAAATACGTAAAACTTCTGTTTTTCCTTTAGCCACCATCCCTGCAATGACTAAAGCAGCCGATGCCCTTAAATCAGAAGCCATTACCTCTGCTCCAAACAATGATCTTACCCCCTCAATAATAGCATAAGGGCCATTCCTCTGAATGCGGGCACCCATACGATTAAGCTCTGCAACATGCATAAACCTATCTGGATAAATCTTCTCTGTAACTAAAGAAACTCCCGCAGCCAGTGATAAACAAACCATAAACTGAGCCTGTAAATCGGTAGGAAAACCAGGATAAGGTAAAGTGGTAATATTAGCAGGCTCTATACGAGAAGAGCCTTTTATATGAATCTTAGAGTCATCTATTGAAATTTCAGAGCCCATTTTCTTTGCTGTCTCAATAACACAAGTAAGATGGGAAGGATTTGCCCCTAAAATTGTAATATTAGAATGAGTTGCTATCGCAGAAGCAATATAGGTCCCTGCTTCAATTCTATCAGGAATCACCCTAAAATCCGTACCTCTCAATGCCTTTACCCCTCTTATTTTTATTAAAGG
>CAYXBX010000053.1:0-6062 GCA_964463445.1 uncultured Planctomycetia bacterium
TGCCTCTCTTTTTTTATGGATAATAGTAAGATGAGGGTTTATCTACTTTTTTTGGGGATAATGGCTATAGTTACGTTTAGACTAGAGGCTTCGTTGAATCTTGCAGTGACTCCTTACGAAGGGATGTCGCTAAGGTTTGGAGAAGTCAACAGTGATTCTTATATAAACAAAGAGGTTAAAATACGTATTACTTCAACCGATGGAGTTCAGTACAGGCTAAGGCAGCGTCTCCTTGAGCCTGTAGTGAGTGATAAAGGAGAAATATTAAATGAAGGAGTTCTAAGTTTTTATACCGTGCGGGGAACCAATGCTGCTGGAAGTCTTTATCAGGATACTTTGCGGTCGCTCTCTACGCGTGACGAAATTCTTTATACTTCAAATACGGCAGGCGACAGTGATTCTTTCGTGGTTGTTTACTCTATAGACGGAAAGAAAATATCACAGAGGGGTAATTTTAGAGGAAAAATTTTATACACCCTTGAGTCTATAGGCGGGGCATCGTCTAAAACTTACATTTTAGATTTAAGTTTCAACGCTAATCCCAGTATTGATATTGCAATAGAAGCGCCTTCAGGCAAGACTGTAAGATTGGGGACAAGGTACGACTCAGAGTTAAAATCTTCCCTTAAGGTTAAATTAAATATTCCCTCTGAGAACAACATAAAGATTTACCAGGACTTAACCGAACCTTTAACTAAAGAAGACGGAACTGTCCTTGAGGATGGAGTAGTTAAGTTTTTTGTATCTGGTTTGGCTGAGGGCGAGTCTAATTATAAAAATTTATCTTCTCTGGCAAGAGGCAGAGCGTTAATATACTCTTCTGATGAAGGTAGCAGCGAGTTTTATATAAATTTCTCTGTCGATGAGGAACTTATAAAAGGTGTATCTGCAGGGTTATATAAGGGTAATTTGATTTACTATTTTGAAGGAGAAAATATTAACAAAACTATTCCTATCGGATTGGAAGTAGAGATAGCTAGAGTATTTGACATAAAGGTGACATCAGAAGAGGGCCTCTCTTTTTTAGGAGTAAAGCCAGACAACCCTCCGCAGGAGAAAGCAGTTAAAGTTGAAGTAAATACAAATATGAAGACGCCCTATCAGGTAATTCAAAGGATTGATACTCCTTTAACTGACGAAAAAGGGAATAAGATTCCAGAGAAGTTCTTCAGGATGAAAGTAGAGCTTCCCGGTGAGGATAAAGGCAAAACTGATTTTTTAAACTTTCAGCCTGCAGGAGTAGGGGATAAGGTTATATTTACTTCCAATGCCGAAGGAGACCCTGTTACTTTTGATATAATTTACCGTCTGGATGTTTCTTATGAGGTTGTTGCAGGCGATTACTCAACACAGGTTACTTATTTGCTTTCTGAAAAATAGCTTAAAAAGGAGGTGGTGGAATAATTGTTAATTAAAAAAGTCTTATGGTTTGTTTGTTTCTTGAAGGGATAATTGTAATAACAGGAGGTGAAAAAAGATGTTGAGCAGGTTTTTAAAAGCCACGGGTGTGTTTCTTATTACTTTTGGTATGCTGGGTTTAGCTTTTGCAGGAGACAGTGTTCAAAAATACATAAAGGCCCATATTGAGCCGCAGGATGGCCTCAATGTATCCATTCATAAAGTGGATGCTAATACTGGTATTTGGGGCGAGGAGCTTCAGGACATAGATTTTGGGACATTAACCTATGACCCTGATTTGGGGATATTTCTTCCTGACCACTACTGTGTTATGGATGTGGGTGTGCTTTCTAATGAAGCTAATTGGTCAGTAAGCCACACAGTAGACTCTTTTACTAATGGGACGGACGACTTAAACAAGAATGTAGTGGTAACTTTTGTAAAGACTGAAAAGGCTGATGTAAATAACGACGGAATTATTGAGGATGATGAAACCAAGGATACTAAACTCTATCAACTTAGTTATGCTAATAGCGTAAAATCTATTTCCAAATCTGAACTTTCTGGAGGATGGCTAAGAATCTACTACGGTATTGCTACAGGAGAAGTTGATCAGAATGGTAATAAGATTGAGCCAGCGGATACAAGCCCTGTAACCACAGACAAGTCATCAGGTGATTATATAGGAAAGATTACTATTACTCTTACTCCTTAAGCATTGTTAAGTAGTAAAAAGGCAGATGGATAGATTTCTTACGTTGATAGTAGTGGGGGTGTTTCTTCTTGGAGGAGGGGTTATTTTTGTAACCTCTTCTTTTGGGGAAGATTCTGTAAATGTAGGCATAAAAGCTACAGTCCCTGAGAGCCTTGAGCTTTCTTACTGGATACGGTGGTCTACTGGAGGTCAGGACCCTTATGAGTTTGGTTTCTCCGGAGACGCTACCTCTATTGATTTTGGCGAGTTAGAATGGAATGAGAATTTAGGAATCTGGCTGCCTGCCAAGTATTATACTGTTTTTCTTATTGCCCGCACTTCTGGCAGGCCTTACCAGATTAAGCAGACATCAACTGGCCTTGTAAGCGGAGATAATAACCTCAATAATAGTTTTATAATGGACCCTGATTACGAGGCTGATGATAAGTACAGTAATGGTGTAGCTCAGGGTGATATGCCTGCCGGTGATTCTTTAGGGGAAGCAGGCTTAGCAGCCGAAGGAGAAAGGATAATCTATGACAGCAATTCTGGTAAATCAAGAATAGTCCGTGTTTATTATGGTATTTCTACAGGAGAGCCGGGTACTCCGGGCGAACCTATAACAGGAGACCAACCCGCAGGTAACTACTCGGGGACTGTAGCTTTTACTCTTACTCTTAAATAATTATCTTAAAATATGTTATAATAATAATGATGAGGAAAATTACCCTTTTTATTGCTTTTTTGTTTTTGCTGAGTGTATCGGCTTTTTCTTTTAATATTGGGGTAAGTAACCCTAAGGTTAAGCTAAAGGTTTCTCCTGGAGAGGTAGTGACAGGTTCTATAAGGATAACTAATCCTTCCAGTAATGAGGTTAAAATAAAGGTTTATGTTGAGGATTTTAAATACGTTCCTCCTTACGATGGTTCCAAGAAGTTTCTAACCGCCGGGACTTTAGAGAATTCCTGTGCCAAGTGGATATCCTTTTCTCCTGTTGAGTTTAAGCTTCCCCCTTTTGGCAGAAGGAATGTAGAGTATTCTATTTCTGTTCCTTCTTCCGCCAGGGGAGGTTATTATGCAGTTATGTTCTTTGAGACAGCTTTAGGAGAGGTAGAAGAAAGTCCCGGCAGCCGATTGTTTGTTTTGGGAAGGATTGGGTCACTTTTTCTTATTGAGACCGAGGATAGTATAAAGAAGGCTGATATAGATAGTATTGAAGTAGAAGGCAGTTCAATTAAAGGAATTATTAGTAATACCGGTGATGTTTTTATTAATGCAAAGGGTACTTATTTTGTTATGGACAGCGAGGGAATGATTTATGACAGAGGAAAAATAAAAGATTTGTTTCTTTTTCCTGGCGATAAAGCTGATTTTGCCTTGAGCCTTTCTAATGAAAGGATACCAAGAGGAAGTTATACGCTAATATGCAATTTTGATTTAGAAGACGGCGATGTTGCTGTTAAAGAGGTAGATTTTATGAAAAAACAAGACAATTCAATTGAAATATCAGCTGTAAGGGATTGATGAATACAAAATTATTATGCTTAGAAGAAGCATCTTTATTTTTATGCTGCTTTCTTTATTGTTTTCTTGCCTTTCTGTTTATCCTCAGTATTATCTTTCCTATGATTATGTTATTGATTTAGCCTTTGAGGCTATAAAGAACAATGACCTTGATAATGCCCTCTATTATTTTCGTATTGCTCAAATTTTAAAGCCACACGCAGAAGAACCCATATTTTATATCAATCTTATAAAAAGAATAAAAGAAGGAAAAATCGAAGAAGTTACCCCTGCTGAGATTTCTTCTTTGCCTGTTGTATCCGGGAAAGTATCTAAAAAAGAGCCATATGAGCAAGTTAAGCCTGAGAAAATAGAGAAAGAGGAAGTTTTAGAGCTTTCTAAGGAGGTAAAAAGGAGAAAGGGCAAGGAAGAATTAACACGAAAGAGAAAGAAGAGTATAGAAAAAACATTATCTCTATGGGAAAAAATTACAAAGAGAAAACCTCTTAAGGCCCCTAAACCATCCTCAAGGATAACCTCAAAGGAGCAAGGGGAAGAAATGCCCCCAGAGAAAAAAGAGGCAGTTTCTTACAGGAAAGAGATTAAAGAGGCTAAACTGGTTTCTCCTGGCAAGTATATCCCTTCTAAAAAAATAGCTAAAATTACCAAAAAAAGGACTCTTTATCTTACGGATGAGTTATTTTCTATTCAGCCCAATACTACTATTCAGATAGCAATTAACGAAGCGTTAATCATGGAAGGGAGAAGCATAAAACGTTATCTTGTTGTTGATAGGAGAGTTATTAATGTAGAACGCATAGATGATAAAAGGATAAAGATTATTGCGAAAAACATTGGCGTAACTTTCTTGCATGTATGGGAGGAAGACAGAAGATGGACATTTAACGTAAAAGTTGCCTTTCCTATTTTTGTTTCCCCTGAAGAAGAAAGAAAGCTGGTTTATTATAGCGAGCCTTTTAAGTTTCTCTACAATACCCAATGGCGTAGTTATTATAAAGGAAGACGTTTGGGAACAATGGACAGAAGTGTGTTGAGTTTTGACCAGTGGCTGGGGTTCTATGGTGAAAGTCCCTATGGTGTGTTTGACGGTTCTTTAAGGCTGGCTAAGTATGGTAACAAAACAGAGCTTACCAATTATACTTTAGGTTTAACTGATGGAAATGCTTTTGGGTTTAAAGATTTTAATATAAGAGTTTTTGATATATATAAAGGGTTTTCTCCGCTTTCTTATCCTGGCGAGCTTATTAAGGGTATTTTATGGGAGTCATACGCTTTTAACAAGAAGGTAAGTTATTCCGTAATCTGGGGCAAAGAACGGGAAGGTGCTTATGGGTATATCACTCCCGGTGTGCTTACAGAAAGGAAGTCTTATATAGAGGGCGTGCATCTTACGTTTTTCCCCCTGGAAAACACCCGTTATTCGTTTAATTATGCAAGAGGGTATGGCAATGGAAGAGAGGACTATTTAAAAGATAGAGTATATTCATTTGGGGTTGGATATAGCAAAAATGACAGACATATAACGTCAGAGATTGCTTATAATGAGGATTCCGTAGCTGCTACTGTAAATTCTTCTTTTAATATTGGTAAGGCAAGATTCGGTATTAATTTTAGGGATATAGAGAAAAACTTTACTACAATTACAGGAAGGCCAGCCAATCAAGGAGAGATAGGTGCACTTTTAACTATGAGCATGGATTTTTCTAATAATACCCATTTAAGTACATCGTTAGATATTTACCGTGATAGATACATGTTTAACCCTTCTAAGAAAAGAAAGCCAAATTTTGACTGGCAATTTAACATCAACAAGATGTTTTCGGATAATTCTTCTTTATCTACAAATATCTACTATACCAATGATCCTGGCCTTTCTTTTCCCCGCCGGTATTTAAGCATAAGAACCAACTATTCTAAAAGCATTAAGTTGCTCAACAACAAAAGGTTGTCTTTCTTTATAGGACCATCATATCAAAGAAGCAGAAACCCTTTATCAAAATCGTCTGATTATGATATTTACAATATATTCAGTGGCCTGAGGTATTATCTTACCAGTGACTTATCTTATTACATCAATTATACCTATGGATGGCTTACAGAAAGAATAGATGGCTCTAAGTCTTCCCCTTTTGTATGGGAGACAGGAATAGATTACTACAAAAAGTTTAATCCGCGCTGGAGAGGGAATTTCAGGTTTTATTATAGAGATGAAGAGGATACCACTTCAACTCATAGCTTCTTAGCCGGGGAAGATAGTATTGAAGGGTCTTTGCGGCTTACTTATAGTCCTACCTCTAATGTAGAATTTTTTATTGATGGAAGGGTGCGGAATGTATGGGCAGAGGAAGCTGGCACCCAGAAGTATATCGAAGGAGAGATAAGGTTAGGATTAAAAAGTACATTTGACTTACCTTTTAGTTTTAGCCCCAAAGGAAAAATTTCTGGA
>CAYXBX010000053.1:6072-7178 GCA_964463445.1 uncultured Planctomycetia bacterium
TTTCTGATGTAAAGGTTAAGATAGGAAAGAAAGAGGTTGTTACTGATAAAGCAGGTTGCTTTTCTGTGCAGGTAAGGGCAAAGAAGGTTGTGGTAAGCGTTGACCCCCAGAGTTTACCCAGTGGCTATGTTTTTACAACACCATCCAATTTAGAGGTGGAAATAGAAAATGGGGCAGAAAAGAAACTTGAGTTTGGTATTACTACAAATTCCGGTATTTATGGAGCTGTTTTTTATGATGCTAATGGAAATAATAAATTTGATAACGGCGATATTCCTATTAGAGGAGTAAACATTAGTATTGGAAAGAAAACGGTTGTTACAGATTCCGAAGGGCGCTATTTCTTCAGAGGATTAAGAAAAGGAGAATACAATTTATCTTTTGATATCAATACCGTTCCTCTTAAATATATACCTTCTGTCCCTGTAAAGAAAACCATAGAACTATCCGAAGGTGTTAATTATCTCTATAATATTCCTTTTCGTTTAAAGAAATGATGTTTCAGACTCTTAAAGGGAAGATAAACTTTTTATAGCTGCTTTAAAATAGCTATTTAGCAACAACTGTTTTAAGGAGTATTTTCTTTCCATCGCGGGTTGTTTTCTGGTATTGGACAGTATTTTCTTTATCGCTGATATTTTCTTTAGATACACTTATAATTTTAGGTATAGTGCAGGATACCCTTATAACTATATTATTTTTTGCTTTTGCAGGATAGCTAAACAGTATAAATAAAGTTAAGAGAGCAAGTATATGCTTATTCATTTTATCCTCCTTTTTTACTATATTCTGTAATGTTCTTTATTAATTTTTCATAGCTTTCTGGCGAGTCCTTTGACAATAAAAAGATATCTATTATTTCTTTTAGTAATAAAGAGCGGGGTATCTTAATTCCTTCTGAAAAGAGGATGTCTTTGGATATATTATCCAAACAATCGAGTTCTTCTCTGTTTAAAAAAGTTACTACTCTGTGTAAAATTTCTTTTTCCTTCATCACAGTATTCAATAAAAAAACCCTAAGGCAACCTTTATGTAACCTTAGGGTTTCTCTTGTTTGTCCCTTTGGCAGCCCCGCTACCCTTATAGGGCCGGAAGCTTTGCGTCCC
>CAYXBX010000054.1:0-6974 GCA_964463445.1 uncultured Planctomycetia bacterium
TCTTTCATGGGAGACGGACCATCTCCATATACTCCTGCACTTGAGGCGTACACAAGGCGGATTTTATTTTTAAGGCAGTATTTTAAAACATTTTTGAACCCTTCAAAATTTACACTCATCATCTTATTATCATCACTAATGGTAGTATCTGTTACTGCTGCCTCATGAATTACAGCATCAACGCGAGGAAGCTTGCTAAAAACGTCTTCGTCTCTTATATCAGCACATATAACCTCGCAATCTTTGTTAACAATATTCTTAAAATTGGCATGGGAAAAATCGTCAAGACAAAAAACTTTGTTCTTCTTCTTAAGGAGTACCTCAATGACGTTGGAACCAATAAAACCTGCTCCTCCTGTTACCAAAACTCTCATAGTACATCTCCTCTGTAATAAAGCAAACTACCAAAAATAAACACTCAAAAACTTATCGCCATTGCTCCGTAAGGACATGCCTTTATACATATCCCACAGGCAATGCAACGTTCTTTTATAAAGTCGACCTCAAAATTGCCGGAGTTTACCACCAACGCCTGCGTAGGGCAAAGAGGAACACAAACTCCGCAAGCCACACATTTATCTTTGTCCATAAAGACATCTTTGGATAGGGGTTGAACACCGACCCCTTCCTCTTTAAGATATTCTATGCCTCTTTTAAAGTCATCGTCATTTCCTTTCAACTCCAAAACAAGAAGACCCTCTTCTTTGGGGTTAACCTCCGCTTTTAGAATGTTAAACTCAAGATTAAAATCCTTCACCAACCTAAACACAATAGGTTTATCCACAAGCTGACGGGGAAAGTGCAAAACAATTCTTTTTTTCTCCATTATTCCTTCTATCTTAACTTCTTCTCTAAATCTTCAATCCTTCTTTCCAGGCGATGAAGCACCTCAATTACAGGGTCAGGAAGTTTATTGTGGTCTAAGTCAACTCCACTTACTTTTTTAGGAGGTTTACCCACAATAACTCTTCCTGGTACTCCCACTACAGTAGCATTATCAGGGACATCCTTGATTACTACCGACCCTGCTCCTATCCGGGCATTCTCTCCAACCTCAATAGGCCCTAAAAGAATTGCCCCCGCTCCTACAACCACACGATTCCCCAGGGTAGGATGGCGTTTGGTCTTCTCACGAGAAACTCCTCCCAACACCACTCCCTGATAAATCAAAACATCATCGCCAATTTCTGTAGTCTCTCCAATAACCACCCCCATCCCATGATCGATAAAAAACCTCCTTCCTATCTTGGCACCAGGATGTATTTCTATTCCTGTAAGAAACCTCCCAATATGTGAAATAAGCCGTGCAAGCGTCCCATGCCCTTTTTCCCAGAGAAAATGTGCTAACCTGTGTATCCAGATAGCATGCAAACCCGGATAACACAACACCACTTCCACCGAGTTTCTTGCTGCAGGGTCTTCACGAAAAGCTGTCTGAATATCCTCTTTTAGCCTCTCAATAAATCCCATATATTATCTAAAATAATAGAGACAAATTATTTTGTCAAACAGTTTATATCCACCCTAACCCAAATAAATATCAATGCGCTTAACCTTTCTTTCTCTCACAGCATAACTTAAAGGAGAGGAGATTATTTTGGAATTTAGAGTGAATTTCTTTTGTGGCGTCTCAACAATAATTCTTTTAACCTCTGTCTTAAAAGTATCTCTTCGTTTAGGGTTATGGTAAACTACAAGAATTGAAGAAAATAGTTTGAAAGAAAACGTATTTGCCGGCAACTTAATTGTTTTGCTATCCATCTTAAACACAGAAGAGTCTCTCGTAAATAAATCTTTCTTAATAATCGGTTTGAACTGCAAACATAACCTGCTTCTATCATCTACAAAAAATGGCTCTCTTCCCAGACACATTATCATCCATATATTAAGTAATTCTACTGTTGCCCCCGTAAGACGGGACACAAACCCTTTACCCCATAGAAATTTATCAGGATGAGCACTACTGACAATAAAAGAAGAGTTTTCTAGAATATTCTTTCCGTAACGCTCTGGCTTAAAAAAACACACCAAACAATTAAAAAAATCCTTATAGAATTCGCTATAAAACCCGCTCTTTATTAATTCCAAAAGATACTTATACTCCATATGAAGCCAAACAGACTCATTTTCAAGCCACCCGGAAGGAAAAACGCGGCTGCGCCCAATCTCTAAAGGTTCTTTCTTTAAACTCATATTCAACCGATACATTTTAAGCTCTCTATCAAAAAGACCGCTCCTTCTCATATTTTCTATTAACCCAGACGATGGACAAAGACGCAAGAAATGAACAGATGACTCTAAGAAAAGGGGCAATCTCTTTTGCTTAAAAAATAACGGTTTAATACTCTTCTTTCTGTCTTTTCTGTATTTAACTACTTCATAAAAAAGGTAGGTGGCATACAGTCCACTTTTCTTGTCTTTCGCCTTCTCTATACCTATTTCTAAACGCCTGGATAAAGAAAGCACAAACCCCTCTAATTCTTTTAATGTAACTTTCCTTTCTTCTCCTTTTACACCAAAGAAAACAGACTCTCTAAAAATCTCTTTAAACTCGTTAGATTTATCCCACCATAGATAATCCCTGTCCTTGCCTCTATAAGAAAAGTAATCACTTAATAGTTTCTTCATCTTCTTAAAGAAATTATACAACTCAACAGGAAAAGACACTGTCAAATTTTTATCAAGGCAACTTATCGCTTTAAGAATGAGATTACAGCATCTTTTTAACTCCATAGTTTCACATAGTGAAGAGCCAAAAAGAGAAGGCAGCCCATTTAAAGAATCACACCATCCAGGCTTTTCCGCCTCCATCTCTACACCCATCCCAAAAGGGTCTAAAGTTGCGGATTTGTTTAAGATAAGGGTGAATAATTTTACAAAAAGGTTGGCTTTGTATATACCAAATTTTCCATATTGCTTTCTTAAAAAGTTTCTAAAACGCTGCCGTTGCTTAATCAGCATTATTTTCTCTTCAATTACATCAAGCCCTCCCCCCTGGCAAACTCTGCTATCCTTTATAAAATATCTATCATCCCTCTTCTTTACCTTATATTCATCATCCCAAAACATAAATTCCGTATGAAGAAACAACTCCTTGAGTTTATCGGGATAGAAATAAAGAAAATTTTCTATCAAATCAAGATTATAGCGCCAATGGTCAATCCAATAGCCATCTCCGAAAGAGGCTTTAGGCTCTCTCTTTGCGTGAGTAAGCAGGAAATCAACAAAAGATTCTTTTCTTTTTACCCTTATACCTTTATCCATCATTAAAATAAATATTTCTCCCAGATAAAACCCTTCCTTCATTAGCTTTACGAGCGCTTCTTGAGGCTTTATTTTAAATTTAGAAAGTACTTTCTTAATTGTTTTTACATTATCAAAATAAAGCCTCTCTCCCTTAACAACAAGAGGATTGTAACCATCCATCTTAAGTAAATTCATAAAGTAAACTACATTCGCCTTTTCAATAGAAGGGTTAAAAAATAAATCCACTCTTCTGTTCTGATTCACATCGCGGTAGTTAGCTTCCCCTTCAGAAAAGTAAGAAGCAAAAATCTTAAACTTGTTATAATCCCTTTCTAAATCTCCGTGTTTACGGCTAAAGATATAGTAAACCTTATTACGCCGATGACTGTAAGGATAACCACCTCTTAGAATATTATCGAGATAAGTGTTCTTTATATAGTGATCAAAAGTGTTGCTAGACGAAACACACATTGCTCTGTTTCTAATCTCGTTTATAATCTTACTGTTTTCTTTTTCTTTTCTCTCTAAAAGATACGAAGTAACTTTTTTTACCTCACTTAAAACCCTTCTGTTAAATACCCCACCCCACAGGCTATAAAAAGTTTTCTCTTCGCCTCCCCTCATATCCCATTCAAAAAAACTTAAACCACAGGGTGTACGGCCACATAGAATTTGCTTCCTGGGAAACTTAAACTCCTTATCTAAGAATCCAAGGGGAGTCTTTAAAGAAGTATCGCTTCCAAATACAGGATAGGGGTCAACTATATAATGGGGGTGTTTTACGGTTTTATCTTTAAAAAAAGCATAGTTAAAATTTGCCCCTTCAACAAGTCTAGTCTGGGCAACATCTTTGGGGTCAACGAGAAGATAAAAAGTAGCCATATCGCCTTCAATCTTAGAATGCATCCAGGCTTCAAGGGTTCGGGAGAGATTTTTAAGAAACAAGTCTCTAGCTCCAAATGGTATAACACGCCCTAAACCATCAACTATCTCTAAGCTCACTTTTCGCGAAGATAGGTTTCTGATTTTTAAAACTCTCACCAGACAAGCAAAAGGCATATTGGGAAGCGTAAAATAGTCAACAGAAAATTTAAGGTTTAAAAATTTATTTACCTCCTCTATTCTTAGACTTTCGCTTTTAATAATCATCTTTTCTTCAATGGCATGGGAACTGTTGTTGCAAAAGGGCTCGTAGAATTTTTTACGGTCTACTTTTACAAAAGTCCTGAATCCAACAAAAGGAACTTCCCGCAACGCTCTATCTGCAGGGTAAAACTCTAATATAGAGTGGTTTTTATCGTGAATTCCAAAGCTTATTATCCCCTGGGCTCTGTTCACATAGAAAGCCCACAGGGGTATGCCCCACTTACCTGCTACCGCAGGAAGGAAGTTAAAAAAAGGAAAGGCGGTATTGTAGTTTTCTACAATAAACTCGCCATTATTATTAAGGTAGTATCTTTTATCCATACATCTTCAAGATATCTTTTAAAGAGGAAGCTGTTTTTACTCCACGATATTTCTTTACATCCTCTCTGCTTCCAGAACCACCCATAACAAAAACCCCATCTATTTTTGCACGTTTTGCTGCCTCTAAGTCAATGGCCATATCTCCAATATAAACTGCCTCTTTAGGTGCAATATTAAACTTCCTAAGGGTCATCTTGAGCATATAGGGGTTAGGCTTTATCTGCTCTATCTTTTGAGGACAAATCACACTATCAATATACCTGTTAAGCTTAAGTTTCCTTAAAAGAAGCTCAGTAAATACTAATGGACGGTTAGAAACAACAGATACCCGTTTGTTCTTCTCTTTAAGTTGTTTAAGCAGAGGAAGAGAGAACTTTATCCTCCTTGCGTATTTGATTAAACTATCCTTATGATGAGAACGGTAAATGCGAAGCGCCTTTTTAACATCCTGGGGCTTAAAAAATTTTTTTATAAACAAAAAATCTCCTTTTCCTACGCTTCTCTTCACTGTCCTATAAGAAATTTTTCCATAGCCAAGCTGACGCCTTGTAAAATTCAGGCTTTCCTCTATTGCCCTATAGGCGTCAACTAATGTCCCGTCTAAATCAAAAATAAAAAGACTCTTTCTATGCTTCTCCGGGGCCAATCATTCCTCCTGAGACGACAATCTTTATTGCTTCTTCAATAGTCATATCCAGAAACACAATTTCCTCTTCGGGAACGACAATCATAAAGCCTGTAAGAGGCGACGGGGAAGAAGGGACAAAAATATTATACAGCTTCTTCTCTACTTTTCTGCTAAACTGAACGGGATTATCATTGGTAATAAAACCAATGGAATAAATGCCTTTACGAGGATACTCTACTAGAACCACACCACGAAAGCGGTCGGGCTGCTGTAAAAACAAGAAATCAACTATTCTCTTTACAGGGGAATAAACGCTTTTAACTAAAGGTATTCTTAATAACAATTTCTCTAAACCACGGGCTATCCGCATCCGAGATAATTTAAGAACAAGCCCTACAAGAAAAATAGTAAGAATAGAGAGGATAATACCCAGACCGGGAATTCTATATCCAAAATTATCGTAGAGATAGCCGTTGATGTATTTCCCCAGTATGCCATCAGCAAAGGTAAAAAGACCCGCTACTACATATATTGTAATAACAAGGGGAATAATGGCAGCTAATCCTGTGAAAAATATTCTTCTTAGCATTTTATCAATTTATAAGATAAAGAGGCAGCTAAAATAATCTTTATAACATCCCCTATAACAAAAGGCATCACTCCTATCTTTAAAGCACCCTCAAAAGGCACTTTGTATGTAAAAATTAACCAGAAGATACCACAAAGATAAATTAATAAATTTGCAAGAAGAAAAACTAAAGAATAATCAACCGCATTTAACTTTTTAAGATGATTTACCCTCTCAATAACATGCCCAAAAACAACCAGAGAAAGGAAAAAGCCGAAAAGGTACCCTCCTGTAGGACCAAAAAGGTAAAGTATGCCACTGCCTCCATTAGCAAATACAGAGAAACCCGAAGCCCCCAGAACAATATAGAACAAATAAGAAACAGCAGCTTTCTTTCTTAAGACGGCAAGGCTTAGAAACAAAACAAATGTCTGTAAAGTTATAGGTACAGGGCTGAAAAAAAGAGGTATCCTTATGCAGGAAGATACCACAAAAAGAAAGGTAAAAAACAGAGTCAAGAAAATATTCATTGTAATGATGTGTATCCTCTTTGAAACTAAACTATACATAACCCCTCCTGTTAGAATAACCTCTCAATAGGTTTAACTACCAGAATAACCAACTATTGGAGAATAATTCTACCACAGAAAGAAGGAAATAAGAAGCAAAAAAACTTAAAAAGGACCTTAAAACAGATAAATATGGCGGGCTATGCCTTTCTCTTAAATCTTATAAAAGACAGCCAGCGCTGTTTGGATATCTTCCTCTTTAGAATATTTATATTTTTCTTTGTCTCAAGATAACCCTCTCTTACAATTTCACCAATACAATCAAAATCAGACCATGTATAAGAAGAAACAGAAGGAGAAATAATAAAATCAGCTTCTTTCCTATTCTCTTCAATAATTGCTTTATAACGTATTCTGTCTACAGTAAAAAGAACATCAAGGGCATTTTTAATGTCTTTGGATGTATTTAATGCACTTTCTACGCTCACCCCTATAACGAAATCTACATAAGGTCTAATAACTTTTGCCGGAAGAGGAATAAGAATACCCCCATCGG
>CAYXBX010000055.1:0-6947 GCA_964463445.1 uncultured Planctomycetia bacterium
CTGTTTTCTATCCTGAGGAATAAGATAATCAACATCAAACCTTTTTATCTTTTCGATATTACCTTGAACAAAACAGCCGCACAGCGCAACTTTTGCCTGAGGGTTTTCATGGTGTGCACGGGTAACTGCTTCTTTTGACTTTGCATCAGCGCGATGAGTAACACTACATGTATTAATAATATACAAATCTGCTTTATCTTTCGTGACTTCAAACCCTGCCTCTTCCATTTTCTCCATAAGAGCCTGAGTCTCATACTGATTTACTTTACATCCTAAGGTTATAAACTTTACTCTCATTGCCCACAAACAATATTCAACAACCGATGATTAACAACTCATATTTGAACCTATACCATCCCTATACCCTAGCTATACGCTATTAACTACTCTCTATGCTCTGCGCCTTGATAACCCCAATAGAAAGAATTGCCGCGGTTTCGGTACGTAAGATATTCTTTGATAAACGTATAAATAGGAATCCTTCTGATTTTAACTGCTCATACTCAGAAGGAGAAAAATCCCCCTCCGGGCCGACCATAACAAGAGTATCGCCTGCTTTGTATCTTAAAACACTACTGAAGTTCTTTCCCTCTATGGAAGCGACAAGCTTTAAAGAAAATTTTTCCTTAACAATATCCTCAAACCTTAAAACACCTCTTACCTCAGGAACCCAAAGCCGGCCTGATTGACGCACTGCCTCAAGGACAATCCTTTGCCATCTGGTCAATCTTTCTTTTTTGGGCACAGTCCGTAAACTACGGGAGCATATAAAAGGAATAAAACCATCCACACCTAATTCTGTTGCTTTCTGCAGGATAAAGTCTATTTTCCCTTCTCTTATGATGGGAAAACCTAAGACTGCTCTTGCTGAGGCAGCCGGCTCTTCTCTCACCTGCTTTTTTTTATCTAAAACAACTTTGCCTTTATCTATCCTGCTTATTTTATAAAGATATTCTCTGCCTTCACCGTCGAAAACATACACAGAATCATTACTTTTAAGACGCAAAACATCCTTAATTTTATGGACAACATTCCTGTCTACAACCTCGACTGAATCCTTTACATTTTGAGATTCAATGTATATTCTTATTTTGGACATTTCTTAAATAAAGTCACAAATGGTCTATGGTCAATAGTCATACATTATAGTAATGTTTGTTGTAAGAAACGGCACTGACACAAAACTGTTTGAATCAGTAATGTGTCAAATTTCTCCCTCGGAGAATACCTCTGCAGAGAATTTATAAATTACCGCATCAGGCTCTTTATAAGCGTCTTTATAAAGTCCAGCTTTGTAACATAGGTTTTCCAAGAATGTTTTCCTGTCCCAGCCGTACTCTATAGGCACCTGTGGCAGAAGAAGTCCGGAATTAAAACCTTTGCGTATCATAAGGCCGTCTCTTCCCACTTTTATATCATCAAGATTTTTTACCTCCTCAAAAGGCGTCATTACAGATATTTCAATCTCAATATCATCCAACTCTTCATAACGCACCGCAGCGAACCTGGGGTCATGCAAAGCAGAATCAATAGCTACTTGTGATACTGCCTTATAGAGAGGCGTATCAGCAACAATCCTGCCAATGCAACCCCGAAGCTGACCGTGTTTTTTCAAAGTAACAAACACCATCCGTTTTTCCTTAAGCCTTTCTGAATTAACCTGAAACTGGGGAATCTTCCTGCCGCTAAGATAACTCTCCAATGTCTTACGTGCAATATCAAGCAATGTCTTTTTTTCTTCTTTAGTTAATCCCATCTTTTCCTCCTTTTTCAAAAAAGGATAAACATAAGCAACAGCACTTAGATATCCTACTACTCTATCTTTATGCCCTGAAGTATCGCCTGAGTTGGCATACTTAATAATCTTTACTGTTCCTCCTATTTCCTTAACATAGCAGAGAAAAGTTATAAGAGGCAATATCCCGCAAGCGCGCATCTCATTATTAACAACACTCTTCCATAGCCAACTATAATCAAGCTTCTTTATATGTCGTATGGTTTCTAAATCAATAGTCCGTGCCTCAAAATAAGGATGATAATGCGATAGATCCGTAGATACAACAATAATAATCCTCTTATTCTTATGTAATTCTACAAAATATCCAGCAAGGTTTTTCATCTGGGAAAGAGTCATCCTCCCAAATAGAACAGGGACAATTCTACAATGAGGCATAGCTTTTTTTAAAAAAGGAAGTTGCACTTCTATTGAATGCTCACCATAAAATGCTTTGGTGTCAAATGTAACACACTTTATATTCCTAAGTTCTTCTGTTATGTCTTCATCGATTTTAATTTCGCCAAAGGGGGTATTAAATGCTCCCTTAGGATACACAGAAACCCCATCAAAATAATAGTGGTGTGTGGGGGCTAAAATAATTACCGTAGTTTTTTTACTATTCTCTCTTTGAAGTGTTTTATAGCTATAAGCTGCAATTTTCCCTGAATATATATATCCGGCATGAGGAGAAATAACTCCTAAAATTTCTCCTTCTATCATAGAAGCTTCTGCTTCCCTAGCAAATGAGTCAATCATTTCCTGCAATTTCTTTCTATCTTCAGGGTAGAAAGACCCTGCAAACTCATAATCTTTTATACTGTCTGAGAATACGTTCACGCAAAAGAAAAAAGAAGCTAAAAAAACAAAATACATATTTTTTAACATCAATCCCTCCTTTTTCACTAAAATACGTAAGAAATGTAAAAGCCGGCAGGGGGATTTGAACCCTCGACCTACTCTTTACGAGAGAGTTGCTCTACCACTGAGCTATGCCGGCATAAATAAATATCCTCTGGTATTTTACGTCTCTAGAAGATTCTGAGGTATATTTACTCTGTGCGTCAATTCCTCTAAAAAAGATGGTTTATATCCTGTGGGTTTAGCAATAAAATCCTCTTTGCCATCTCTTACGACTTTTTGCAAAGAGAAAATATCTTTTATAATAAAATTGTTTCCATCATAATCAAATTCAGAAACCTGAGAAACCACCCTCTTACCATTAGTAAGCCGTAACATGTGAACAATAAGATTAATTCCTAACCGCATAAACCTATGCACAACATCTTTTGATATATTAAATCTGCTCATCAAAGACAGAGTTTCTAAGCGCACCAAAGCGTCTTCCGCATCATTAGAATGAATGGTACACATAGAGCCGTCATGTCCTGTATTAACTATATGCAAGAAATTAAAAGCTTCTTCCCCTCTAACCTCCCCAATGATAATTCTGTCTGGCCTTAAATGAAGTGCTAACTTTACCAGGTCAGAAAGCATAACCTCTCCTTCTCCAGAAATATTTGGAGGGCGCGTGAGCAACTTAACAAAGTGCTGATTATCATTTAACACCAATTCTTCTGTATCCTCAATTACTATAACTCTTTCATTAACAGGTATAAATTCCTTTGCCAAAAGATTCATAAAAGTGGTTTTACCTGTACCGGTGGCTCCTGAAATTAAGATATTAAGACGACCTTTAACACAATATTTTAAAAAATCTGCCATCTTCGGCGTTAAAGTACCCATCTCAATGAGTTGCTCCAAACTAAATATGTCCCGCATAATTTTCCTTATACATAGAGAGGGGCTCCGCGAAGCAATAGGAGGAATAACAGCAGTCACCCTTTCTCCCCCCTTAAGTCTGAAATCTACATAGGGAGAAGACCAATCAACTCTTCTGCCACTTTCCATAATCATACGTTCAATAATGGAAGTAATCTGTTTTTCGTCTTCAAACTTAACATCACCTTTTATCAGGATACCATCTTTTTCTATAAATATCTGGTCAGGGCTATTAACAAGAATATCAGTAACCTTTGGATCCCTTATGTATTTCTCGATAACTCCATACCCTAAATACTCTGCAATGATACTATCTTTTACCTCTTCCAAGATATCCTCGGTAACAATCTTTCTGTATCCGCGAGAAAGACGAATAAGTATCCTTTTTAAAGCAACTGCCAGTTCCTCCTTCTGGCGCGCATCTACATGGCTACTTACATCTATATGGTTATCCAAAAGCAACTGTTGAAAAACCTTCCTTGCCTCATTCTTAATCCTTTGTAATTCTTCCATCACACCTCCTCCTTGAGTCGCAATATATTGCTTCTACAATTTTACCTCTCTTACAATAATTTCTCAATAAAAATCATACGAAATAAGAACTTACCTCGTCACAGAAAAGATAACCTTTCCTCGTCACAGCTATTTTTTTAAGAATCCCCCCTTTTTTATAAAACCTTATTAACCCCCTCTTTCTAAACTCCTCAATAACCTCTCTGTTCTCGATACTTAAGAAATCAAACCCTGTAGTCTTCTTAAACCAATCAAAATCTATGCCTTCCTTAGTGCGAATCTTTAAAGCAGCAAGCTCTTTTGCACTTTTCTTTCTGTCCAAACGTTCTCCTGACTCAACACAACTGCGGCTAAGAAGAAATTTTCTTATGTACTCTCTAACATCTGAAATATTTTTCTTTCTTACCCCATCAATGTAAGAAACTGCGCCAGCACCTATACCTAAATAAGAAGAACCATTCCAATACTTAAGGTTATGCCTACACTCAAACCCATCTAAAGCAAAATTAGAAACTTCATATTGCTTATATCCGTTCTTAGGTAAAAACCTCATATTAAAAATATACATCTTTGCCACTTCTTTATCATCTATATTCTCTTTTAATCTATAAAAATCTGTGTTCGGCTCACAATTTAAAGCATAACAAGAAATATGAGTAACGGGAAGCTCTATAGCCTTAGTTAATTCTTTCTCCCAAGAGTTAAAAACCTCATTGAAACAACCATATATCAAATCTATACTAATATTAGAGAATCCACACCCTTTAGCGTCCATCACAGCTTTTATTCCTCTTTCTGCATTGTGAATTCTTCCCAGAGACTTTAGTTTGTTATCACTGAGAGACTGCAAGCCAATGCTTATACGGTTTATGTTATACTCTAAAAACAGCTTAAGTTTCTCTCTGCTTAAACTTTCCGGATTAGCCTCGATGGTGTTTTCGCAAGAATTTCTCAATACTCTCTTTAAACTGCCCAATAATCTTTTCCATAGACCCACACTTATCACCGTGGGTGTACCGCCTCCAATATAAACCGTATCAAAGGAAATGTTTAATTTACTTATTTCTTCAGATATAATATTGATATATCCCCTGGCAAGTTTTTCCTGATAAACGATGCTATAGAAATCGCAATAAGGACATTTTCTTCTACAAAAAGGAATATGGATATAAAGACTCGTGCCCATAATAAACTATTATAGTAAATATGAAAGAGACAGTCTACCTTATACAATGCCCTCCCCAGTGGACAAAAACTCCTCCTCTGGGATTAGAATATATTAAGAGCTACCTGAAATTTAGAAACATTGAAGTAAAAATCATTGACCTAAATATCATAACCTACAAACTACTAAAAGCAACAAGAAAAAATTGGCTAACTTTAAACGAAGATTTTGAGAGAAATCTATTTTCTATAGTAAAAGAAAGGGTACCCAATCTCCTTCGCAATCTTATAAAAGAGATAAAAAAAGCCTCACTAATAGGAATCTCTCTTTTCAAGCAAAACAAATACTTTTCTTTTGATTTAGCTCGTGTACTTAAAAGGCTTTATCCTCAAATTCCTCTTGTTTTTGGCGGACCACATACTCTTTTTATTAGACTATATAAAGAAAAATTTTCAGATGGATTTAAATGGATTATTGGTGAAGGCGAAGAGAGCCTTTATAACATTATCAAAGGCGAAACAAGAAATATTATTGAATACCAGGAGATTGACGACATCGACAGAATCCCTTTCCTAGAATTTGATGATTTCAATATCTCTACATACGGGAACTCTCTTCCTCTTATATCAAGCAGAGGTTGCATAAAGAAATGTCAGTTTTGCACAGAACGGCTACTTTTTAAGAAATTCCGTCAGCATTCTCCTCGATATATAGTAGACCAGATAAAGTATCTTTTATTAAAACACAACACTGCCTATTTTATCTTTCAGGACTCCCTTATAAATGCAAATCTCCGTTGGCTTGAAGAATTTTGCACCCTTGTTATTAAAGATAAACTAAATATCAAGTGGGAGGCGCAGGCAATTGTAAGAGCTGATTTTCCACCAAAGCTGGCACAACTGATGAAAAAAAGTGGCTGTTTTAACCTTTTTGTAGGATTAGAAAGTGCTTCAGACAAAGTGCTTAAGAATATGAATAAAGGATTCACCCAGACAGAAGCTATCAAGTTCTTTAGAACACTTAGAAAAGAAGAACTCCATTTTGAGATAAGCATTATTACTGGTTATCCTCAAGAAACCAATAAAGATTTTATGGAAACGATTAATTTTATTGTCAAAAACAAGCAAATCATTCCCAAAGTAGCTCAAGTAAATCCTTACCTTGACTATTTTACAAAGGGTTACACTCCCTATCCTATTGCTTTACAGAGAGTGAATAAACTTGTAGAAACTATCCGCAAAGAAAAAATACCATATACAAAAAGTTTTATTAATAACCTTTTTTATCATAATGCAAGTTAAAGTAATCAACACACAAAAAGCACTCTCCCCTACCCAGATAACCTTAGCCGACTACGCCATAAATCCCTACAGAGGATGTGAATTTGGCTGCCTTTACTGTTATGTCCAAGGAAATAAGAATATGAGAGAAAATACAGACATCCTGGGAATAAAACTGAATGCTCCTTGTATTTTAGAAAAAGAGCTCAGATATAAAGCACCAAAAAGAGTAGTGTTAGGTTCTACCACGGAGTGCTTTCAATACAAAGAGTTAGAATACCGGCTAACAGAAAAAATATTAAGATTACTTAACAGTCACGCAATCCCTTACACCATTCTTACAAAGTCCCATATTATAGCAGAGTACCTTCCTTTGATTGCTGAAAACAAAAAGAACAAAATATACTTTACATTAAATTTCCATTGCGATGAG
>CAYXBX010000056.1:0-6803 GCA_964463445.1 uncultured Planctomycetia bacterium
CGGCGCCCACCTGTATGAGGACTGGACTGGAAGCGGCAAACCTGCGACGGACCGAAGGCAGGGATTTTTATTTTGGTTAATATGGATAGAGAATTCTCACCCTTACCCGCCCGAGTAAGACCTACTAGTTTGGAGAACTTTGTTGGCCAGGAGCATATTTTAGGAGAGCATAAACTATTACGACGTGTGATTGATTCTAAGAAAATACCTCCTCTTATTTTATACGGACCTCCAGGGACAGGAAAGACTACCCTTGGATTTATTATTGCTGACAAGACAAAGGGAGAGTTTAAATATGTTAATGCTTCCTTTTCTTCAGTAGGAGAAATAAAAAACGTTCTTAAAGAAGCGCACAGGAATTTAGAAGAAAAAGGAAGAAGAACCGTTCTTTTTGTTGATGAGATTCACCGTTTTAATAAGCTGCAGCAGGAATCCCTTATTCCTGATACAGAAAGAGGAACAATAATTTTTATTGGCGCAACAATTTATAATCCCCGCTATTATCTTATACGCTCCCTTTTATCACGCTCTATAATAGCAGAGTTTAAACCATTAGGTAAACAGGATATTATTAAGATACTTAAGAGAGCATTAAGGGATAAAAGAAATGGTTTAGGCAATAGAGATGTTATTATTTCCGAGGAAGCTTTGGATTATATTGCCGTAAGTTCATCAGGAGATGCACGCAGGGCACTGGCTAGTTTAGAGCTTGGTGTGTTAACTACGCCTTCTCGGGAAGATGGTAAGATAGTATTTGATTTGGAAGTGGCAGAAGAGGTTATTCAGAAAGATATTTTTTATGACAAAAAAGACGACTATCACTATGATACTATTTCAGCTTTTATTAAGTCAGTTCGTGGCTCTGACCCTGATAGTGCCCTTTACTGGTTGGCAAAAATGTTAAAAGGAGGAGAGGATCCCCGCTTTATTGCCAGAAGGCTTGTTATATTAGCAAGCGAAGATATTGGTAATGCGGACCCTTTTGGTTTAGTGTTAGCTACGAGTTGTTTTAAGGCGGTAGAATATGTGGGTATGCCAGAGGCACAGCTTATTCTTGCGCAAGCTACAATCTATCTATCCTGTTCTCCTAAGTCAAATGCGTGTTTTAAGGCGATTAATACAGCGTTGGAAGATGTAGAGACAAGTGAAAATATAGAAGTGCCTTCTCATATAAAAACGCACTCTTCTAGCTATAAATATCCCCATGGTTATCCTGTCGACAAGAAAATAGGCGGTTTTGTTAAGCAGAGTTATGGAGCGCCAAGGAGATATTATTTTCCTCTAAATGTAGGAGAAGAAAAAAAATTGAGAGATTTTTTGAATTACCTTAGAGTTAATAGAAAGTGAAAGCTTGTAATACACTGAGAGAAAAAGACTTGTGTGATATGGATTACGTAAAGAGCTGAATATGCCATTTTATGTAAACGTTTTCTTGACATTTTCTCTCCAATATGTTATATACTAATTAATTCTTAACCTGGATTATTTTGAAAGAGAGATATAAGGAAATTAATGGGTAGATTCCCGTGGGTAGATTTTTTGTCTCTTGCTCTTTTTATGCGAATATTTTACATTGCTTTCTGGCGAGGAATTCTATATGAAAGTGTAAAATTGATAGGTATTTTCCTCGCTTCTTTTTTATCTCTGCAATATTATTCTTCATTCTTGGCAGAGCTTTTTGGCAAAGAACCATTTTCCTTTAATATACATACACTTAACACTATTTCTTTTTTTATTATTTTCTTTTTTACGCTTTTTATCTTCTTCTTTATAATCAGAGGCATTACTTTAATTGTTAAAAGTGATAGACATCCGCTATGGGAAAGAATAGTTGCGGTGGTATTAGGTGCATTAAGAGGTTCGATTGTTATAAGCACTCTTTTATTCTGTCTTCTTGTTTTTTTCTCTCAAAAGGGTGTGGAGAGGAGCTTTTCTTTCAGGGTTTTTAAAAAAATTGCCCCTGTAGCTTATATAAAAACATATCTTATTTATAAGAGGATTAATTCCTCTATAAAGGCAAACAAGGAGGTATTTGATTACTATGAGATTATCAAAGATTTACCAAGAGGCGATAAAGAAAGGTATTGAGGCGGATCCGCGGGGGAAAGAAGCAATAGACAGGATTCTAAAAGAAAGGAAAAAAGAGTTTGAAACACTTCCAGAAGAAAAAAAAGAGTTTTTTGATGAAGACTCTTTATTTAATCCTTTTAGTGATAGCCGTATTCTTTGGGGAGATAAAAACAGTAATATTCATTCGGTTATTGTAGGTATAGACGTAGAGGGACCAGAACTTTTGCTGGTGGACAGGCTTAAAGAAAGGGGCACAGATATTGACCTTGTTATTTCTCATCATCCCGAAGGAAAAGCATACGCTAATTTTTATGAGGTTATGGATTTGCAGATAGATGTCCTTAAAAAACAAGGAGTAAATTTAAGCGTGGCGGAAAATATGCTTAGCGAGAGAAAGGCTCAGGTAGAAAGGCGTGTAGGAGCAGCGAATCATTTGCGTTCCATAGATGTTGCCCGCTGGTTAGATATAAGGTTTATGTGCCTGCATACGCCAGCAGATAATTTAGCTTATAGGTACATTGAAAGACAGATAAGAAAAAAATCTCCCAGTAATTTAGGTGAGATTATCGATATTCTTATGGAAATACCTGAGTATAAAGAAGCAGCCAGGAATAATAATTCTCCCAAGATTTTTATCGGCAGCCCCAAATCAAAAGTTTCTAAGGTTCATATAGAGTTTACTGGCGGCACAGAAGGGCCCCAGGATATTTATAGTAAACTTTCTTCATCAGGAGTTGATACAATTATTGCCATGCATCAGTCCGAAGAACATTTTAAACAGTGCAAAAAGGAACATATTAATGTTATTGTCGCTTCTCACATTGCTTCTGATACACTTGGTGTCAATCTCATGCTTGATTATTTAACGTCAAAAGAGAAACTCAAGATTTACGAATTTTCTGGATTTAGAAGATTTTCCCATAAAAAGTAGGTAAAAAAATGATTCCTCAGGAATTTATAGAGGAAGTTCAGCAAAAGACAGATATTGTGGACTTAATCTCAGGATACATCCCTTTAAAGAGGGCAGGGAGGAATTTTAAAGCACTCTGCCCTTTTCATAATGAAAAAACACCTTCTTTTTTTGTAAGCCCCCAGAGACAGATTTTTCATTGCTTTGGCTGTGGCAAAGGGGGAGGGGCTCTGCAGTTTCTCATGCTTTATGAACGGATGAATTTTGTAGAGGCTGTAGAGTTGTTAGCAAAGCGGGCAGGAGTTTCTATTCCTTATCAGAGAAGTTCCCCAAAAGATAGACTGAAGATAGTCCTGTACGAGGTGGTTGAGGAGGCATCGCGGTTCTTTCATAACAATCTTATTTCTTCAAATGAAGGTAAAAAGGCAAAGGATTATTTACATAAAAGAGGTATAGACGAGGATACTATCAAGTTGTTCCGTATGGGGTACGCTCCCTTAGGCAATCGTGTTATTGGCTATATGCGCAAAAAAGGAATTACACTTGATATTTTAGAGAAAGCCTCATTGGTTGTAGCCAAAGAAGGGGGTGGCTATAGTGATTTATTTAGAGATAGAATCATTTTTCCTATTTGTGATATTCGTAAGAGAACAATAGGTTTTGGAGCAAGAGCTTTAAAAGATAAAGAAGGACTACCTAAATATATTAATTCTTTTGAGAATCCCATTTACAATAAACGAAATCATCTCTTTGGTCTGCATCTTTCAAAAGAAGAGATAATAAGTAAAGATAGAGTTGTTGTTACAGAAGGCTACTTGGATATGATTACGCCTTTTAAGGCAGGCATTAAGAATATAGTTGCCAGTTTAGGAACAGCTTTAACTATTGAACAGATACGGCTTATTAAAAGATATGCGTCGCGTGTAACTCTTGTATTCGATTCGGATAAGGCAGGAGAAAGTGCAACCCTAAGGGCGCTGGACCTTCTTTTAGGGGAAGGTTTAAGGACTGAAATTGTACGTATGCCAGAAGGGTTAGATTTAGATTTGGCAATAAGAAGGAATGGAGTTGAATTCGTAAAGTCTCTTTTGGATAAAAGAGTCGATTTTTTTGATTATAAAATAGAAATGCTTCGCCGTCTTTACGATGTTGAAAGTATTGAAGGAAAAGCAAAAGTTGCTCAACAGATGCTTATAACAATAAGCAAGCTTACCAGTGAAGTAGAAAAATACGAGTATATAAAAAAGCTGTCTTATATTTTAGGGGTAAAAGAAGCTGTTCTTTTCTCAGAGTTAAGGAAAGAGGAAAAAGAAGATAGGAGTATAAGAAGGGATACAGCATTGTCTTTGGAAAGAAAGGAGTTAGTGCCCATAGCAGAAAAGATAATTATCAAAAGCATGCTTGCTAACAAAAAAGTATTTTCCGCATTAAAGAATAAGCTCAATGCAGATGACTTCTCTCATTTTCTGTCAAAGAAAACATTTGTGTCTCTTTTGGATAAAGCGCAGCATGGCTATTTTACCTATAGTGATTTTCTTATTTCTACAGAAGATAGTGCTATTAGTAGTTTTGTGTCTGAGATAATGATGGACGATGCTATAAAGATTGAAAAAAAAACCTTAAAAGATTGTGTTACTAAACTTAAGAAGAACAGAATGAAAGTTATCAAGGAGCAGTTAAGAGATCAGCTGCGTATAGCTGAAAGCTTGCATGATATAAAGAGGACGAAAGAATTAATAGAAAAATTTAATAAAATCAATAGTGAGGTAAGAAATGGTTAAACAGAAGATTTTAGAAAGAAATATAGACCAACTAATTGATTTGGGCAAGAAAAAGGGGTATCTGACTTATGATGAAATCAACCATTTTCTTTCAGAGGAAATAGTTACTTCCGACGATATGGATTTTATTCTCGACCGCCTTGGAAATCAAAATATAAACATTTTAGAGACCGCAGAGGTTGACCAGTGGGGAAAGGTAAAGAAGCCCTCCGCTTCTGTTGCTCTTCCTGTGGATGACCCTGTTAAGATGTATTTGAAACAGATGGGGCAAATTCCTTTACTTTCTAGGGAGGATGAGATTAAGTTGGCAAAAGAGATAGAGGATAAGGAAAGTGTTTTAAGAAAAGAGGTGTTTGAAACAAAGATTGCTAAAGAGGCATTTTTAGATATATGTGATAAGCTTATTGGAGGAGAGCTTAATCCCGATGATTTTATAAAGGGGGAGATTAAAAATAAAGATAGAGAGATAAGGCGCATTAAGAAATTAGCAACTAAACTGCGGCGCGTAAAAAGGATAGATTCTCAAAGAGCGGTTCTTAATAAATTTAATTTTACCATAAGTGTCATAGAGAATATTATCTCTAGCATGAGGACAGTTATGAAGGAGATTGACAGCATAGATAGAAAAATTAACCGTTTGAAGGGGAGAAAGAAGAAGAAAGTATCGGCTTCTCTTATTAGGCAAAGGAATAAGTTAATGCGCAGGTTGCTATTTAAACCACGCAATATTCATGAGAAATTTAAAACCATTACATCAAAGCAGCATTCCTATAATAAGGCTAAAAAGACGCTTGTTGAAGCTAATCTAAGATTGGTGGTAAGTATTGCAAAGAAATATGTTAACAGAGGGCTTTCTTTTCTTGATTTAATTCAAGAAGGAAACATTGGTTTAATAAAGGCGGTAGAGAAGTTTGAGTATAAGCGGGGATATAAGTTCTCTACCTATGCCACCTGGTGGATACGTCAGGCAATAACAAGAGCAATTGCTGATCAAGCCCGCACTATTAGAATACCTGTTCATATGACAGAGACAATTAATAAGATTATAAGAATTTCGAGATTATACATTCAGGAGAAAGGTGTGGAGCCTACGCCTGAAGAGTTGGCAAAGGAGCTACGATTGCCTATCTCAAAGGTAAAAGATATCCTTAAAGTGTCCCAGCAGCCTATCTCTATACATACTCCCATAGGAGATGATGGAGATACTTATTTCGGGGACTTTATAGAAGATAAGAAAGCGACTTCCCCTGCTAATGCCACCGTTTATTCTATGCTAAAAGAAGAAATTACCCAGGCGATGGAATCTCTTACGGAAAGAGAGAAACAAATTCTTATTTTAAGGTTTGGTTTAGAGGACGGTTCACCAAAGACACTAGAGGAAGTGGGCAATATATTTAAAGTCACCAGGGAAAGAATACGTCAGATAGAATCAAAAGCCCTTAAGAAATTGAGACATCCAAGTCGTTCTCGTAGGTTACAGGCATTTCTGGAGTTAACTATTTTTAGAGGAAAATACAGGCCAGCCTGATAATCTCTATTTTAATAGGGTAACCTTGCCTAATATTAAGCAAGACAGTAAGTTGTAGAAAAAACTTCCCTCCTATTTACCTTTCTGGCAGTGCTTTTTTGGGGAGTTTGGTTGACGCGACAATGTATTTTTAATATAATAAAGCTTCTTAATTACAGGAAGATAGGAGTATCTTAAACCGAGGCACAAAGAGAGAGGAGGAATATGAAGGAAGACTTAACGAGAAAAAAGACATTTCTTTTATGTGGACATGCCCAGTGCGGTAAGACTACGCTCAGCGAAGCAATTCTTTTTAAATGCAAAGCTACTACCAGATTGGGAAAAGTTGAAGATGGGACAACCTTAAGTGATTACGAAGAGGATGAGCAAGAAAGAAAAAGTTCCATTAATCTTTCTGTCTTAAATGGGAAATACAAAGACAATGTTGTTCAATTTATAGATACCCCGGGATACTTAGACTTTATAGGAGAGTTAATAGCAGCTATAAGGGCAGCTGATTTTGCTGTCCTTGTGG
>CAYXBX010000057.1:0-6682 GCA_964463445.1 uncultured Planctomycetia bacterium
GTTTTTATGGCCCCTTTTATTACCAATGTGTCAACACTTCTTGAAGCGAGTTCAGGTACTGGACATCCAGAACCGAACTCTGTTCTGGTTCTGGATGAACCCGCGACCCCTTGAACCAATTTAATCAACTAACGAACTAACGAACAAATTTGGTCGGGAGGGCGGGATTTGAACCCGCGACCCCTTGAACCCCATTCAAGTGCGCTAATCCAGACTGCGCCACCTCCCGAATATACCATAGAGGCTCTTTCCCTTTCTATGCTCCGCTCATAAATAATATCAAAAAAATAAACCACCTGCTGCCCACCCTAAAAAGAACTATACCTAAAACAAATAACGCTTAATCCTTCGTCTCTCAGAAGAAAGAATACTGCAGATTTTTATTTATTATACTTGGTTTTCCTGGAGGTGTAAAGAGTGATTTTGAAAGGACACTATCAAAATTTATTCACAAATTCTAAGGAAACGTTTTTCTGTTTTAGTTGCGGTATATCCTAAAAACCCTCTCTATATAATAAACCCTTCTTCTCTAAGGGTTAAATAAAAATAAGTACATCCAGACTGCATTGATTCTGAAAATAACCTAACCCATATGTTGTTTTTACGTAACTGTCTGTTGATACGCTCTAAAGGATTTGTTGTTTCCAAGGATATTCGCTTACCTTGGAGGAAAGTAAAATATGTAAAATAATACTCAATATTCCCTTACCAGATTAAAGCACATCATTATAGTAAATTATGTAACGAAAGTTGGCACAAGAGGAATAAAACTACAAAAAACAAGACAGCTATGGATTATTTTGAGCTATAGCCGCCTACAGAGTCGACAATCTTTCCATTTATAATAAAGTATGTCTTTGCCCCCCTATTCTCATTATTTTTTGGAATGGTCAATACTTCAAAATTCCCCGCTTTCTGGTGCTTTACCTTAGAATAAGGCCACCACTCTGGAGGGTGATAATCGCTTAGAGGAAGGCTGTAGCGAAAGAAGTCATTATAAAAATAGGATGTATTGTTCTGGCTCTCCTGATTGCTGCTATTGAAAGAGGAATCTTCGTATGATTCCTGTTCGCTATCTTTGTCGTTATCATTACAGAAGGAAACCAAAGGAACCGCTGCTAACACAATAGTTACTGCCAGTATTATTATTTTCATCATAAAAGAATAACATAAAATTATTTCATTTTTCAAGATTAAAACATTATTTGAGCAAGAAATGTAGCTTAACCGCTAAGCTACACAGAGAACGTATCCATACCAAACTCTTTCTTTATCTTTATCTTTGCCGTTATAAAGTCGTGATGGGAAAGATGAAGAAGGTTACTTATATCTCTTATAAGCTCAAGTTCTCTCTCGTCTAAATCTCTATCTACACAGGCAATTCTGAAAAGGTCTTCTATAATAGACACTCTCTCAGGATAACCTAAATGGTCAACTATCTCACTTGTAAAGGTGTATAAATCTATTCTCTCTTTATCTGCCTCTTGGATTAATCTTAAAACAAAAGGAATATCTTCAGGCTTAATCTTACTATATCTAATAAGAGTCTCTTTTATCTTTTCTTTTTCTATATCAAGGAACTTACTGTCGGAACTTGCCACTGCCCACAAAAGAACCCCCAAGGCAATCTTATCATCCATATCTACATGCGAGATACTCTCTTCTGTGTCGTTTATAATCTTATTTCTTAAATTGTCCAGAATCCCTGACATACCTATCGTGTAATCTCTGCTTTAAGAGGGCGGGTCATTAAATCATTAACGGCAGAAAGCGGGCTTTTATTTTTATAAAGAACAGAGTAAACCTCTTTTGCTATAGGCATATCAACTTTGTACTTCTTGCTTAAAGCATAGACCGAACGAACTGTATTAACACCTTCTGCAACCATATTCATTTTCTTTAAAACATCCTTTAATTTCTTACCTCTGCCTATTTGTTCTCCTACAAACCTATTACGGGAATAGGAAGAAAAACAGGTAGTAGCCAGGTCACCTAACCCACTTATACCTCTAAATGTTTCAACATCTGCCCCCATCTTTCTTCCTAGACGGATTATCTCTGCCAGGCCACGGCTTAACAGGGATGCTTTTGTGTTTGTTCCAAAACCTAAACCATCAGAAATACCGCAGGCAATAGCAATAATATTCTTTAAAGCCCCCCCCACTTCTACACCTATAATATCATAATGATAATATACGCGAAAACGCGTAGTGTTTAAAATCCTTTGAACTTCTCTTGCTGCTTTCCTGTCAGGAGAAGCCACCACAGCAGCGGTTGGTATACCTTTTAACACCTCTTTAGCAATAGTAGGGCCACTAAGAACAGCTATTCTTACTCTACCCAATTCTTCTCTTATAATCTGAGAAGGTCTCTTTAAGGAATTAACCTCAATGCCCTTAGCCACGCTTACAAATATTTTGCCTTTAAAAGAAACCCCTGTTTTTTTTACCCTTCTTAACACTTTTCTTAAAAACTTTACAGGAATAGCTAGAATAATAATTTCATTATTCAAAGTTTTCTTTAAAGAAGGGTTAATATTTAATCCTGCGGGGAAGATAACTCCTTTTATAAAAAGTTTATTTTGGCGAGTATTAAGCATAGAAATGTTATGTTCTTTAAACACACTATGAAGCTCAACCGCGATACCTTTTTTAGCAAGTATAATTGCCAGGGTGGTGCCCCAACTTCCCGCCCCGATTATAGAAACTTTTTTCTTCATGCTATTCTGAATCAGATTTACGACACTGCGAAATTCCTGATGTGTGGAGCGGGCGAACGGAATCGAACCGTCATATCAGGCTTGGAAGGCCTGTGTTCTACCATTGAACTACGCCCGCTAAATGGCTTATTGCGCACGGCGTATTGTTTTAATAATCTATACACGACGCCATACGCCATCTGCTATTCGTTATTAAGTGGGCAGGGGAGGATTCGAACCTCCGAAGCGCAAGCGCAGCAGATTTACAGTCTGCCCCCGTTGTCCACTAGGGTACCTGCCCATTTCTATACACAGATCAACACTGATTTTTATATAAAGAAGCCCAGGAGAGGAATCGAACCTCCAACCTGAGGTTTACAAAACCCCTGCTCTGCCGATTGAGCTACCTGGGCACACAATAAAATTCTCTCTTCCCCAGCCTAATGCGCTTTGTGTTGTATTGCCTTTTTATGTAAGATATATATAAAATCAGCAAACCTTTCTACGCGAAGTTGCTTTAACTTTAATTGCTTTAGGCAAATAATCAATAATATCAGAAGCAATCAAACAATTTTGAGTTTTCTCTCTTGCTGCGTAATCTCCTGCTAAACCATGCAAGTAAACACCCCACCTAGCCGCATCAAAACAACTTAATCCCTGAGCAACCAAGCCGCTGATTATACCTGTCAACACATCGCCGCTTCCTGCGGTGGCCATTCCTGGATTTCCTGTCTTGTTCTCAAAGAACCTTTCACCATCAGTAACAATGGTATGATAACCTTTTAAGACAAGGATTAAATTATACCTAAGAGCAAACTCCTTGGCAAGCTCTTTTCTTCTATTTTTAATATAATCCACACTTTTATTAACGAGCCGGGAGAATTCCTTCGGGTGAGGTGTAAATATAATATTTTTGCTTCTCCTTCTTCTCAATTTATCTAATTTTCCAGAAAAAGCGTTTATGCCATCAGCGTCTACCACTTGTGGTTTATCTATTGCTTCAACTACCTTATCTACCAATTTCTGTGTAGAAACATTGCAAGATGCTCCACACCCAATAGCTATCACATCTGCCTTTGAAGAAAATTTTTTAATCATATTGAAAGCATTTAACGAAAGAGTCTTTTCTTTAGTTTCCCTTAAGGGTAAACTCATTACTTCTGTTAACTTCACCTCAAAGATAATATTCAAAGAAGCGGGAACCCCTACAGTAACAAGACCACACCCACTTCTTAAAGCTGCCTGCGCACATAAACAAACTGCGCCTGTAAGGCCACAGCTTCCCCCAACAACAAATACATGTCCATAATTTCCCTTATGAGTATTAAATTTTCTTTTCTGCAACTGCACAGGCAACTGCATAATCTTCTATGTGTGTTAAAGATATGAAAATATTGAGGTCATCCCTTCCTTTTAACTCGCAAAAAGGGGCACCGTTATGTCTGTTAAGAATAAATATATCCTTAAAGGAAAGGGGATAAGATTTGGCAAGAGCTTTTATTACTGCTTCTTTTGCTGCAAAACGCGCTGCTAGCCGCTGGTAATAAATCTTCCCTAAAGATATATTCTCTAATTCCTTCAAGTTGAATATCCTCTCTATGAAAGTACTTCCCCATTTTATTACTGCCCTCTCCATCTTCTCTATTTTAACTATATCAATACCTACACCTAAAATCATCTTTTACTTCTCAGAAGAAATCAACCCCAACATTTCTTCTACAGCACCAACCATACCGACAAAGACAGCGCGGCTAACTATGGAATGGCCGATATTCAACTCCTCTATATCTTTTAACGCCGCTATCTCCTTTACATTCTCATAATCCAGACCGTGTCCTGCTGCCACAAAAAAGCCTCTGGTTTTAGCATAGTGCGCGACCTCTTTAATCCGCTGTCTCATCCTTTTTCTTCCTGCGCTGTTTTTTTCTTCAGAGAACCTGCCTGTATTCAACTCAACCATATCTGCTGCTGTCTTTCTTGCCAAATCAACTTGTACCTTAAGAGGATCTATAAACAAACTCACCCTTACACCACATGATTTAAGCTCCTCAACGACTTTTTTTATTCGGGAATAGTCCTTCCTTAAATCTATGCCCCCCTCTGTAGTCAACTCTTGTCTTCTCTCTGGGACTAATGTTGCCTGATAAGGCCTTAATCCTAACACAAACTTCACAATATCTTTATTAACCGACATCTCCAGATTAAGAGGAATCTTTATTATCTCTTTTATAAGAATAACATCTCTCTCTCTTATGTGACGCCTATCTTCTCTTAAATGGACAACTATAGAATTAGCCCCCCCATACTCTGCTAACATAGCAGCAACTACAGGGTCAGGATAAAGAGTGCCTCTTGCTTGCCTCAAAGTAGCTACGTGATCAACGTTAACTCCTAACCTCATAAGACTTATTTAACAATTAAACTCTTATTCCTCTTGTCAACTCACCATTTACATAAAACCAGGTAATTATAGCAATGCCAAGAGCGATAAGTTTAAGCCAGAAATTATTAAATACCATATTTTTTATACTTATACTTTTGAAATACTCCTTAATATTATTTATCCTCATGATTTACTCCTTAACTGCCCCTTCAAAATCGTCTGCAAATCACTGGGGGATAAATTCCTTGTTAACTGGCCGTTAATGGCTAAAGAAATTGTCCCCCTTTCCTCAGACACCACAATTACCACTGCATCAGAAGCCTCAGAGAGTCCTACGGCTGCACGATGCCTCATGCCCAGAGCCCTCTCTAAGTCAGGATTATCAGTCAAAGGAAAAAGGCACCCTGCAGAAACGATTTTTACCCCGTCAATAATAACTCCCCCATCATGAAGAGGAGCCCCGGGGAAAAATATATTTTGCAGTAACTCTGAAGTAATATCAGCATTCAATATTACTCCGCTTTCAATATAGTTCTTAAGACCTATTTCTCTTTTTATGGCAATAAGAGCACCAATTCTTTTCTTGCTCATTATGCTTGTCGCACCAACAATCTCTCTTATAATCTTTTCTATCTCTTCCTGTTTGGGCTCTATATAGAAAATATGTCTTTTACCCAATCGTATAAGACCCTCTCTAAGCTCAGGCTGAAAGATTATAACAATAAGAATTAAAAAAAAGGCAAAAAACTTTGTCAGAAGCCAGCTAAGAACATATAAGTCAGTCTTTTGAAAAAAGAAAAAGGCTATAACTAAGATAACAATCCCCCTTAAGAGATAAACTGCTTTTGTCCCTTTCAAGAAAAGAAAAATCTTATAGATTACAAACCAAAGAATAAGAATCTCAACTATCGCCTTCCAATTAATAACATTTAACATCTCTATCATTTGCATTCTCTTCTAATTTACTTTCTTTATTAAATAAGCTATCTTTAGTGCTTCATATGCCTCGACTACATCATGGACACGCAAGACATCTGCTCCCTTAAGGTATCCTACTGATAAAGCAGATATAGTACCATAAAGCCTGCGATTGGTATCTGCTTTAAGGACTTTACCAATAAAAGATTTGCGAGAAACTCCCAAGAATACAGGAACACCTAAACTTCTAAAAATATCCAATTTATTTAAAAGCCTATAATTATCTTCTACTGTCTTTCCAAACCCTATACCAGGGTCAATCATAATCTGTTCTCTGCTTATCCCCTTCTTTAAACAAAACTCAAGCCGTTTATTCAGAAAATCAAAAACTTCCTCCACCACACCTCTTTTATAGTGTGGGTTCAACTGCATTGTTTTAGGAACCCCTTTCATATGCATAAGGACACAACCCAACTTATGTCTTTTTATTAAACTGGCTATTGAAGGAGAGTGCCTTAAGGCGGTTATATCATTAACAATATCCGCTCCTGCGCCTACTGCTTCCTTTGCCACTCGATATTTATAAGTGTCTACTGAGATAAGTATGCGAGGGAATCTTTTCTTTAAGATTTTAATAACAGGAAGCACCCTCCTTAATTCCTCCTTCTCGCTAATCCTTTTAG
>CAYXBX010000058.1:0-6669 GCA_964463445.1 uncultured Planctomycetia bacterium
GTACCTGTAGAAATTATATCGCCGGGGTTAAGTGTCATTATTTTAGAAATAAAAGAAACTATCTCTTCTACGGAGAAAATAAAATTACTTGTAGAAGAATCTTGCTTAAGTTTACCATTAAGGTAAGCTTTTATTCTTAGTTTGGAAGGATTAACATCTGTTTCAAGATACGGCCCACAGGGGCAAAAAGTATCAAAAGACTTAGCCCTTGTCCACTGAATATCTCTTTTCTGTAAATCTCGCGCAGTGACATCATTTAAACATGTATAGCCAAGTATATAATTTTTTACTTTCTTAAAAGAAATATTTTTTGCTTTTTTCTTAATTACCACCGCCAACTCTGCTTCGTAGTCAAGCCTCCTTGAACCGCTGGGGTAGACAATCTTTTCTCTGTGGGCTATCAAAGCTGTGGGTGGTTTTAAGAAAATAACTGGTTCTTTGGGAATCCTCATCTTAAGCTCTTTTGCATGGTCTTTATAATTTAAACCCACAAGAACTATCTTTGTAGGCTCAGCAGGAACCAGCAGTTTTACCTTCTTCAAAGGTATCGTCCTTTCTGTCAACTTTACTCTCCTAAAAGGGGAGTCTCTCATAATTTTTATAGCCTCGCCCTTTATGATACCCCAATTCTCTCTTTGCTTATAAATAAACTTAGCTATTTGCATAAAGAAACTGTTCCCTTATGTAAAAAGTTTATAGTATCTATAAAACCGGGAAATGATTTATTTATACAATTTACCTCATCAAGAGTACATTCCGCCCTTGAAGCTATAGCCATAATTATCATACTCATCGCTGTACGATGGTCAGAGAAGCTCTTAAATGATGCTCTCTTAAGTTTCCTCCTATTGCTACCCAAGCCTTTAATCGCAACACACCAATCATTACGGTAAGGATAAGCTTTTATGTCAACTCCTGCTTGCTTTAAGTTATAGACCATAGAATTAATACGGTCCGCCTCTTTTACCTTGAGTTCCTTTAGCCCATAAATTACAGTTACACCTTTTGCAAAAGCAGCACACACAAAAAGAATAGGCAACTCATCAATCATAAGGGGAATTTCCCTCTTCTTTACAATAGTTGAACGCAACGATGAAGAACTGGCTATAATGTCTGCGTATGGTTCAAAATAACTTTTTCTTTCTGTTAACCTGATGCGAGCCCCCATTCTTTTTAATACATTTAAAAACCCAATCCTTGTGGGATTGACATTAACCTTCTTGATATGAATTCCTGAATCTTCTAAGAGAACACCGAGAGCAATAAAAAAAGCAGCAGAAGAAAAATCACCCGGGATAAATATTTCACCAGGACTAACTAATTCTGTCTCCTTTGAATAAACAATGTTTTTTTCTTTCTTAAGAGGAGCTCTAAAATACCTCAACATTCTTTCTGTATGGTCTCTTGAAGGTGTATATTCCTTTATCTTTGTTATCCCCTCTGCAAAAAGAGAAGCAAAAATAATCGCAGACTTAACTTGAGCACTACTTACGGGGAGTTTATAATCTATCGCTCTTAATCTTCTAACCGGTTCTATACACAAAGGAGGAAATTCCTCATTTCTTCTTTTTGCCCCTTCTATATCTGCTCCCATAAGCCTTAAAGGTTCGGTAATCCTTTTCATTGGCCTCTTTCTTAAAGACCCTTTTGCCTCTATTTTTGTACTGAAATTCTGACCCACCAAAAGGCCGCTTATAACACGCAAGGTGGTCCCGGATTGTTCCGCATTTAATAAAACTTTTTTCTTCCCCGAAAAATACTTTCCCTTCGATACAACCATAAATTTATTTTCGGACAGCTTCTTTATCTCCACTCCCAATCTCCTCATGCAATCCAGAGAGGCATATGTATCGTTACTCTTAAGAAAGTTCTTTATCGTTGTTTTCCCTCTGGTAATAGAGGATATAAAGATTGCTCTATGAGAGATAGATTTGTCCGCTGGAATATTAATTTGTGACTTAACGCTTGAAAAAGGATTTATCTTAACCATCTTTTTCTATAATATCATTGAACCACAAAGGTAAGGGTGCCTTAAACTCCATAAACTTATCTGTCCCTGGATGATAAATACCCAGCCTAAAAGAATGAAGAAATAAATTATCATAGCTGTCTTTCCTTCCGTATTTCTTATCGCCTAAAATAGGATGCCCTAAGAAATTCATATGAACCCTTATCTGATGCATCCTGCCTGTAAGGATAACAATCCTTATATAACTAAACCTTTTAAACCTCTTAATTACTTCGATATGGGTTATGGCACTTTTTGCCCTAAACATACTTACTTTCATCTTAAGCCTGTTCCTGTTATCTCTCCTTAAAGGCAAATCAATCGATAACCTGTCTCTTTTTATAACACCCCACACTATCGCATGATACTCCTTCTTAACTTTTCTCTCTCTAAAACTCTCAATAAGCTTAAGGTGACTTAAGTTGTTCTTTGCAAGCACCATAATACCTGTTGTCTCTTTATCGAGACGGTGCACCACTCCCGGACGTTCAGGATTTACAGAAGATAATTCTTTTTTCATGTATATAAGGGCATTTACTAAAGTGTTTTGGCAGGCTAAAGAAGGGGGATGAACTACCAAGTTAGCCGGCTTATTAACTACAATAATATCTTCATCTTCATATACAATATCAATATCTAAAGGGTAGGGTTTAAGCAAAGGTGTTTCGGTTTGACGGAAGAAAACAGTAATCAAATCTTTTTCCTTCAAAGGATAACTTGGTTTTTTTCTTTCGCCGTTAACAAGAATGCTTCCCCCCTCAATCATCTTGCCTATCTTTGTGCGTGATAATTCTGGGACCCTCAGCGAGATAAACCTATCCAGTCTTACTCCCTTATCTAATCTACTTATATGAAATTCTTTTTTCACTCCTTGCAAATGAATAAAAAAGCATAAGCCCTACCCCTATACTTATACACATATCGGAGAGATTAAATACAGGCCATATTCTTATGTCTATATAATCAACTACGTACCCGTAAAATATTCTATCAAAAAGGTTAGACAATGCTCCTCCTAAAATCAGCCCAAAAGATAATTTAGGCAGCAATCCTTTTTGCTTCTCTTTTTGCGCCATTGCAACCAATATAACAACAAAAACGCACCCTGCATATATTAAAAAATTTGAATAGCCTTTTAATATACCAAAGGCTGCGCCTTTATTAAAAACAACTGTTATATGAAAAACGTTTTTAATTATGAGAATAGTGTGGAAGGAAAAATGGTTTTTAAGAAAACTCTTTATAAAATAATCTAAGGTGAATACGACAAAACCAATTATAGCGGCTACCCCATCTTATATCCTGTTTTCCTTTTCTAACCTCTCTTTGCATTTTGCGCAATAGCGCGCATAGGGGATAGCCTTCAGGCGTCCTTTGGCAATATTCTTGTTGCAGGATAAACATATCCCGTAGGTCTTATCTTCTATCCTCTTAAGGGCCTCATCTATCTGGAAAAGTATCTTATGTTCATTCGACATGAGATTAAGATTAAAGTCTCTTTCATAGTTATCACTTGCTACATCTGCCATATGCAGGCTATAACCAGAAATATCACCGGAAATATCCTTCTGGGACTTCATAAGAGTATCTTCAGAAATGTCTCTTATTTTATTAAGCAAATCTTCCTTAAGATTTATAAGAATCTCTCTGAATACTTTTAAATCTTTAGCCAAGAACCTTTTTGGCTTTACTCTCTTCTTTGTGTTTTTCTTGCGCCTTGAAGACTCTGCCCTAGTTTTTGTTGTTATCTTTCCCCTCACAGTTATTCCCTCCTCCTTTCAAAACATTTACACAACGCATGCACAAATCAGGATAATCCTCGTCACTGCCCACATCCCTGCGCCAATTCCAACAACGTAAGCATTTATTTCCCTCTGCCTTGTTAACTTCTATTCTAAAATTCCCTTTTCTTACTCTAACACCAGAGACGATAAACGCTTCTCTTAAAGTATCCTCGTATCTTTTTAAAAATGTGTAATCATTCTCCCCGCAATAAATATCAACCCCTACCTCTAGGGAACTGCCAATAATACCCTTCTCTCTTTTTTTCTCAATCTCCTTCAAAACTTCGTCTCTTAAAGCTAAGATTCTCTCTCCCTCAACAATAATATTTCTATCCACTTCTGTTTTCTCTTTCTCTTCGACAAGGCTGTGAAGAAATACTGACTCTTTTTTATCCTTCCAGTTCTCAAATGAAACAAAAGCATCCTCTGCCGTAAAAGACAAGATAGGTGCAATAACTTTTAAAAGAACTCTAAGTATATAATAAAGAACGTTCTGAGCTGATTTTCTTTCCTTTGATGTCGGGGAATAAGTATACAATCTATCCTTTAATATGTCAAGATAGAAAGAACTTAAATCAAGATTGCAGAAATTGAAAACCTTTTGAGCTACCTTATAAAAACTAAAATTCTCATAATCTTTTATAACATCAACAACAAACAATTTTGTTTTATAAAGCATATATCTGTCTAACAATATTAATTCTTCATCTTTCATTGAATCCTTATCCTCATCAAAATCATAAAGATTTCCCATAATAAATCTTAAAGTATTTCTTATTTTTCTATAAATATCTATAAGCTGTTTTATTATCTGGTTGGATAGCTTTATATCCTCTGAATAATCGCTAAAGGCAACCCATAATCTAAGAATCTCAGCTCCATATTGTTTAATAATCTCCTGAGGAGAAATAACATTTCCCAGAGATTTAGACATTTTTCTTCCTTCGCCGTCAACAACAAACCCATGGGTCAAGATAGTATTAAAAGGAGGTTCATTGTACCTTGCTACAGAGGGAATCAAAGAAACCTGAAACCACCCCCTATGCTGGTCACTTCCCTCAAGATACATATCTGCAGGAAAACGCAAGTCTTCATTGCTCTTTACTACCGCTAAGAAACTCGCTCCTGACTCAAACCAGACATCGAGTATGTCATTCTCCTTATCAAAGTCTCTTCCTCCACAATTTGAACATTTAAACTCATCAGGCAGAAAACAGAAAACATCTTTTATAAACCAGCTGTCTGAACCTTCTGCCCTAAAAACAGAAGCAGCTTTGTCTATAACCCTCTCATCAAGCATGATATTACCGCAGTTTTTGCATTTAACTGCGGGTATAGGAATTCCCCATAGTCTTTGGCGCGATAAACACCAATCGGGCCTCGTCGTCAACATGCTTCTCATTCTTTCAATTCCCGAAGAAGGAACCCACTTAACACTCTCTATAGACTTAAGAGCCCTCTGCCGTAAATTCTCATGTTCTATATCTAAAAACCACTGATAAGTAGCTCTAAACACAATAGGGTTCTTACACCGCCAGCAATGAGGATAAGAATGGGTAATATGTTCGTGCTTAAGAAGAAGGTCTTTTTTTCGCAGCTCCTCGATAACCAGATTGCCTGCTTCTTCAATGTCTTTACCAGAAAATTTCCCTGCTTCCTCAGTAAAGATACCCTTCTCATTAAGAGGCATAATTATTTCTAATTTGTACTTCTTTACCAGAGAGAAATCTTCCTGCCCATGCCCCGGGGCTATATGCACACAGCCGCTTCCTTCCTCTCTGGAAACAAAGTCTGCATTAACAACTAATGACTCCCTCCCCATAAAAGGATGAGATAGAACAATGAACTCTAAGTCCTTTCCTCTAAATATTTTTTTCTCCTTCAAGGCTATTCCCAGCTTTTCTTCTAAATAACTACATAAAGAAACAGCAAATAGTATTGACTTTCCATTATAGTCATAAACCCCGTAATCCAAATCAGGATGCACCGCTACCGCAACATTGGAAATAAGCGTCCAAGGAGTTGTTGTCCATATCAAAAAATACACATTGTCATCATCAAATTTGCCTTTCGAATTAATTACTTTAAAAAGAAAATAAATTGAAGGAGACTCTTTATCTGCGTATTCAACTTCTGCCTCTGCTAAAGCTGTCTCGCACTTTATACACCAGTTGACAGGACGCTTTCCTCTGTATACATATCCTGAAGAAACAAGCTCTTTCAAGAGACACAATACCCAGTACTCATAGTCACTGGATAACGTAAGATAAGGCTTTTCCCAGTCACTGAACACTCCCAAACGCTTAAAATCCTCCCTCTGTAAATCCACATACTTTAAAGCAAAATGCCTGGCCTTCTTCCTAAAGTCCACCACATTAACTTCGGATTTACTCCTGTTAAGCTCTTTAAACAACTGATGTTCTACAGGTAAACCATGGCAATCCCATCCTACAATAAAAGGGGTATCATAACCCAACATACCTTTTATCTTAATAACAATGTCTTTTAAAATCTTATTAAGGGCATGCCCTATATGAATAAGACCGTTAGCATAAGGAGGACCGTCATGAAGTATAAACTTCTTTTTCTTGCTCCTCTCCTCTCTTAGACGCTGATAAATACCAATTTCCTCCCAAAAGGAAAGTATTCTTGGCTCTAAAGACGCTAGATTAGCCTTCATAGAGAATGTTGTTTTGGGCAGATTAAGAGTATTGCGGTAATCCATAGCGTTATAAATATTTCTTTAAGAGTATCTTGAGTTCTTCTTTCTTTCTTTTAGGGATAAATTTCTTTGGTGTAACAATAGAATTCTTTAGAGTTTCTTTACATTTGCAGTTTCTTTCTTCTTCAATAAGAGGTATAACTTCCTTAATTATC
>CAYXBX010000059.1:0-6621 GCA_964463445.1 uncultured Planctomycetia bacterium
CCTGGGAAGACCCCAAAGGAAGCGGCTTTCAGATTGTCCAGTCTCAGATTGCTTTTGGTGAGGGAGGTCTGTTCGGGGTGGGTTTGGGGAAGGGCAAACAGAAGTTATTTTTTCTTCCAGCTGCCCATACCGACTTTATTTTCTCTATGATTGCAGAGGAGTTTGGCCTTATAGGGAGTTTGAGTATACTTTTGTTATATTTCCTTGTTTTTATGGCGATGTTTCAGATTTCCTGTATGATTGGCGATGAGTTTTTTCGGTATTTCTGTATAGGATTGAGTGTAATGTTTGCTCTGGAAATTGTGATTAATGTGGGGGTAAGTTGTGGTTTTTTCCCTACAAAAGGAATAGTGCTTCCTTTTGTAAGTTATGGGGGGACAAGTCTGCTTGTTCACTATCTTCTTCTAGGTATATTTTTTAATGTGAGTAGAGTCTATGAGGATTATCCTGGCATGCGATAAAAGTGGGGGGCATATTTTTCCCGCCAGGTGTATTGCAAGATTTATAAAAAGTGGAGATATTTTTTTCTTTGTCCCCTCAGTATATTTTAAGAACCTTTTAGAAAAAGAAGGTTTTACTGTATATGGGAGAGGCTTGAACTTTAGAAATGTTATTTTGGAGGGTGTTTTTAGAATGTTTGAGGCTTTTATTTTAATCATTAAGGTACGTCCTCATAAAGTAATCGGTTTTGGAGGAAGGGATACTTTCTTTATTGTTTTTTTATCGCGCCTTTTCCTTATAGAAACGGTGATTTATGAGCCAAACGTTGTTATGGGCAAAGCAAATAGATTTCTTTCTCTATTTGTAGATAAAGTTTATAAGGGCATGCCGTATGTAAGTGATAAGAGATTTAGATATATAGGAGTTCCTGTAAGAGATGATTTAACAAAATATGATAAGGAAAACGCAAAAAGGAAGTTGGGTTTGGATATTGCTCTTCCTGTTATTATGTGTTTTGGAGGAAGCCAGGGCTCAGGGTTTCTTAATAGTTTTTTTAAGAGGTTTATAGAGAGTTCAGCCCTTGAGTTTTCTGTTATTCACATTACAGGCTTTAAACAATACTCTGATTTTGTGGAATTTTATGGTAAAATAAACAGAAAAGCTTTAGTTTATGATTTCTTTAAGGATATAGGAATTCTATATTCTGCAACAGATATTGTGGTCTGCAGAGGAGGCGCTCTGAGTACTGCAGAGGTAGTATTTTATAGAATTCCGGCGGTAATTGTGCCTTATCCTGGTGCAGGGAGTCATCAGTATGCCAATGTTCGTTATTTAGAGGAGAAGAAAGCCTGTTATGTGGTAGACCAGAAAAATTTTTCATTTGATAAAGTTAAAGGTTTTATAGAAAGATTGTTGGATAATAAAGAAGAGAGGTTAAGAATCAGAGATAATTTAAGGAAGCTTGATATTTGTGTAAGTTGCAAAGAGTTCTACAAAAATTTTATATAATTTTATGTGAATGAAAGGAAAACTTAATACTATAAGAAGGATACACCTTGTGGGGATAGGTGGTGTGGGTATGACCGCTTTAGCTTTACTGCTTAAAGATAGAGGATTTACGGTTAGCGGTTCAGATATAAAAGAGAGCAGGAACACAAAAATGTTAAAAGAGAAATCTTTTCCCGTTTATATTGGCCACAGGAGAGAAAATATTCAGGATGCCCAACTTTTATGTTATTCTTCTGCTGTGAAGGAAGATAATATTGAAATTTTGGAGGCAATAAAAAGAGGAATAGAGGTTGTTAAGCGGGCAGAATTATTGTCTTGGATTTCTTGGAATGATAAGAATATTGTTATAAGCGGAAGCCATGGAAAAACTACAACTAGTGCTTTGACAGCATTTGTGCTGACGAGTTTAGGATACAATCCGAATGTATTTGTTGGAGGGGTGGCGTTAGATTTTGGGAAGTCAGCATGGAGCGGAAAAGATTTATTTGTAATTGAAGCAGATGAAAGCGATGGCAGTTTCTTATGCTATAACAGTTGGATTTCTGTCGTTACCAATATAGACTATGAACATCTGGATTATTATAAAAACTTTGATAATCTTCTTGATAGTTTTCATGAATTTATCATTAATGCAAAATCTCTTGCTATTGGGTGTGGCGATGATAGCAATGTAGTATCTTTGATGAGAAAAGTTCCATCTTGTCTCTATGGCTTACGTAAACACAATGATGTTAGAGGAAAAAATATAAGATTATTTAGAGATTTGACCGTTTTCGACTTTTATTTTAAAGATAGGAAGTTTTCTGAGATTGAGCTTTCTTTGGTGGGAGAGCACAACGTATTAAATGCTCTGGCAGCTTTAGCCATATGTGGACATTTGGGAGTAGATATAGATAAAATTATTCCTTTACTTAAGAAGTTTAAAGGTACTTATCGCAGGTTTCAACTGAAAGCCAATATAGGAGGGGTAATTTTTGTTGATGATTATGCTCATCATCCGAAGGAGATAGAGGTAACACTGAAAGCAGCCAAGCAGTTTTTTAAAAGAAGATTGGTTGTAGTTTTTCAGCCTCACCGTTACAGTAGGATTAAATTGTTATATAAAAAATTTGCACAATGTTTTTATTCCTGTGACTATCTTGTTGTGACTGATATATATGCGGCAGGGGAGCCGTATCAAGATAATATAAGCGGTGTATTTCTTGCCAATGAGATTAGGAATAGTTTCAAGAACACAGTTTATATCCCTAAAGAGGAGTTGTCTAAGAAGGTGCCTCTTTTGCTACAAGAGGGTGATGCAGTAATAGGGTTGGGGGCAGGTGATATAAATATAGTTATGGAGAGTATTGTAAGAGAGTTTTTGTTGAAAGAAAAATACAATATTAAGGTATGAAATGATAGTAAAGGAGAATGTTGAGATAAGAAGGAGAGTTTCTTTAAGGGAATTTACTACTTTTAGAATTGGCGGAGAAGCATCTTATTTGTTTGTAGCTCACAGTACCGATGGCTTGCAGGAGTTTATTAGAGATAGTTTTGTTAAAGGAAAAGATTTCCATTTCTTAGGAGGAGGGTCAAATTTACTTATATCTGACGCTACAATTAATAAGCCAGTTGTGACTTTAGGGGAAGAGTTTAGTTTTATAAAAAGATTAGATGAGTGCATTGTTTGTGTGGGCTCAAGGACTCCTTTGTCAAAATTAATTGCTTACGCTATTTCTTGTAACCTTAAAGGTTTAGAGGAACTATCAGGTATCCCTGCGACTGTTGGGGGTATGGCAGCGATGAATGCTTCTTCTTTTGGTAAGAGTTTTTGTTCCCTGATTGAAGAAGCTACTGTTATTACGGAAAACGGAGAAATAAAGAATATAAAGAGCAGTGAAATAAAATTTGGCTATCGTTTTTCTTCTCTGAGGAGCAAGATAGTTATTGAGGTAAAGTTAAAGTTGGAGAAAGACAGGAAGGTTAAAGACAGAGTTGGATTTTATATGAAGAAAAGAATGGCTTCTCAGGAGTTCTCTTTTCCTTCTGCGGGCTGTATTTTTAAGAATCCTTCTGGGGTAAGCGCTGCACGTTTAATCGATATGTGTGCCCTTAATGGGTTTATGGTAGGAGATGCCCAGATATCATTAAGGCACGCTAATTTCATAATAAACCGAGGTAAAGCAAGAGCTAAAGATGTTGTATATCTTATTGAATTAGTAAAAGAGAGGGTTTGCGAAAAATTTGGGATAGAGCTGGAAGAAGAAGTTATCAGATGGGAATGTTAAAGAATTTAAAAGATTTAGGAAATATAAAGGACCTTAAGATAGGTGTATTGGAAGGAGGCGTGTCTTCTGAGAGAGAAATTTCTCTTCTTTCCGGTAAAGAGGCTTTCTTAGCCCTTAAGAGACAAGGATTAAATGTAGAGGAAGTGGTTATAGATACCGATGACCCCGCCAAAGTCAGGGGGATTCTTTTAGAAAGAGATATAGGAATAGCCTTTATTGCCCTTCATGGAGAGTTTGGAGAAGATGGGAGGGTTCAAGAGATACTGGAGAGTATTAAGGTTCCCTATACAGGATCGGGGCCCCTGGCTAGCAGGAGAGCGATGGACAAGATAATATCGAAAAGAATCTTTATTGGCTGTGGCATCCCAACTCCTAATTTTTACGTTTTAGAGAAAGGGGGGCGTTATATTGCACCGTCTTATTTTCCCAGGGTTATAAAGCCTTATTACTCTGGTTCAAGTATTGGTGTTTTTATAGTTAATTGTCTTAAGGAATGGGAAAAGGGCATTTCAGAGGCGTTTAAAGTAAGTGATAAGTTGATTATAGAAGATTATATAGAAGGAAAGGAGCTTACTGTAGGTATATTGGATGATGAGGCACTAAGTGTTGTTGAGATTATTCCTAAGAAAGGGTATTTTGATTTTATCAGTAAATATAGTGACGGGATGGTTGAATTTGAAGCACCTGCTCGTTTGGGTGAGAATGTCTGTAAAAAGATTATGGAGATAGCCGAACGTGCACACAAAAGCCTTGGGTGTAGACATTTCTCTCGTGTCGATATTAGGCTGGACAGGAATAACAATCCTTTTGTTTTAGAGGTTAATTCCATTCCTGGCCTAACTTCTCATAGTCTTTTACCTCTTTCTGCCAGTGTGCGAGGTATAAGTTTTGATGAACTTATACTTAGAATGATAAAATTGTCTTTAGAAAGGTATGAGGAAAAAGCGGAACAGAAAGTCTAACAGTATTGGTAAGAAAAAAAGAATCACTCCTTTAGGAATAGGAAAGATTTTTTCTGTTTTTTTGGTTACAGGGGCTCTGCTCTTCTTTTCTTTTAAGCTATTTTCCTCTTCGTTGTTTAAAGTAGAAACCATTGAAGCAAATATAGATATTGACAAAGATATAAAAAAAGAAATAAAAGGCAAATCAATATTCCATGTAGATACAGAAATGATACGGGGTAAATTATTAAGAAGGCATCGGGATATAAAAGAGGTTTATGTCAGAAAGGTTTTTCCTTCTTTTATTAAGATATATGCTGAAAAAAGAATTCCCTTTGCCCAGATTAAAAAAGATGGATTTTATCTTCTTGATAAGGAAAGAGTTTTGTTGAAAAGGCGTCTTAAAAGTCCTTATCCGGATGCTTTTATTATTGAAATTGATGATTATGACTCGTCTTTAGAGGAGGGCAGAATTGTTAAAGATAAACGGATTGAGTTGGCTTATAGTCTTATCGACGAGCTGAATAAGAGTGGTTTATTAGAGAAGTGCAAGATAAGTACTATAAATGCGACTTTACCCTACAGTATTTCCTTCTTTATAGATGATGTTAATATAATTATGGGAGAAGGTGATTTCAAGAGGAAACTTTTTCTTCTTAAGAGGTTGCTGGAAAATAGGTACAATAACAAAGTTGATTCCTTACGCTATATAGATTTAAGATATGCTACAAGCGATGATAATATATATGTAGGTAATAGATGGTAAAGTTTTGCAATGAGAGTTTATGCAGGTTTAAGTTTAGAGAAGGGGCGCCTATTTTTTTCATTTGTTTCAATTGAAAAAAATAAAATAATTTCTTGTATTGATAAAGAACAGAGGTTGTCTTATAAGGGGATAAATTTAGGAGATATTATTGCAGCTAATATTGATGCTATAAGAGATTTTATATTCCAGCAGGAAAAGGAGCATTCTTTTAGGACGGATGGTATATTTTTTCAGGTGCCTAAGGAGTATGCAAAGATGAGAATAGCAGAGGATACTGTTCCTGTGAGCTTACATAGTGGAGAGAAAAAGTTAACCAGACGAGATATTCAGTTTGCCAAGAGACAGATTGAGAATATTGTTTTGGAGTTAAATGAATACTGTATTCATCATTTGGTTCTGGAGTATAGAATAGGCAAAAATATTTTTTATAATGAACCTTTAGGGGAATGGGCAAAAAATATTTTTCTAAAATCCATGCTTATATCCGTTGATTCTAGTTTATACGATACTTTTAAAGACTGTTTTAATAATGTTGACCTTAGATTTTCTGGGTTTGTTTACGAAAGTATTGCAGACTATGCAACAGTGTATGACGATTGTTCAAATATGCACTCTTTTATTGTTAATATAAAAGAGAAGAACACTTTATTGTCTTGTTTCCTAGGCAGGCGCATATTGTTTGAGAAGATTTATGAATTTGGAGAGGATAGTATTGTAAGGGAAGTGTCCAAGAGGATTGGTTTGTCGGAAGGTATTATAAGAAATTTAATTGCAAACTATGTATCCTTTAGCGAGATACCATTTGAGAAGGAGATAACTATTAAGGATGAGGATAAATATTTTAATATTAGCGTTGCTACCATTAGTGGTATTGTAAAAGGTGTTGTTAGGGAGAGGTTAATTAAGGTTGTAGATGATATCGCAGAGGCTTCAAAGGATGGAGAATGGAGGGTAGTTTTCTTGGGTGCCTTTTCTGGTAAGGAGGGGTTTTACGACTTTATAAGGGATTGTTTTGATATGAATATTTCCAATAGCAATTTATTAAATAAAAGACATTCTTCTTTTGGGTGTGTGTATTATGGCAAGAGGCCGTTTCTTGAGAGAGATACTTTGGGATGTTCTTTTTGGGATAAGATAGTTAACATTTATAAAGAGTATTTTTGATGGCGGAGAGGGAATTAATCGATGAATTATTAAA
>CAYXBX010000060.1:0-6585 GCA_964463445.1 uncultured Planctomycetia bacterium
GTAGAGCACCGGCCTTTTAAGCCGGGAGTGCCGAGTTCGAGCCTCGGGCGGCTCAGGTTCAATAATATTTAGCGTGGTTAAAGATTGTTGTTGTAGAAGAAATTTTGTTCATTGAGAAAAACAAAGAATTCCGAGAGTAATCTTTTAGTATACGTATTAACAGATTAAGGATAGCGGTCATCCTGATAGATGTTTTTTTGCTGATTGGTGGTCACAATAATGGCGACGGCATAATTTGTTGAATGTGGCCGCCGCGGTGGCGGAACTGGCAGACGCGCATGGCTTAGGACCATGTCCCTGAAGGGGTGGGAGTTCAATTCTCCCCCGCGGCATATAGAAAAAGGAATATATAAATACAGGCTTCTGGGGAGGCGGGTAATCTAAGAGAGATATTAAAAGAGCTTATAACTGTCTTAATGGGAAAATTTCTTTGAAAACTTCTAAGACGCAACTTTTAAGGAAAAAGTTTTAAGTATTATTTTAGAATAAAGTATCTAGAAGTATCTAAAGGAAGGATTTTATGACATTATATTTGCGAGGGTAGCTCAACTGGAAGAGCACCACGTTGCCAACGTGGTGGTTGCGGGTTCAAGCCCCGTCCCTCGCTTTTAGACTTACAGCATTAACCTCTGTGTTATAAATGCTACATTCCTAAGAAATTATAACTTCGAATATCTATATTTACGAAAGAACAATTTGAATTTAATATAGATAGTAAAGGGAAGAAATGTTTTTTGCTATACATCGCCGTTTGGAATGTAAATTGTACAATACGGGGAAGGAGTAAGGATGGTAGATGAGTTTATAGAGGGTTTGTGCATTGATGATGTGTTCTTTAATATAAAAGGGAAGAGTAAGAAAAGTATTATTTCTTCCATGCTTGACCATCTATGTCATATAAAGAAAATTGACAAAAAATACAAGAAAAGCATTCTGAAGGCTGTAATTCAGCGAGAAGAAATGGGGTCAACTGCTATTGGAGGGCATATTGCCTTGCCTCATGCGCGTTTAAATTGCATAAAGAAGATAGTGATATGTGTAGCAACGTCAAAAGAAGGCGTCGACTTTGATGCTTTGGATGATGAGCCGGTTTATGTTATTGTCCTTTTGCTTTCAAATCAGCAAGAGGCAGGCCTGCATTTAAAAACATTAGCTCATTTAGCGAAACTTTTAAGGGATAGGTCTTTTGTCCAAAAACTTAAAGATGCTAATGATAGAGAGGAGATAATAAATCTGATAATAAGACAGTACAACTTGTTAAAATAGGTATGAGAAAGTTTATAAAGATTATAAGATGGTTCTATCCCGGCTTGAAAATAAAGCGATGGATAAGTCTTCTTTTGACAGGTATTGTTCTCATTTTTGTTTCCTCATCGCATTTGTCAAAAGATACATATTTTCCTCTTAGGGTTTTGTCCCATCTGATATTTATAGTGGGGGTAGTCTCTCTCGTGGGAGGCATTGCTTATCTCATTAAGAGTTTTTTTGAGGCTATATACCCTCATAAGGAGAAGGATTTGATAGATATTATATATGAGAAGAGATTTCTTGCGCGGGGGCCTAAGATTGTCGCCATAGGAGGTGGAACTGGTTTATCAACAATACTGGAGGGGTTAAAAGAGTATACATCCAACATATCTGCAATTGTAACAGTTGCTGATGAAGGTGGTTCTTCCGGGAGATTGCGGGAGGAATTCGGTATTTTGCCCCCTGGAGATATAAGAAACTGTCTGGTTTCTCTAGCAGAGGCTCCCCAGCTAATGCGCGATTTATTCCAGTACCGCTTTAGAGAGGGAGAGGGAATGAAAGGGCATAATTTTGGAAATATTTTTATAACCGCTCTTACAGAAGTTACGGGCAGCTTTAAAGCAGCAGTGGAGGAATCAAGTAAAGTTTTGGCTATCCGGGGCAGAGTAATTCCTGCGAGTCTTAATAAAGTGAGGCTTAGGGCGGAGTATTTAGATGGTTCTATTAAGGATGGAGAAGATAAAATCTCTAAGGTAGAAAAACCAATAAGAAAGATTCGTATTATACCACAGGATGTTCAGTCTAACCCTGAGGCAATAGAGGCGATAAGAGAAGCAGAGATTATTATATTAGGGCCCGGCAGCCTTTTTACAAGCATTTTACCCAATCTTCTTATAAAGGGCATAAAAGAGGAGATTATAAAGAGCAGCGCTTTGAAAATGTATATATGCAATATTATGACCCAGCACGGAGAAACAGATGGTTTTACTGCAGCTGACCATGTAGAGGTGCTCTTTAAGCATACGGCTGATAGAATTGTAAATTGTTGTTTGGTAAACTCTGGGCGTCTCGAATACAAATTGCTTTTGAAATACTCCCAGGAGAAATCTTTTCCTGTTATTCCTGACAAGAAACGTTTGAAAAGGATGGGGATAGTGGTTATAGAAGACAGTTTAGCAAGTAGAACGGATTATTTGCGTCACGATCCTTATAGGACGGCTAAAGTTATTCTTAATACATATAATAACTGGAAGAGAAGATGGAGAGACTCGAACAGGAAGTTGTTGTAAACAATATTCACGGATTACACGCTAGACCCGCTGCTATATTTGTGCAGATTGCCAATAAGTTTGACTCAGCAGTGAAGATAGAAAGGGATGGAGAGGTTGTTGACGGTAAATCTATAATTGCTGTGTTAAGTTTAGGTATAGCTAAGGGAACCAAGATACGTTTAATTCTTGAAGGCAACGATGCAAAAGAAGCAGCCAGTGAGTTGAGGAAATTCCTGGAGGGTGAAGGTGGTTAGGTTAAAAGGTATAGCGGCTTCTGTTGGTATTGCTTTTGGTAAAGCTTATTGCTTGGACAGGGATGAATTTTTTATTCCCAAGAGAAAGATTTCTTATGAAGAAATCTCACGGGAAATATATAGGTTGGAAGAGGCTCTGATTGCTACCCGGAAAGAGATTGTTAACCTACAGCAGAAGATTTCAGGAGAGCTTGGCTTCTCCGAAGCAAAGATTTTTGAAGCCCATCTGTTGGTACTCGAAGACAGAGTTTTAATAGAAGATGTTATCCAGCAGATAAAGAAAAGAGTGAATGTAGAGTATGCTTTTTCTCAGAGTATAAAAAAATACATAGATACTTTAGTTAATATTGATGATGAGTATTTGAAGGAAAGGGCAGCAGATATAAGAGATATAGGTAAGAGAGTATTAAGAAAGTTGCTTAAGAAAGAATTGCCCCAGATTTACGACATTAAGGAAAAAGTTGTTGTAGTTGCTCATGACTTATCTCCTGCAGAAACTGCTGTTTTACCAAAGGATAAAATTGTAGGGTTTATTACTGATATTGGAGGGAGTACCTCTCATACAGCAATACTAGCACGTAACCTGAGTATACCTGCTATAGTGGGTGTTGAAGTAGCAACTCAGTATATAAAAGGAGGAGAATCCATTATTCTTGATGGTGCTGAAGGTATTGTTATTGTAAATCCTACAGAAAGGACAATTAAAGCTTATCAGAAGAAGTTCACTCAAATAAGACGCGCCACTAAGATAATTGCTGCGCCCAGGAAACTTAAGTCTCAGACGTTGGATGGAAGAAAGCTTATTGTTTCTGCCAATATTGAGCTACCTGAAGAGTTACCCTTACTGGAAAACTTTGGCGCCGAAGGGGTAGGGCTTTACAGGACAGAGTATATTTTTTTAGGGAAAAGCCAGTTGCCTTCCGAAGAAGACCAGTTTAAAGCATATACTAATGTGGCCAGGAAAGTAAAACCTCATTCTGTGATTATAAGAACAATGGATATAGGAGGAGATAAATTTCTTTCCCGCCCTGAAGTACCCCAGGAGTTTGCTCCCTTTTTAGGGTGGAGAGCAATAAGATTTTGTCTGGCGCGGCCAGATATCTTTAAAGTACAATTAAGGGCCATATTAAGGGCTTCTGTGGATAAAAATATAAAGATAATGTTTCCTATGATTTCTGGGGTTGATGAGTTGAGAAGGGCAAAGATGGTTCTTGAGGAGTGTAAAAAGGAACTTAAGAAAGAAGGTAAAAGCTTTGATGAGAATATTTCTGTAGGGGTTATGATTGAGGTGCCTTCTGCTGCTTTGACAGCTGATATTCTGGCTAAAGAATGCGATTTTTTTAGTATCGGGACTAACGACTTAATTCAATATTCTTTAGCAGTAGATAGGGCTAATGAAAAAGTAGCTTATCTTTATGAACCGGCCCATCCCGGTGTGTTGCGGCTGATTAGAGATGTTATATATGTCGCTCACAGTAATGGTATATGGGTGGGTATGTGTGGAGAGATGGCAGGAGAAGCTTTGTTTGCTTTTTTACTTGTTGGAATGGGTCTGGATGAGTTTAGTATGCCGCCTCCGCGCGTACCTATAGTTAAGAGGTTGATAAACAAAATAAAATTTTCTGAGGCAAGAAAGATAGTTGACCCTGTGCTGAACTTGTCTACACCAAAGGAAGTGGTAAGATATCTCAATAACGCCCTGAAGGAAGCGTTAAAAGATGATTTTTACAGTATTATGAGGGGATAAAATGAAAAGCTTAATTTTAGCTGCTGGCTATGGTACAAGATTGTATCCTTTAACTTTAAATATTCCCAAGGCTTTGATTTCTATAAATGGGAAAGCTCTTATAGATTATATATTAGACGAATTAGTTATACTAAACAAAGAGATTGAAATAAAAGAGATAGTTGTAGTTTCTAACAATAAGTTTTATAAGAAATTTATGGATTGGAAAGAAAAGATAAAGCACCCTATAACAATCATAAATGATGGTACTAATTCTGTGGAAGAACGCTTAGGGGCAATAGGAGATATACGTTTTGTTCTAGAAAAGAAAGGGGAGGATGACTGGTTAATTATAGGGGCGGACAACTTCTTTAGCTGGGATTTTTTAGATTTTGCTAAAACTTCTTTAGAAAGGCGTCCTTATCCTTCAGTGGGGCTTTATGAATTGCAAGATAAGAGCATTGCTAATAATTTTGGAGTAGTTACTTTAGATAAAAAGATGCGGATTAAGAGGTTTATAGAAAAGCCATCTTTACCAAAAAGTAACATAATAGCTACATGTATATATTTCTTTCCAAAGGAGTCTCTTGCGTATCTTGACAAATTTGCTCAAGAAACAGAGAATAGTGATGCTAGTGGCAAGTATATCGAGTGGTTAATAAGCAAGACAGATGTCTATGGGTATTTGTTTAAGGGTAAGTGGGTAGATATAGGAAACAAAAGTGTTTTAGAGGAATTGGAAAGAGAGGTGGATTGTGTCTCTTAAGAAATTGCGCGGTCACATAGACAGAATAGATAAAAAAATTGTTGACCTTCTTAACGAGCGGGCGAAACTGGTTTCTTCTGTTGCGCGTATTAAGAGCATAAAAAAGATAAGCATATTTTCTCCAGAGAGAGAGGCACTTATCTTAAGGAAAATAAAGGCAATAAATAAAGGACCTTTGAGCAGTAAAGACGTAGAGGTAATCTATAGAGAGATTCTTTCTGTATGTAGAGCTCTGCGGGTTATGGTTAAAATCGGATACTTAGGACCAGAAGGGACATTTACCCATTTAGCAGCAATAAGAAAGTTTGGCTCCCGTAGTCAATTTCTTTCTTGTGATAGTATACGGGAAGTCTTTGAACATGTTGAAAGGGCCGAAGTAGATTATGGAGTGGTGCCCATAGAGAACTCTATAGAAGGAGCGGTGACTTATACGTTAGATATGTTTCTAGAATCCAGTCTTAAGATATGCGCGGAGGTTTTTCTTAATGTTTTTCATAGTCTCCTGCGTGTATCAGAAACAAAAAGACTTTTAAGAATATACTCCCATCCACAGGTTTTTTCCCAGTGTCGTAGATGGATAATAAGTCAATACCCCAATGCTCAGCTTGTACCGACTTCTACTACTGCAAAAGCAGCACAAATGGCAAAAAAAGATAAAGAATCTGCGTGTATTGGCAATCATGTCCTTGCAGCTATTTACGGTCTTAAAGAAATTAGAAAGCACATAGAGGATTCCCCTTCTAACGTTACAAGATTTCTTGTTATTTCTAAGAACGATAGTTTGCCCAGTGCACATGATAAGACATCTATTCTTTTTTCTATTAAAGATAAGGTGGGTGCCCTTCATGATGCTTTGAATTCATTTAAGAGGAATGGTATAAATCTTACTAAGATTGAGTCGCGTCCTTCAAAAAAGAAGCCATGGGAATATTATTTCTTCGTGGATTTTGAGGGACACAGAGAGAATAAAAATGTCTCAAATACCTTAAAGTCTCTTGAGAAAAAATGTGCTTTTCTTAAGATTTTAGGTTCTTACCCCAGGGAGGATAATGGTTATAAAGAAAAGTTTAAGAAAACTTAAGGCTTATAAGCCAGGTAAACCTATTGAGGAGCTAAAACGCAAGCTAAAGCTTAAAGAAATTTATAAACTTGCTTCCAACGAGAATCCTTTTATTCCTTTCTATATAAAAGAGGTGGTTTTAAAAGAAATAACTAATATTAACCGTTATCCTGAGGCAAATTGTTTTTATTTGCGCAAGGCATTAGCAAGGAAACTTAAGGTGAAAGAAGAGCAATTAGTGTTTGGAAATGGCTCTGATG
>CAYXBX010000061.1:0-4301 GCA_964463445.1 uncultured Planctomycetia bacterium
TACAAAAAGAATAAATAATTTTAGCATCCCAATTCTTTATACACTCTAATTATCTGGTCTATCATTCTATTATACGACCAATAATTAATCTTCTCTCTATCTTTTATGTTTCTTATAATTTTACTCCATCTCTTATATTCTTTCAACAATATAATACAAGCATCTTTGATGTCAGAGGGAGAAAAAGAATTAACAACAATTCCTCCCCTAATGTCATTTGTTATATCCAAAACGCCTCCTGTGTTAGTAACCACATAAGGAACACAAGAAACAACTGCTTCTATCAAAGAGACAGGCAATCCTTCCCATAAAGATGTAAGAAGAAATAAATCGCATCTTTTAAATAACCTTTCTATATCAACAACCCACCCTGGCAGAGAAACACTTGACTTTATGCCGAGTTTTTCTATAGCATATTCTACTTTTTTTCTCAAAGGGCCGTCCCCAGCAATAACAAACTTTAAGTCCGGCATTTCTTTAAGTAACATTTTTATGACCTTAAGAGCAATAAAGATTCCTTTCTGGGGTTTTAAGGAAGAAACGACAAGAATAGTATATGGAGGGGAGGGGTTGTATCTTTTTTCTTTAGAAACTTTAGCGAATTTCTCTATGTCTATGCCATAATGAATTAAAGAAAACTTATTTCTAGATGCGATCTTATTTCTTACTCCTCTTTCTAAATCACTTCTTGAAACAACAATTATTTTCTTGGTTATTCTAGCGCTTACCTTCTCTATGAAAAGACAGAAATGATAAGCTAAAGGATTCATAAATCGGTGAAATGGCCAGCCGTGGACGGTATAAATTATATTTTTTACCCCCGCAAAGTAAGCAGCCCAGCGGCCTAAAACCGAAGCTTTTGGGGAATGCGTATGGATAATATCAAATTTATATTTCTTAATAAATAGAAATAACTTAAGAAACAACACCAAATCAAAAAAAGGATTTATCTCTCTTACGAGAAAAGAATCAAGATGAACTTTTAAGTAATCAAGAAAAAGGAAATTACTCTTTAAATATCCCCTATCGCCAGCATAAAGATAAATCTCATATTTATTCTTATCCAGCCCTTTAATGGTGGAAAGAAGTGTTTTCTGCGCCCCTCCCAGTTCAAGATGAGTAATGATAAAGAGTATCTTTTTTTTAACTACCACAATAGGTATCCTCTATATCCCGCATATAACACGAAAAGGAAAGTCTCTGAGGAATGACTATCTCTTTATATCTGTCTTCTGTGCCTATAAAATTTTCTATTGTTTTAAGAACATTCTCTACTATAAACTCATAACCATCGTTAAAAATACCATAAACCTCCCTAAGGCCTCCTTCAAATGGATAAAAGGTTATCTTACCAAAACTCAACGCCTCTGCTACACAAATGCCAAAGGGTTCCTCTCTTTTAAAAGGAAAAATGCATATATCAGATGCGGAATAAATAAGACCTACATCGTCTGTAAAACCAGTTAAAATTATATTTTTTAAATTGTAGTCTTTTATAAAATCTATAATTTTCCTTTTATACCTAATATTGCGCGGTGTAGGCGGCGTCACATCACCAGCAATTATAAGAGATAATTTGGGATTATTCTTCAAAACATCTCGCATATTCACTATAAACTCATACTGCCCCTTAGAAGGATGAATTCTTGAAACTAATGTTATTACAAGTGTATCTTTATGCACGTTAAGGCGTTCTTTTGCTATTTCTTTCCTGTAAACCTTATATTCTCTCTCATCCAATGGCTCATAAATAACCTTGGCCTTTTTTTTGAGGCCAAACTTATGCTTTATAAACTCCGATTGGCAGATAATATGGGAAGAGAAAATTTTTATGTACCGGCCAAGAAAATAATTCACAAGACGGGAAGGGAAAAACTCCCGAATATGCCAGATATGAGGCCTGTTCAAGAAACAGGAGCACAAAGCAGGAAAAGTTAAAAGAACACTGTTTGTAACAACTAAATCTATCTTATTATAATTAATGTAGAAAAGGAAATAAAAAAAATTAAAGAAATTTAAGAAAATAAACTTTAATAGATATAGTGGCGATGAAGACGACATCAAGACTGCAAGGGGGAATATTATCACTTCTGCATCAGGACATATCTTTTCTATCCTATTCTTTAGCACTCCCCTTCTGGGGATAACAACGGTAATTTCAAAATCATCCTTAAGCGCTTTTATTAAATTAAGCAGGCCTCTTTCTGCTCCATAAAGAGAAGACGATGCATTAAAGATAATTATTCTTTTCACCTTGTCCTTCTCTCCTTGATATCTTTCTTCTATAAGATAGTATTTCTTCTACTGCTTTCAGGGAATAACGGTTAGTCAGGGTAAAGTGAAGAGTACGCACAAAATCATAGATAAAACTTCTTAATAGAAAAACGAAAATGTAGATTCCTCTATTATGTTTTAAAACCATAAACCAGCGGTTCCTGAAACACAAAAAGCGCCGATACTCATAAGGTGTCCCTGAACCACCACTATAGTGGTAGCACACAAGTTCTGGAACGAATAAACATTTATATCCTTTCTTTTTCATACGTAAAGCTAAATCCACATCCTCAAAAAGAAAGAAGAAATCTTCATCAAAGTAATTAACATCTTTTATGTCTTCAAGAACTTCCCTTTTATAAATCGCACAGCAGGAATTCGGACCATCAACGGTAAAAGAATGGATGTAGTTCTTAGAAGGTTCGTTTCTACCCACATCGAAAACTCGGTAAATAGATGAGACTTTTAAACCGCAAGAAAATACTTTTTCTGAGCCAGTTCTAATTATCTTGGGAGAAACCGCCCCCACGCCTTCAGACAATGTTTTTAGACTCTTCTCTAATTTTTCAAAGAAACCCTCTTTTAGATAAGCATCACTGTCTAAAAACATTATATATTCACCTTTAGCCGCAGCTATTCCCTGATTACGGGCAAAAGATGTACCTCTATTCTCTGTGTTTGTTATCAAAGTTGCTTTGGAATAATTATCTTTTATAAATCCGCCGGTTCCATCAGAAGACCCGTTATCCACCACAATTACTTCCAATCCTTCATAATTTTGAATAAAAATAGAAGAAAGGGCTTCCCCTAAGAAGTTTTTACTGTTATAGGCAGGGATAATAATAGAAAGAAACATTAAACGCGGTGGATTTAATATTCTGCTTATTCTTTCTCTTTAAGTCATCCAGGGTAACAACAGTTTTTAGAAATTATAACAGTTTCTACTTTATATTATAAGAAATGAGTTTAGAAATGCTGGTTTCTGTTTCTGTATCGCCATCCGGGCTGTATTCGATTTCTGTACACTGTTCCAAAACTTTTCCTATACCAGAAGCAAGCCAAATAGTACATTCATCTTTACCATGGCTGCCATCTGAATCCTTCCATTCAGAAACCACAAAGAATTTAAGGCAATCGTCAAATTTTCCTGCGGGAACCTCTATGTCCTCTATTGATTCCAGTATTATCTTACCATTTTCGCTTCCCTCTCCCATCTTTGAACCTTCAATACTATAAAGTATTCTATCGGCTAAGTATCTCTTGTCTTCTCCTATTCCTATATTTGGAAAGACTAATTTTGGCGGGTTGAAAACATAATATTCATCACCATCGAATCCTTTATATTGTTTTACACCCTCTGAATCAATAGCTATACAATCATATTCATTATCATGCACCATCTTTACAGTTTCTACTCCGTTGACTATTTCTTTGCCCTCTACCCTGGCTTTCTCTTCATACATATCTTCGCCTTCTATTACCGAATATGTCCAGTTATCGCCCTGACGTAAAGGATAATATTTCTTATAGTCGATTTTATCTCTGCTTAATCTTTTATGTGGTTCAGTGGAAACATCTTTTCCAATTAGAGAAGTCCGGGGGGGCGCCATAAGTATTTTGAACCCAAGAGTACCGAATATCGCTACGCTGAGCAGAACTAAAATGATAATTAGTGCATCCGCAAAAGATATTTTTGCTTTCTTCATTCTTTTCCTAATACCCACTAATCCTATTTTAATATAACTTAACGGCTCCCTATAGTCAACTATTTTCTAAAAAGGGAATATTAAGATTTTGCTAAAAGAATGCCCATAAATAAACTTAAAATTTAAAGTCTATCCCGGAAATGAACTAACCCCTTGCAGAATTCTATTCATTATACAACATACAACAATTTCTACCCACCCCTTAAGAAGAAACAGTAACTCCTGCATCTTCATCGGCTATATATAAATATATCCATTTTTGGCTAATTAACAATTTTTGCCTTCTACAAAATAAAAAAATTTTTGGAAATTTCATAGTGT
>CAYXBX010000061.1:4311-6402 GCA_964463445.1 uncultured Planctomycetia bacterium
ATTTAAAAACCATTCTACAGTTTTTCCCATTCCTTCTTTGAGTAAATATTTGGGTTTAAACCCTGTGTCTGCGAAAAAAGAAGATGGATCGCAAATCCATTGTTTGGAACTCAACTCACTTAAACTATGTGCTTCCAAAGATGGGTTAACCAGCCTTCCTGCTTTTCTTATAAAGGGAGAAAGTGCCTCTATAATTTTTGCAGGTATCACTACCTTAAAAAATTTATTATAGTTTCTTCCTAAAGAAGAGGCCATTATCTCATAAATAGCTTTCCAAGTATATATATTACCATCGGATAAATAATAGATTCTGTCTTTAATGTTACTTTTTGCTGAGATAACCATAGCATCTACTGCATCATCTATATAAATTAAACTGGCAAGCCTTTCTTCCATATTCGATACCAACGGCACAATTCCTTTCTGCATAAACTTCAGGATTAAATAAATCCCCCTTCTATCACCCGGCCCGTAAATCCTTGCGGTGCGGAGAATAAGATAAGGTATTTTGAAAGAATTATTTTTTATTACGCTCTCGGCTAACAACTTAGTTTTCCCATATAAAGACGCTGCCCCCTTATTCCTAAACCCTTCGCTGAGCAAAGTTCCTACATATACCACTTTTTTTAAATTAGGACTCTGTTTAGCAAGCCAAAATAGAAGGTTTTCTGTCCCTTTAACATTAGTAGCATAACATATTTTTTCTCCTGCAGCGTCTTTTGCTGCAGCTAAATGAAATGCATATTCTACATCTTTAAGAAATTTTAAAGAAGGGGCAGTGGAAAGATCTATTTTATAAAAAGCCACGTTTTTTGAAAAACTTTCAGGTTCTTTCTTATCGATTAAAATTACACGATTATTTCTTTCACAAAGTCTGGTAATCAATCTACTTCCTAAAAACCCACTTCCACCAGTAACTAATATTTTTTTATTTTCCATCTCTAAGTTAGTTTTCGTATTGTATTAATGATTACTTCTGGATGCAACAAAAAGAGATAATTTATTTCTAACCGCGAAGCACACCAGCACCTATCACATCGAACAAATTCAACTTCTAAAACTGCTTTTTTAAAATCATCCTTCAGACAATTGCCTGCCCTATTCCTCTTTTCCCTTCCACAAATAGCTATATTCCCTTTATTATCAATCCTTCTATAAATATAATACCCCGCACATTTTACCGGCTTAGTGCTGGGGTAATTCTTGAAATATTTAAGGACAGTTAAAGAATTCCCTATAGGCTTGCCCCTCTTCTTTTGAGAAATAATATAATCTATTGCCTCTCTGTATTCTTCTTTTGACGAAGTTAAAGAATGAAAACCTTCTCCTCTTAATAATTCTTCTACCACTGGCTGAAATACAACTGTAGTTTTAAATTGTTTGGCTACATTCAGTAAATAATCAATACTTTTTTTATTAATATTCATTTTGTTTAAAACAGTGGTAAACCTTACCTTTATCCCCTCACTGGTAGCAATCTTTGCTGCTTCTACGGCATAATTAAACGAATTTTTGCCCCTTACTCTATCATTAATATCCGGAGGGCCGTCTAAGCTCAAATTTAAAAGGGTTATTCCCTTAATCTCTTTTATTCTTTCTTTTACAAAATAGCCATTGGAATTTAGTGCTACTATTATGTCTTGTTTAATACAAAAATTTATAATTTTCCCTATATCTTTTCTCAATAAAGGCTCCCCTCCTGTAAAGACAATAATCCTTGTCCCCAACTGCCGTAATTGACCGATAATCCAGAAAATAGTATCTGTATCCATATCGTCTGAATCCAAAACTGGTTGATTGTTGCAATACTTACACATTAAGTTGCATCTGCGGGTAATCATCCAGCTTACAATTAAAGGAATCTTTACTCTAAAGAATTTTGCTTTAAAAAGAGAATAAACAATAGATAATTTATTATGGAGCTTCATCTCAATTTTTTCTTTTCAACTGATGACCTCTTTTATAACTATCTTTATATAATTTAAACATCCCCTCGCCTCTTTCTAAACCTCCACAACCCTATAGCACAGCCGATGAGAGTCAAAATAGTAATAACAGCTCCTATAAAAAAGCTTTTAGGGCGATATTTAA
>CAYXBX010000062.1:0-2948 GCA_964463445.1 uncultured Planctomycetia bacterium
AGCTTCTCGTCAAGCTCTTCAATCTTACGGGTACAGTCCTCTAAATGCATAAATCTGGCGGCAAACTCTGACAGTTTACTCGTCATAAAAATCTCATAAATTCTCTTTGCCATCCACAAGTAAATCAAATACTCTACCACTCTCTCTACAGGAGACTCCCAGATAAACCCATAAATGTCTATGTGTTTCTTCTCTTTGCTACTCTTACCATATGGCAATAGAGTCTCTACTTCTACCTTTTGAACTGCTAAGGAATAAGCATGAGGATATACTATCTTAACCTCTCCCATATTGCCTCTTATCACTTCTTTTATTATATGGTTTCTTAAAGCCTGCGCTTGTTCAAAGACATAATCTTCTTTAATGCCTTCCATATACACACAATTTATACCTCTCTCTCTTACATAAATCCTTCCTCTCTCTCCTACTACAATTATCTTGCCTTTTTTTTCTGACAATTCCTTAAATGCCGTATTTATTACTTGCACATTAAGACCTCCTAAGAGACCAGCATCGGAAGTTACAGCAATAATTCCTACAATGTCTGCTGTGGGATTAACAAAAGGATGAGATATATTCTTCAAGTTGATGCCGCCCAAGAATCCTTCCACTGCGTAAGAAAACTTCTCAAAAGAGTAAACTTTCTTCTCAAAAGCATAAAACTGAGATATAGCAATGCCTTTTAATACTTTAAGAAGCTCTGATAAATCTTTGTAGAAATCCATATCTTTTTTGACATCAGAAATAAAAGCCATATTCTCTATTAAGTTGATTTTACAAAATACTTTTGTAAAAAAGTATACAGTGCTTCCTGCATACTATCAGTGATAACTTTCTGTTCTCTCAGCTGAGAAAGAATTTCGGGATGTTCCTGTTTAAGACCGTAAAGACAATACTGTTTGAAATCTCTTACCTCAGAAGCAGAAAAATTATCAAGAATCCCCATATTTAAAGCATAAAGATAAACTATTTGCCCTTCAACATCTACAGGTGCATTTTTTGGCTGAATCAAAAGTTGAGTAATTATTTCTCCTTTTTTCAATGAACGCTCTGCTTCTTTAGAAAGAGTTGTAGCGCGCAATTGTGTCATCTGCAATAACTCCCTGTAGTGTAAGTATCCTAAACGCAAATCTCTACTCAGTGCCTTCATTGCCGGCCACTGCGCTTTGCTTCCTATACGGGAAACTGAAAGCCCCAAATCAATAGCCGGCCTGAAACCCTTATTAAAAAGCTGCGTACTAAAATATATCTGGCCATCAGTCATAGAAATTATGTTGGTGGAAATATACCCTGTTACATCGCCATGCTGGACTTCAACAATAGGAAAAAATGTTAGAGAACCTCCTCCTAACTCAGGCCTGAGTTGACCTGCCCTCTCCATAAGCTGAGAATGAAGATAAAAAATATCTCCCGGATAAGCTTCCCTGCCGGGAGCTCTTCCTAAAAGCAAAGATATCTGCCTGTAAACCCAGGCGTGACGAGTCAAATCATCAAAAACAACTAAAACATCCCTCCCATTATGCATAAAATATTCTCCCAACATACACGCAGTATAGGGAGCAAGATACTGTTCTCCTGGCGAAGTAGAAGCTACTCCACTTACCACTGTTGTATAGGAAAGGGCCTCTTTATCCTTGAGCGTATCTATTATCTTCACTAAACTAGAATATGGTTTACCAATACAACAGTATATGCAAATGACATCTTTGCCTTTTTGGTTAAGTATTGTATCAAGAGCTACTGTGGTTTTACCTGTTAATCTGTCGCCAATAAGCAACTGACGCTGTCCTTTACCAATGGGAATGGTAGCATCAATAGTAAGAATTCCTGTCTCAAGTGTCCTTTCCACCGGAACTCTATCTAACACGCCTGGTGCATCTCTAAAAACAGGGTACAACGTATCAGCTTTTATCTGGCCTTCACCATCCTGAGGCTGACATAGACTATCTACTACCCTGCCTAAAAAAGATTCCCCAACAGGGAGAGAGAGAAATTCGCCTTTATTATAAACCTCATCTCCTGCTTTTATCTCTGTTGCCGAACCTAAGACAAGTATTTGCACTTCATCTTCAATAAACCCAATTACCAACCCCCTAAGACCGGTAGCAAACTCAACCATCTGGCCATTTACACAGCTAGGCATCCCTGTGGCAAAAACGATAAACTTCTGAACAGATTTTACAGTACCTACCTCACGAACATCTACTGAGTAATCAACCTTTCTGTTTAAACTATCGCCCATCTTTATCTCTGCCACTACACCTGCTCATTATCATTTAAAAGCTGACGCGCTTTCTCTTTTATTATCCATTTTAGACTGGCATCAATCACCACACTTCCTATATTAACTAATAAACCGGAAATTAAAGAATTATCTTCTTCTCTTGTAAATTTTATATCTTTGTCTACCTTCTCTTTGAGTTTAGAAGTTATAATATCAAATGTAGTGTCCTCTAAGGGAAAGGCGCTTTTAATAGTAGCCTCTGAGACACCTTCTAAGCCCAAGGGAACCTTCAGATTGTCAACCCCCCCCTTCATAAATTCACCCACAAGATGATTGTGAATAATTAAGCGCACATCATCGCTTAAAGAGTTTTTAATAAGCTCTACTGCCTCTTCTATTGCTTTTTCTTTTATTTTTTTCTCCATATCAAGGATAAGCGTCTTTCGTGCATTCTCTGCCTCTTTTATCATCTCTTCACTTTCTTCTTGAGCCTTTTTAATAATCTTTTCTTTTTCTGCAAGAGCTTCTCTTTGAGTAGCCTGCTTAATCTTCTCAGCTTCTTCTTTTGCCTCAGATATTTTCTTTTCATACATCTGGTTTGCCTCGTTAAGCTTTTTATCTACTTCCGCCTGTTTTTCCATATAATCTTTAGTAAGTGTATCAAGATGCTCGGTAGCAGAAGTTATATTCTTAGATAAAACTCTCCTTAAAAGAAATACAAGAA
>CAYXBX010000062.1:2958-6321 GCA_964463445.1 uncultured Planctomycetia bacterium
TATAATAACTTGAAATATTATCAAAACTACAAGTAAAATCATTTACTTTCCCCCTTCCAACCTACAAATTAAGCCTATGTTTTCTAATTCTAACTGTTCTTATGGCACCAGAATCTGAAACACAATAAGCATAGCTATTATAGATAAACTTTGCGCAAACACTAATCCCACCACCATTGCTGTAAAAATCTTCGGCGCTGCAGAAGGATTTCTGCCCAAAGCATTAATACTTGCGAATATTCCTGCTGCAAAGACAGCACACGGTCCCAAAATACACAGTCCAAAAATTATTACCAGTGCTAAATTCCTACTCATACTAAAAACATATCTCCCGCCGCGTATCTCGTACTGCGCATTACCTTTTGACACTAGATTCTTGACCTTAGCTTTTCACAGTACACGGTACGCAATACGCGATACTATTTCTGTATATTATTTATGGTTCTTCCACAATTATTGTTGCGATGTTCTTCTCTAATTTTACCACACCCCTCTTAATTATAAATGACTTTTTATTATCAATAATCATATATCCTGCTATTAAGCGGGAAATAATATTCCTATGAAAAGGCGTAATCTCAAACACACCTTGCTCTCCTGGCATAATAACACTCTTTACCCTCCCTTCAAAAATAATCCTTTGAGAGGAAATAATTGTAACCTCCAACATATCTACTCTTTAATACTGGTGGATTCTTGAGACTCCTCTTCGCCAAAAGAAATTTTTCTTGCCTCAGAGATTATATCGTGTGTCGCTCTTGATGAGCGGTACCATGTAAAGAAAAACACCAAAGAAAGCAGCCCTATAAATATAATTATAGAGAAAATTACTATCCACGTGGCAGTTTTTGTAGGAGAAAGGGTTTTAAACTTGGTTTTGGTAAGGATGTCAGGGCTAAGAGGCCCGCTTTCTGTCTCCAGAAGTTTTTCCAAATCGCTAATTTCATCTTTTAAACGTGCAAGACTCTTAACGTTGGTCCGATAAACACCAATATGCTGGGAACGGCTTATTGTCTCGTCATTTTGCGAATTTACTATTTCAGAAATAAGAGAATTTGCCCGCTTCGAAAGACTTTCAACTTCATCATAATGAGAAGACCCTTTAAATGCCAAAAGAAGTTTATCAATCCTCTTTTTAACTGCTTCTAACTCGTCCTGTGGTATAATCCAAATATCCTTTATTTCTACCTCAAATACTCTTGTTTCTCGAGGTTTTAATACCATTCCATCTTTATAAACATAGTATAAAGATTTTTGAGAATCAAACTCTAAGTTAAGTCCGCCCAAATCTATAATATCGTCCGGCTTAACTTCCTCGGGTAAATATACCTTCACAGGAACAAGTTGGGTTCTAACCTGGGAAGGATTTATAGCAACGATGCGAAAACGAAGATTGTCTGCCCATAAAAGAAATGGCAAAAGTACCGTTACTATAAACAAACTTATTAAAACGCTTTTCTTATAAAGACAAGAAATCATTCCCCTTTCGTACATCTCATTATATTTGTGTCTAACTTGTTTCAATCACCTTACTGTAACACTGTAGATACTACCGGTGCATCAACACCGCCAAACTTAGCTTCAAACAGAGCCTGTAATATCTTTAAAACTCCTTCTATCGTATCAGTCTTCTTTCTAATTGCTTTAATAGTTGGTGACTCGCTAAGTTTTTCCTCCAACACCTCAGTTAAATCATAACCTTGGCTCTTCGCCAGCTCATTTAACTTATCTGTAATCTCATTTAAGGCGCTTGTTACAACAGGGCTTGCGCCTTGACTTGCAATAATATCAGGAAGCTCTTCTACCGACTCCTGCAGGTTCTTTAAGGTAATGGCAATACTTACGCCATCATCGCTTCCAATAGTAGCCTCTAAAGATTTAACTAAATCTAAAGTCTTTTTAGCAGCGCGCTCTGCCTCAGGGGCCGCTGATGCCAAACCAGCAATAGTAGTAATAGACATTTCTTCCACTGAACCTGAACCAGCAACCAACCCTCCCGTAGTCTGTTCACTGACGGTATAGGTATAAGCCTTACCAGGAGTAAATCTTGAATCAGCATTAAACTCATATATATATAATCCCGGGGTTACCTCAGTCATAACCCAGTCTTTAACGATAGGCTGGTTGTCCCAGCTGTATATATTAACCATAGGGTAAAGCCCGCTTGGACCTTGTGCCTGAAGAGTTACGGTCTCTCCTGTTAAAGCAGGATTAGGAGAAACTGTTGCCTTCCAGGAGTATTTCTTTGCTGTTGCTTCAAGCTCTTCACCTGCAGCTACTGCCTGGTCTGCTCCTGCTTGAAGTTGCGTAATAGCCTCATTGGTACGTTCCTCAAAACTCGTAAGAGTTTCATCCACAGCGTTTAACATCTCATTGGTCTTTGTCTCTATAACTGTTTTCTGCTCTTCCATTTTCTGGTCAATGAGGTTAGTTTGGTTTTGTAATGTCTGTTGAATGTCAGCCTCTACTTGGGATATAGGTTTATTACCTAAAATGTAATCGACTTTATTTTGCACTTCCTGAAGTTTCTCTTCTTCAGTAATAGTAAAAGAATCCGGGGTCTTAAAGTGAGCTCCCGAAGCATTGGTAATATCAGTAATTATCGTATAAACTTTTCCTGCTTCTAAAGTAGTGGGTGACCACTCAGAGTGAAAGAACCCTGCAGAATCAGGAGAAGTATCAGTTAACTGCTGAACTAAACTGCCATCGGTAGGGTCATAGATATAGACATCAGCTTGAACACCACCAGTAACTACAAAACCATCTCTTTCCAGCCAGCTACTTACTGAAAGTTTATCAGCAACAGGGTTATAAGTAAAGTCTGAATAAGCTCTCCAAATGTGAATGGCAGTTGTCTCCATAAAGATTACCTCATTTTCTGTCCCGGCTAAAGGATCATCTTTATTTAATAAGAAACTTACCTGCTTATCACCATAGCCGGTCTTTGACCAGGTGGCAGTCCAGAAACCATAAGGAAGACTTACCGTTACTGGCGAACCTAAGGGCTGACCAGGAACTTCAGGGTTTTCAGAAGTTTGCCAAGTATCTCCTTTATTAGAAGAAGCATCTACAGTAAGTTGAGATAAATGCTCATTGGTTAATAGGTCCCTTAGTTCGAAAGTAACTGTATAGTAGTTAATAGTAAAGTAACTATCTGAAATATCATTTACGGTGACATCTCGGACATCAGAGACTCTTACCTTTACTGTAGTTGAACCCCCAGCACCTAAGTCAGGAATTTCCCAATCGTAAGAATTGGGCGATACGGTATTATCGTAATTTGAGACTATAGTATTAATATCTGAGACAAAATCATCAGTTGAATATTCAATATTTACTAAAGGTATGCTTCCCTGAGTAGTC
>CAYXBX010000063.1:0-6307 GCA_964463445.1 uncultured Planctomycetia bacterium
TTTCAAAATCACTTTTCTCCATATATATCTCGCCCCGGACTTCTATCTGGAAAGGTACATCATCACCCAATAATTTTAACGGGATAGATTTAACCGTCTTTAAGTTCTCTGTTATGTTTTCTCCAATTTGGCCATCTCCCCTCGTAGAACCTAAAACTAAAACACCTTCTCTGTATAATAAAGAGCAACTCACCCCGTCAATTTTTAACTCTGCCGTATAATCTAAATCTACCTCTTTCTTCAGAATTCTCTTAAGCTTTCTCTCCCACTCCCATACTTCATCCTCCGAATAGGTATTATCCAGTGAAAGCATCTTCACCTTATGCCGTACAGTAGAAAAACCGCTAATTATCCCTCCCGAGACTCTCTGCGTAGGAGAATCAGGCGTAATAAACTGAGGATACTTTTCTTCCCACTTCTTCAATTCCTTTACCATGTCGTCATATTCCTTATCAGAGATTTCAGGATCGCTTAAAACGTAATAACGCCAGTCATGGTAGCGTATCATATTTCTAAGCTCTTCTATTCTTTTTCTTATCTTATCCTCTTTCATAAAATTACTTCCCCAAATATAACCTCTGCCCAAGAAAAGAAGGCAAACCAGCTTTTATAATTTTGTTAGAGGCTTCGTTTATATCATATCCAAAACGGACAAAAGTAACTAACTGTTCTTTTGAATCGTACACACATATGCACCCCATACTCTTCCCATCACGAGGTTGCCCCACACTGCCCACGTTAAAAATATAACGATTCTCTTTATCTAAAGAAACTTCTTTCTGTTGTAATCTCCTTATCTCTCCTCTTTTTAAAACATATCCTTCCATTCTATGAGAATGCCCAATAAAACATATGTGTTTTCTTAGAATACTGAATAAGAGCTTAGCATCATCGTAGTTAGTTACATAACGGAATTCATGCGGCTGCCATAGATTGCCATGCACACACACAAAATCTCCTTCTTCATAGACAAGAGAAAGGCTTAATAAAAATGACCTATCTTCTTCTCCTAATACTGACTTTGTCCATAAGATTGCTTCTTTTGCGTAATCATTGAAATACTTGATATCAAACTTGTCCACACAAGCCCAGTCATGGTTCCCGGCTACATTTATAGACCGTATTTCTTTAAGAAGGCTGATTGTCTCTTTAGGGTTAGCTCCATATCCTACTATATCTCCAAGAAAAATATACCTATCTATCTTCAACGCTCTAAACCGTATTATTGCCTCGCTAAAGGCTTCTAAATTACCATGTACATCAGAAAATATTCCATACCGCATGCGCTAAAAAAGTACCGAACATTGATCCTTTAAAACTTTATGATAAAATCCTCCAACCCATCTTGAGCAGATAGCCACTTCGACTCCTCATTGATAATATACCCTTTGAATTCTATGCGCAAGTCATTCAAAAAAGAAACTATACTCTTAGGATTACCCTGAGCTAACAATTCCACTCTCCCATCTGCCAAATTCCTAACCCACCCCTTAATTCTATGTTTCAAGGCCAAAGACTTTGCAGTAAACCTAAACCCAACTCCCTGAACTCTCCCAGAAAAATATATATGAACTGCCTCTTCCAAAAAAGCCCCCTTCAGCTTAATTTCTCTCCTTCTTTTAAATGATGGCCACATAAGAAATCCCTTACCAGCATTTCTCTTTTTCCTTCTGGTTTAACCTTTGTTATCTTTATTATACCTCTTCCTGCAGCTACATAAATAGCGTCCTTCTCTATCCGTACAATCGTAGAAGGCTCAAAAGGTGCTGTCTCATCAACAACCTCGGCCTCCAGTATTTTAATCAGCTTGCCCCTATAGAAAGAAAAAGCCTCTGGCCAGGGACGTAGCCCTCTCACCAAATTTCTTATAGAAAATGCATCTGTCTCCCACTTTATATGTCCGTCTTCCTTCTTAAGTTTAGGAGCAAACGTTGCCTTTGACTCATCTTGAGGAATAAGACGATATGTTTTTCTCTCCAGAGACGGTATCACCTTTAAAAGCAAACTTGAGCTTAAATGTGCTAACTTCTCAGATAATGTTACAGCGTCATCGCTATCTTCAATCTCCAGAGGCTGCTGAATAATAATCTCTCCTGCATCAATTTTCTCGTTAATCTTAAATATAGAAACGCCGGTTACCTTCTCTCCTTTTATTATTGCCCAGTTAATTGGCGCTGCCCCTCTATAGCGGGGTAGCAAAGAAGGATGAACAGCTATAGGCATAATACGCGGCAGGTCAAGTAACTCTCTGGGAATAAGATTTCCATAGCTCGCCACAATAAATATATCTGCATTTAATGCCCTTATTTTTTCTAATAAAGGCTTTTCTTTTAAATCATAAGGTGTTATAGTTTCTATTTTATTCTCAACAGAAAACTCTTTAACTGGGGTAGACCTAACCTTAAGGCTCCTGCCTTTGGGTTTATCAGGAGTAGTAATAACCATAAGGGGAAGCAATTTAGCGCTGGCTAATCCAGCAAGCACAACACGGGAGAACTGTGAACTACCAAAATATACAAATCTCATTCTACTACCACAGCAATCTTAGAATAACGGCGATAATGTTCCAGAAGTAAATTTATATCCTTAAGAAAACTCTTGCTCTTTTTAAACTTTGCTACAATCGAGTAACGATATAAACCTCTCATCTTGAAAGGAAATTCCTTAAATGGCCCCAGAACACAAAAACTATGCTCTCTAAGATTATTATACAGGGAATTGGCATGGTTAGAAAGTTTATTCTCGTTTCTTGCCCTTAAAGTAATCTTTACTAACCGTACATAAGGAGGAAAATTAAACTCTTTTCTTAACCGCAATTCTTTTCCGTAAAAATATTTCCACTCCCCAGAGATATAATTCCACAGATAATAACCAGGATTATGTGTAAAAATATAGACTCCGTCTTTGACCAGATTTGATATCTTCCTCAAATAGATAAAAGTAGAGTAAGTGGCATTGTAATCGGAAGATGAAAGCATATGGTCTGCATCCAAAACAAGGGCGATGTTGAGATTGTAATCATAATCATAAAGATAGTTTGCCACCTTAGGAATAGAAAGAACTATATCTGCGTCTGTGTTCAAGCTTTTTAATCTTGCTATCTTGTATTCAGGAAATATCCTTTTTGTAATAGCTTCTAATCTCTCTATGCCAACTCCTATAGGCCGGATATACCCGGAAGAACACATCTTACACATCTTCTCTATATCATATACTGCACCACACCACGAGCAGACACCTTTGTTCTCATCAAGAGATATCCTTAAATGGCTTGAACACTTTAAACACATAGGTATATATCCACAGTTGTTGCACTTAAGAAACGAACAAAAATTATTCTTATTCCACAGAATGAGTATTTTCTTTCCTTCTTCGAGATTTTTTCTTATCAGCTCGATAGTAAAAGGCGTAAAGATCCTCTTTCTGCCTTTATAAAAGTTACTAAAATGCAAAACTTTTAGATTCTTCTTTTCTTCCTTCTTTTCTATAAGAAACATTTTTTTATCTTTACATTCTTTGTAAGTAGAGATTCGGGGGTAATCTCCGCTCAATATAAGAGGGATGTTCTTTAATCTGGCTAAGATCTTAGCTACATCAATCAGTTGATAATACGGTCTTTCAGGATTAAAATAATAATGGCTGTTTTCCTCCTCTACTACTATCAAACTAAGGTCTGCGGGATAATAGAATAACCCCAGGCGTGTACTCACAATAAATACATTCCCCTTCTTTATACGAAGCCAGTTGCGATAATGTTCCTTTTGCCGCTGATAGCTATGTATAAGAACCGCTCTATTTTTTAACTCACCGTCAATATCACAAAAAACTCTTTCAGCATGTTCCACGGTAGGTAAACATAAAATAACAGAGTTTCCCCTCAAAGCAGCAGTTATATCTTTCTTATATATAGAAAAACGCTTGTGGAAACTATTCGACTTCACAAAAACAGGGACAATAGCTTCTTTTGGTCTTTTTTTGGTACTATTAAGGATGTTTTCCGTGAAATAACTTTTTTTTCTTAAAAAAGGGGGCAACATCATAAAAACTATCTCACCTAAAGGGCAAATATATTCTTTTGACAACCTGCGAGCGAAGTCAATATGTTCCCTGCTTAAAGAAGGCTGTGCATCAAGACAGCTTAAAACAGGCTTTATGCCTTTAACTTCTGTTTTCTTTGAGAAGGATACGATAACTGCCGTCCTTATATTCTTATTAAACTCCACGCGAACACGCGAGCCGACTTTAGCATTCAACGAGGAAGATAAATAATAATCAAACTCCTTATTTACACCCAGATTAAATACTACTTTAGCTATCATCTCCTTCTCCATCCCCATATAAAATCTCTCTCATCCGATAAAAAATATCCTCGCCGTTTATAACCAAAGGATCACACAAAATATCTCTACCAGTAACTATTCTCTTCAGCTCATCAAATGAACGCACATAGACACCTCTTTTTAACTTCTCTATTACATCTTTGTTAACCTCCTCCTGGCCTTTTATAAAATGAGTAAAAATAAGATATTTTCCTTTATAAAGTGCCTCAAACACTGTAAGCCCCCCTGGCTTTGTTATAATAAAAGAAGCTATTTCCATGAGTTCCCAAATATGGGAATAATAAGAGAATCCCTTAACAGAACGAACTCCCATTTTCTTAACTACAGACTCTGCTTTCTTATTTTTCCCATAAATAACAATACAGTTAAAGCTTGCGCTTAATTGTTCAAGCACATCCTTGAGAAAATGTATACTCCCTGTAGTACTGGAAAGTAAAAGCAGCGTCTTCTCTTTCTCCAGCCCAAGCTTGCTTCTTATATCCTGCGGATCTACACTTTTTCTAAAACCTTCCCTTAAGGGAATCCCTGTAACCATTATTTTTCTCTCTGGTACGTTTCTCTTTAAAAGTTCTCTTTTCGTATACTCAATGGGAACAAAATAATAATCAACACTATTATCAATCCACAAAGGATGCACTCCCATGTCTGTTATTATAACTATCATTCTAATATCGTCTTTCTTCTTAATAGCCTTTACTATAGAGACAGGAAAAAAGTGAGTAAGGATAACATAGTGCGGTTTATTTTTTCTCAAGAAGTTGTAAAAAGGCAAAAAGATAATTAAATTTAGCTTATCAAGTAGCAGTTTAACCATTCTGAGTTCAGTAAGTAAAAATATTCCATGCCATAGAAATGGCAACTGTTTCACTATAAACCTATACCCTGAAGAATAAAGTTTTCTTATTACAGGATGGGAAAAATGAAGAATATCATAAGATGGAAATTTGAAATGTTCTACTACGGCCTCTGCGGCCTTCTTGTGCCCTTCTCCGCAACTGGCATAAACAACAATACAATCTTTATTCATCATGAAAACATATATAACGGGCAGCCTCTAAAAGATTCTTAAATACATAATCAGGAGCAAACTCCCATGAATCTTTATTCTCAATTTTTTCCTTACCGGACAATACCAGTATTGATTTACACCCAAATGCTTTTGCTGCTTTCATGTCACGAAAAGAATCTCCAACAAAGAAACATGCTTCTGGCTTATCCTTCAGGCTCTTTACAGCCTCCTCTAATAAACCTACTTTTGGTTTGCGACAACCACAGTTATCTTCATCCCTGTGCATACAGTAATAAACGCCATCTATATGAGCACCGCTCTTCTCTACTTCTTTAAGCATCCTGGTTGTTATATCTTTGAGAGCCTCCTGTGAATAGATACCTTTGGATACACCTGCCTGATTCGAAACAACAAAAACCTTAAGCCCATTCTCATTGAAGAGTTTAATTGCCTCTATGCTTCCGGGAAGGAAAGAAAACTCCTGCCAGCTCTTAACGTAATCCCTGTCGCCGGGATACTTATTAATTACTCCATCTCTGTCAAGAAATACAACTTTCATCTTCCATCCCTTACTAATCTTAACTACGAAAATCAACAGTAATGTGTATGGCGTCTTGTGGGTTCACCGAGACTTACCCCTTTTGCTTGTAAAATATACACTACAAATGGAATTTTGTTTCTTTCGGTAATGTTTCACATCGCATATTACTTCCCATCTCATCAATGAGCAGCAATAAGCTAACGAGTTTATGTGTTAACAAATTAACTGAACAGCTTGATAACGCAATATCCCCTGGGGACAACTCGACAGCTACATATCTGCTGTTGACTGTCCCTGAAACTTAAGTCTTTGTACTTTCCTTTCTGGAATGGGACGCATCTTGCCCGGCTCTAAATTTCCCAACGATATATTGCCAATACGCACGCGTTTAAGAGAAACCACTTTAAGTCCTAACTG
>CAYXBX010000064.1:0-6255 GCA_964463445.1 uncultured Planctomycetia bacterium
CCTAATATTTTACCTATAATAGGCGAAGGCCCAAGTTTAAATCTCCGCATAATATCAAACCCGTCGATTAACTTAGGCAAAGGCTTTTTGTTTTTCTCTTTAAAGTAATAATCAATTAACTTAAACATTATCCTTTCATGGCGTCTTCTTTTTTTGCTATCTGTTAAGGGACCCCTTGTAGCCCGCCAGTCAGCTAAAGAAAGCAGGATTACCGCTACACCTTCAGAAGCAGTATCACGGAAGAAACGGTAAACTGCCCTTTTTGAAGGATAACACTGGTCCGCTAAGTATCCCGGTCGCAGATGCCAGAAAATAAGACGTTTTAGTACCTCTTTTTCTTTCTGGGACAGCTTAAGACGTCTATAAACATCTTCCATAAGGTCTCGTCCAATCTTCTCATGGGTATGAAAAATTGTCTTTTTGTCTTTTATCTTCTTGGCAAACGGCTTTCCCGCATCATGCAGAAGACACGCAAGTTTAATTATATCAACAAGACGATGTTTACTGGTAATAGGCGCATAAAGATAATCAAAGAGCTTCTTATCTTTGGAAATCCTGTTCTTCAACATAAGCTCAAACCTTAGAAGAGTCTCTAAAGCGTGCCCCCACACATCCAGATGATGGTAATCTCCCTGAAAAACATTGCGCTGAACTGTAATATAGGGGATAATCTCATCAATTATTCGAAGTTGACTCATCATCTTTATAGTGGGGTAAGAAGAGGGAAGAGAAAGTATTTTAAACAACTCTTCATTAATTCTCTCCTTTGATACCCTCTTAAGAAGAGCCTTATGTTTTACCAAAAATTTCTCTGTATTTTTATCAATCTTAAAGCCATACGCCCCGGACAAACTAAAAGCCCTCAATATCCTTAAGGGGTCATCAACTATTACTTTTTCGCTAAGGGCTCTAATGCATTTATGCAACAAATCCTTTTTTGCCCCCCATAAGTCAATAATCCTTGATTCCGGATAAGTGCTTATATCAACAGCCAAGGTATTAATTGTGAAATCGCGCAACAACAAATCTTCTCTTAAGTCTTTGCCGCGCAACTGAGTAAAATCATACGTATAAACCTTACCCTTCCTTTTTACAATCACACGATAACTTTTCTGTTTCTCATCGAGAACAATCGCTTTTGCTTTGACGTACTTTCTGAAAGTATGTACAAAAGAAAATGTTTTTCTCTCAACACAAAAATCAAAATCAAGAAGTTCCTTTTTCTTCCTTAAAAATACATCACGTAAGAATCCTCCCACTAACCATAATCTTATATCGCTCTCCTTAGATATGCGAGAAAGACACTCTAAGTAAGGAATATTGTTTAAAGCTTTTTTTAAAGTCATAAGAGGTGGGTTAGAAATATATAATCTCTGATTCCAAATTGTCTAAGTTTAATATAACAAGCGACGATTGCCCCGTAAGCCAACCGCACACTTCACCCGGATTTAAAAGCATCCTGTTCTTGGTATTTTTTACTTCAAGGTTGTGAGTATGCCCATAAACTATTATGGACGAATCAACTTCTTTTAACTGGTGCATAAGAGAAATCTTTCTTGAAGACAACTCTAAATAATAAGGAGGGGTTTTTATCCTGCCTTTGGATTTCTTCAATAACCCTTCACGCTCACCATCATTATTGCCAAAAACCCCTACCCACTCACACTTAAGGTTATCAAAAGAAGATAAGGAAAAAGGTGCAATAAAATCTCCAGCGTGCAGGAAAAAATCAACATTGCGTTCATTAAGAATTTCCACCATTTTCTTTATTTTAGGCATATTATCGTGGGTATCAGAGGCAATACCAACTATCATTGGTCCCCCATAAGGAGCTTCTCAAATACTTCCTCCTGGACAAAGATAGGAGATTTTGTCCTTACTGCCAAAGCAATACTATCAGAAGGCCGTGCGTCTACAATTTTAGTAGTACCATCAGAAGCTCTAAAATACAGTTTGGCATGAAATGTACTATCGACCAATTTATCAATGACAACCCTTTCCAGAGTTAAGGAAAAGGTTTCTATTAAAGACTTCATCAGATCATGAGTAAGAGGCCGCGGTGGTTTAAAGCCGCTTAACTGCATTCTGATGGCAGCTGCTTCGCCAATTCCAATCACAATAGGGAGAACCTTCTCGCCATTTTTTTCCCTAAGAACAATTATCTGCTCCTGTTTTTTCTCATCAATAATAATTCTTGATAGCTCTACTTCTATCATTTTTCTTTCTTCTGTAAGACATCCTTGAGTTCTTTCATAAATTGATTTACATCTTTAAACTGCCTATACACAGAGGCAAAACGAACATAAGCTACATCATCAATTTTTGAAAGTCTTTCTATGACCATTTCCCCTATATATTTTGACTCAACCTCCCTGTCAAACTTTTTTTGAATAACCGCCTCAACATCTGCTACCAACCCTTCTATTCTCTCCACGCTTATATTCCTCTTCTGACATGCCTTAAGAAGACCGGCAATAATTTTCTCTCGGTTAAATGGCTCGCGCCTTCCATCTTTTTTAACTACCATAAGAGGAGTCTTTTCTATATACTCATAAGTAGTAAAACGACGGCCACAATTAATACATTCTCGCCTTCTTCTTATAGAGACCCCATCCATTGTCTCTCGTGAATCGATAACCTTATCTTCATTGTGATTACAGTAAGGGCATTTCATTTCTTGCTCGCCTTTCTTATCTTAATCCTTGCCTCTCTAAGAAAATTTTCTGCCATCTTATCTGGATAACTATCACTATAAATAATTTCTTTTATCCCTGCATTTATAACCATTTTAGCACAAATACTGCAAGGAGCGTTAGTAATATATAAAGTGCTTCCTTCCACAGATACCCCATACAATGCTGCCTGAAGAATAACATTTTGTTCTGCGTGCAGACCTCTACATAATTCATGCCTTTCTCCGGAAGGCACTTTTAACTGTTCTCTTAAGCATCCTGTAACTTCACAGTGCTTAATACCACTAGGGGCGCCATTGTATCCTGTAGCAAGAATTCTTTTACCTTTAACCAAAACCGCTCCTACCTTTCTTCTTAAACACGTAGAGCGTTTAGCAACAAGCCTTGCTGCTTCAAGAAAGTACTCATCCCAACTGGGACGCTTTTTTTCTGAAGGACTCATAAAAAATTAGACTTTAATTTCTGGATAAAGGGGATAATCCTGGACAAAATCCACAACTTTATTTCTTAAAGAACCCAGAATCTCAGGATTATCTCTGTTGTTTAAGGCCTCATCAATAAAATCAGCAATTTTAGCTATTCCATCCCTGCCTACCCCTCTCGTAGTTACAGCAGGAGTACCAATTCTTATCCCGCTGGTAACAATGGGCGGCTTAGGGTCAAAAGGAATAAGATTCTTATTAACCGTAATATTTACCTCTTCTAAGATTATTGCTGTTTTTTTGCCTGTTAACCCCTTCGGCCTTAAATCTACAAGAAAAAGATGGGTATCTGTGCCTCCGCTTACAATACGATAGCCCTTCTTCTCCATACAGAAAGAAAAATATCTAGCATTCTCCACAATGCGTTTTGAATATTCAACAAACTCTGGCCTAAGGACTAAACCGAATGCCACTGCTTTTGCAGCAATAATATGCATAAGAGGCCCTCCCTGGGTACCAGGAAATACCGCTGTATCAATTTTCTTGGCAAACTCTTTTCTGCAAAGAATAAACCCTCCTCGGGGGCCACGCAAGGTCTTATGAGTGGTAGAAGTTACAAACTCTGCGTATTCGCAAGGATTAGGATATATACCAGCAGCTACAAGCCCTGCAAAATGGGCCATATCTACCAAAAGATAAGCCCCTACCTTATCGGCAATCTCTCGAAATTTCTTAAAGTCAATAATCCGTGGATAAGCACTGGCTCCTGCAATAATAAGTTTAGGTTTATGCTTTAAAGCAAGGGCTTCTATCTCATTATAATCAAGACACTCAGTATCGCGATTAACTCCATAAGCTACAACATTATAGAACTTACCGCTAAAATTAAGGGGATGTCCATGCGAAAGATGCCCTCCACAGGCTAAATCCATAGCAAGAATTGTGTCTCCTGCTTTAAGAACGGCCATCATAACTGCCATATTCGCCTGTGTGCCAGAATGAGGCTGAACATTGGCATGTTCCGCTTTAAAAATATCTTTGACACGGGCCCTTGCAATACTCTCTGCTTCATCAACAAATTCACATCCTCCATACCAGCGTGCTTTGGGATACCCCTCTGCATACTTGTTAGTCAAAGGGGTACCACACGCTTCCATTACCGAAAGAGGAGCAAAATTCTCACTGGCGATAAGTTCAATCTGCTCTTTCTGTCTTTTTACCTCCCGCATAATACTTTCATATACTACCGGATCAATTTTCCTTAACTCTTCAAACATAGTTCTTCTCCTCTATTTTTTGTATTTTCCTTAACCGTCTTTCGTGCCGCCCTCCCTCAAACTCTGTGTTTAACCATCTTATAACCAGTCTTTTAGCATAGTCACGTTTAACAAAACCAGCGGCTAAAACTAAAACATTACTGTTATTGTGCCGACGTGAATAAACAGCTGTCTTTATATTGAACGCCAATGCTGCTCTTATTCCCTTTATCTTGTTTGCTGCTATACAACTTCCTATTCCGGTATAACAAATAACAATTGCCCTCTTTGCTTTCCTATTCTTTACAGAAAGTACAGCAGGATACACATAGTCAGGATAATCACAAGAATCAGAAGAAAATGTACCGAAATCAATTACCTCATAACCTTTACTCCTAAGATAGTCACCAAGAAAGTTCTTCAATTTAAATCCCCGATGGTCACTCGCTATAGCAATTTTCATTTATACCTCTTTTTCTGTTAAGACAGCCATCCCGCTAACTCCTCTAAAGCTGTCCTTAAAAGATAGTAAACATCCTCATAAAAATCATATGGCTTCCCAATAGGATCAGGAATATCTTTCTCAAGATGAGGAGGAAGAAATTTCTTTAAAGGAAAAATACGAGCCTCGGCTGTAGGCTCTATCTTTAAAATATGCTCACGGTGCATCTCTTCCATAACAATAATAAGGTCGCTGGATAGAATAGTCTTACGGCTTATCCTATGAGAACGATGACCAGTAGCATCCACATTCTCTTTTTCCTTTAGCAAATTAAGTACCTCCTTTGCAGGAGGCTGATTATCCAGAAAGACCACACCCCGAGAGATAATTTCATAACGCTGGTAAGCAAAAGGGTTGTTTTTTGAAAGTATATTTTTTAAAATATACTCTGCCATAGCAGACCTGCAGGTATTGCCTGTACATACAAAGACAATACGCTTCTTAAAAAAAACTTCCATTAAATCATTTGCCGGAATAACCCCTTCTCTTAATATCTTAAAAGGGTGATAGGTAACATCAATAATAGTAGAAGGCTTAGAAAAATAAGATACTCCGCCATCTATTACCAAATCCACACTATTCCCAAAAATCTTTACTACCTCATCCGCTGTCGTGGCTTCTCTCTCTCCGCTTATATTAGCAGAAGGCAGACATAAAGGAGTATTAATCTCCCGAATAATCCCCTGCAGTATAGCATTAGAGGAGACCCTGACCCCTATTTTCTTATCATAGTTTTTATTGTAAGAGATTATTGTAAGAGGCCCTGGCCAGAAAGCTTCCATTATTCTATACACAAAAGGAGGCATAACACCAAACATTTCCCAGACATCATTTACATCGGCAAAACATAAGGTGAATGGTTTATCCTTAGGCCTTCTCTTTATCTTAAAAAGTTTCTCTATTGCTTTTTTATTATCTGAGGCTGCCCCCAGACCATAAACCGTTTCTGTAGGCAAAGCAACAACTCCACCCTCTTTAAGAATACTTGCTGCTTCTTGAAGAAGAGAAATATCAGGATTGGCTTCGTTCACCACGACTTTTCTCACTTTTTAAATTTCCTCTTAAGTTGTTTGAGCTTCCTTTTATATGTCTTATCCCTTAAAGCAACAATCTCTAAAGCAAAAATCAACGCGTTAATAAAACCCCTTACATCGAAACCACTGCTTAGGAGTCCTAACCCACGAGGTATCTGTATAATAGAAAGCAAACTGTCTAAGCCGTTAAAATCACCTGCCTTAAGAGGAACCCCTATTACAGGAATGTCCACATATGAAGCAATAAACCCTCCCAAAGCAGCAGCTAACCCTGCACAGGCAATTACTGCCTGTGTACCATTTTTTTCCATTTTCTTACACAGCCGGCGCAGCTTATCAGGGTCTCTG
>CAYXBX010000065.1:0-6145 GCA_964463445.1 uncultured Planctomycetia bacterium
GGGGTTTTAAATATAAATTTAATAAATGGTATCATAATTTTAACTAGGAGGGGTAATGAAGATAGCGTTTTGTTCTTCTGAGGTTTTTCCTTTTGCCAAAACAGGAGGGTTGGCTGACGTAAGTGGGGCATTACCTTTGGCATTGGCTGAGGAGGGTTGTGATGTAAAAATATTTATGCCTTTATATAAAAACATTACTCCCCAGAGAATGGAAGAGGATTTTGGGGTTAGCAAGATAAAGAAGAATTTAGAGGTTATCTTTATAAAGAATGACAGCTATTTTATGCGCGATGGTCTATACGGCGTATCAGGTGGTGATTATCCTGATAACCTTGAAAGGTTTTCTTTTTATGCTGCCAAGACAATCGATATTATAAAGAGAATAGGGTTTTCCCCAGATATAATACATTGTAATGATTGGCAGGCTTCTTTGATAATAATCTATCTTAAAACTAAGCTTGGGAATGAACCGTTTTTTGCCCGCGCAAAAAGCATATTGACTATTCATAATCTTGCTTATCAGGGTATATTTGACAGTAGTAAATTTCCCCTTTTAGGTTTGGCAGACGAGTATTTTTCTATGCGTTATCTGGAGTTTTACGGCAAGATAAATCTTCTTAAAGGAGGCATTGTATTTTCTGATATGGTTAATACCGTAAGTCCTACTTATGCCGAGCAGATTAAGACAAAAGAATACGGATGTGGATTAGAAGGGGTATTAAAAGAGAAGGGTGAAAGGTTAACAGGGATTCTTAATGCCATTGATTATAAGGTGTGGAATCCAAGCAGTGATAAGTTTATTTATAAAAAGTATTCGCGAAACACCCTTGAAGATAAATATATTAATAAAAGTAGATTCCAGAAGGAGTTCGGCCTTAAGGTAAAGAAGAGCGATTTCTTATTGGGGATGGTCTCAAGGTTAGCTGAACAAAAAGGGATTGATATTTTATCAAAGTCATTAAATCATATTTTAAAGAGGTATCAAGTAGTAATCTTGGGTACAGGAGACGTAAAGTATCACAAGATTCTCGGTGCCAAGAAAAGCAGGTATAAGGACAGGTTTTCTCTTCATTTGAAATTTGATGAGGCTCTGGCGCATAAAATTTACGCAAGTTGCGATGCTTTTCTTATGCCTTCTCGTTTTGAACCTTGTGGCTTGTCTCAAATGATTAGTTATAAGTATGGTACTGTGCCTATTGTCCACCACACCGGAGGTCTTGTGGATACAGTTACAGATTATATCCATAAAGGAGGAGGTTTTGTTTTTACAGAGTATTCCTCAAAGGCTCTTGTTGAGGCTGTTGATAGAGCATATGATATTTTTTGTGATAAGAAGAAGTGGTTGCCCCTGCTAAAGAAGATAACCTCTTACACCTTTTCTTGGAAGAAAACCGCCCAAAACTATATCCATATGTATAAGAAATGCCAGTCGTTGCCGTAACAGGAAGCATTTGTAGTGGTAAGAGTACAGTATTAAGAATCTTAAGAGAGAAAGGGGCAAAAACAGTCTCTCTAGACAGATGGGTGCATCGTTATTACAGAGATAGAAAGAGTATAGTTTATCGGAAGATAAAAAAGATTTTTCCTGGCGTTTTTAACTGCAGAGGAGTAATTTTAAGAAAAAGACTAGGCAGGATTGTTTTTTCTAATTACAGGTTGTTAAAAAGGTTAGAAGATATAGTTCATCCTGTTATAATCAGGGATTTGAAAAGATGGATTTCTTGTAAGAATCACCAAAGGAAAGTGTATGTTGTAGAAAAACCACTGCTATTCGAGAAGAATTTGGAGGATATCTTTGACAGTGTAGTTCTTGTTTCTGCGTCCCAATCCAATCTTGTTAAGCGAATAAGAAAGAAATTTAACGTATCTAAGGAAGAAGCAAAAAGAAGATTGTCTTATTTTACCTCTGTGGAGGAGAAAAAAAAGAAGGCGGATTTTGTTATAGATAATAACTGTAGTTTATTTGATTTAAAGAAAAAGGTAGGTGTGATATGGCAAAGACTAAAAAGGGGGGAATGATGGATATAGGTACCCTTAAGGATATGAAGATATCCGAATTGACAAAGGCTGCTAAGGAGCTTGCTATCAACGGAATAAGTGGCGTTAAGAAACAGGATTTGATCTTTAAGATTCTTCAGGCTCAAGCAGAGAAGGAAGGTCTTATGTTTGGAGGGGGTGTGATAGATGTTCTTTCTGAGGGTTTTGGGTTCTTGCGCTCTCCTAATTATAATTATTTGCCTTCACCTGATGACATATATGTTTCTCCTTCTCAGATAAGGAAGTTTTCTCTACGCACAGGCGATACAGTCAGTGGCCAAATTAGACCCCCTAAAGATAATGAGAAATATTTTGCGCTTCTGAAGGTGGAAGCAGTGAATTTTGAAGACCCTGAGCAGGCACGTAATAGAGTGCTGTTTGATAATCTTACCCCCACATATCCTAAAGATAGATTTATATTAGAGACTACTCCTGATGAGATATCTACAAGGGTTATGGATTTGCTTTGTCCCATAGGTAAGGGGCAGCGTGGTTTGATAGTGGCTCCTCCCTACAGTGGTAAGACTGTGTTTTTACAAAAGATAGCTAATGCAATAATGAAGAACTATCCCGATGTGGTTTTGATGGTGTTGCTTATTGATGAGCGTCCAGAGGAAGTTACAGAAATGAAAAATATAGTCAAAGGGGAGGTCATAAGCTCAACATTCGATGAGCCAGCTCAGAGACACGTTCAGGTTGCCGAGATGGTTCTAGAAAAAGCCAAGAGACTCGTTGAGCACAGAAAAGATGTGGTTATTCTTCTTGATAGTATTACTCGACTAGCACGTGCCTATAACTTAGTAGAGCCTCATTCAGGAAGGATACTATCAGGAGGAATAGATTCCAATGCTCTTCATAAGCCTAAAAGATTTTTTGGGGCAGCTCGTGCATTGGAAGAAGGAGGTTCGTTAACAATTATCGCCACTGCTTTGGTTGATACCGGCTCAAGAATGGACGACGTTATATTTGAGGAATTTAAAGGGACGGGCAATATGGAGGTTACTCTGGATAGGAATATATTTCAACGGCGTATTTACCCATCCATTGACATTAAAAGGTCTAATACCCGCAGAGAGGAGTTATTGATACACCCTGATGAATTACAGAGGATATGGATATTAAGAAAAGCGTTGAATGAGCTTAGTTCTGTAGAAGCCTTAGAGCTACTTATTGAAAAATTATCCAAGACAAAAAACAATGTAGAGTTTTTGCTCACCCTTAATAAGTAGCTCATATCTATTGTATAACTAAATTTTCTGGTAATATTTTGGGCAAATATGGTATAATCAATCCCTTATGAGTTAGTAGTATAAAGGAGGTGATATCGGTGAAGAAAGAAGGACACCCTAAGTATGAATTTGCTACGATAATGTGTGCATGCGGCAACGTGATTCACACGCGCTCTACAAAAAAAACCATAAATGTAGAGATATGCTCTAAGTGCCATCCGTTTTTTACGGGGAAGCAGAAGTTTGTTGATTCGGAGGGGAGAGTTGATAAGTTTATAAAGAAATATGGCAAGAGATAAGCGTTACTATATTTTTATGTAGCCCGCCGCAATGATAGATTACAGTAAGCTAAAGAAGGAGTACGAGGTAATTTCTGAAGAGCTTTCTTCGCCTGATGTGTATAATGACCGTCAACGGTATCAGAATCTTACCCGTAGATTCTCTTTCCTCGAAAAGCTTATAAAAAAAATAGAGTTATACGAGAAGGCACAACAGGATAAGAAGCAGCTTGAAGGGATGATTAATAATCCTCAAGAGGAAGAGGATATGCAGCGGTTGGCGAAGGAAGAGTTAATTAAGATAGAAGAAAAGATTGAAAAAATAAAAGATGAAATAGAAGATATGGTTTTTGAAGAGGAGGGTTCGCCTCAGAGAGATGTAATTATTGAGATAAGGGCAGCAGCAGGAGGCGAAGAAGCAGCTCTTTTTGCCTCTGATTTATTTAAGATGTATTCTAAGTACATAGAAAATAAGGGGTGGAAACTGGAGGTTTTAAGTTCCCACCCAACAGAAATTGGGGGCATAAAAGAAATAATTTTTTCTGTTAAAGGCAAGGGATGTTATTCGCATCTTAAATTTGAGAGTGGGGTTCATAGGGTTCAGCGTATTCCCGTGACAGAATCGGGAGGAAGAATTCATACCTCTACTGCCACTGTAGCGGTTCTTATTGAGCCTGAAATGAAAGAGCTTAACATTGGCCCTGCTGAGTTGAAAATAGAGACTTTCAGGGCTTCAGGGCATGGAGGTCAGCACGTTAACAGAACAGATTCTGCAGTAAGAATAACTCATTTGTCTACAGGGATAGTTGTTAGTTGTCAAGATGAACGTTCTCAGATAAAGAATAGGGAGAAGGCAATGAGAGTGCTTAAGGCACGTTTGTTGGATAAGATGCAGAGAGAAGAGGAAAGTAAGATACTAAAAGAGAGAAGAATCCAGATAGGAAGTGGAGAACGAAGTGAAAAAATCCGTACGTATAATTTTCCTGAAAGAAGGGTTACCGAACACAGAATAAACTTAACGGTATATAGATTAGAGGATATATTGGGGGGGGATTTGGATATAATTATCAAGAACTTGATTAAAGAAGAAAGAAAGAAAATATATGAAACTAAAGGATTGGCTTAAAGAAAATACGTCAGTGTTTAATAAGCGGGATTTAGCTTACCTTTTAAAGATTGTTATTAATAAGGACTATCGTCTTATTGAAAATTACCCTTTAAGTCTCCGCAAAAGAAAGTATCTTAATAATTTAAGAGATGCTTACCGTCGGGGATGGCCATTGGCTTATCTTGTTAAAAGGGAAGATTTCTTTGGCCTCGGATTTCTTATCAGAAAAGGTGTTTTTATACCTCGTCCTGAGACAGAGATAATCGTAGAGAAGTCTTTAGAGATTATCCATTGTAAAAGGATAAGAATGGTTTTGGATTTATGTTGTGGTACTTCTTGTATAGCTGTTGCACTTAAAAAAAATACGGAAGAGAATATTATTGTTTATGCCTCTGATGTTAGTTCGTCTGCTATTTCTGTAAGTATAGAGAATATAAAGCTGCATAAGACCAAAGTTAACCTGATTATGAGCGACTTGTTTTCTGCCTTTAAAAAGAATTCTTTTGATTTGATTGTGTCCAATCCCCCCTATGTAGAAAGTGACTGTATAAAAGGAGGATTATGTTTTGAGCCTCGTATTTCTCTGGACGGAGGCAAGGATGGTCTCTTTTTTGTATATAAAATACTTAAGATGGCCCCTTCTTATTTAAGAGATGGAGGGTATTTAATTCTGGAGATAGGGTATAATCAGAAAGACAGAGTAAATAAGAGAATAGAACATTCGGGAAAATTCACTGTAGTGGAATGGATAAAGGACTATGCCGGTTTGGATAGGGGGGTAGTTTTAAGAAAGAAATAGGCTATGGATAAGTTTATTATTTATAAATCAACTTTAAGGGGAGAGATAAAAATAAGCGGTTCCAAGAACGCCTCTTTACCAATAATAGCCGCGACCCTTCTTACAGATGATACTTGTAGGATTTATGGTGTCCCTGATTTGGCGGATATAAGGACAATGGTTAAAATTTTAGAGGTGTTAGGTAAAGAAGTTGAATTTGATAAAGAAGGGTTAGTTGTGAAAACAAAGAAGAAAAAAAGTTATGTAGCTCCTTATCGTTTGGTACGCACAATGAGAGCTTCATTTTGTGTTCTGGGTCCTCTCTTGGCAAGAAGAAAAAAAGCGAAAGTTTCGCTCCCTGGAGGGTGTGTGATAGGAATAAGGCCTGTTGATTTGCACATCAAAGGATTAAGGGAATTGGGAGCAAAGATAATTACAGACAATGGCTATTGCTTTGGCGAAGCAAAAAGATTGGTAGGGAAACGCGTATTCTTAGGAGGTCCTTTTGGTTCTTCTGTTCTAGCCACCGCTAATATCCTTATGGCTGCTGTGTTAGCAGAAGGAGAGACTATTATTGAATATGCTGCGTGTGAGCCGGAAATAGTAGATTTAGCTTTATTCCTGAAGAAAATGGGGGCAGATATTGAGGGAGAAGGGACCCCTTTAATAAAAATAAGAGGGGTAAAGGCATTGAGAGGTACGGATTTTAGGGTGA
>CAYXBX010000066.1:0-4633 GCA_964463445.1 uncultured Planctomycetia bacterium
TTCTGGCCAAACCCCATTCTTCTTATATAAGAATACAAGACAGTGGCTCCTAAGCGGCTAGCAATCTTTGCAACACCAATATTGCTCGATTTCTTGAAAACTTCTTTATAGGTAAGCTCACCATACGGCTTCCAGTCATGAAGAATAGACCCGGGTATCTTAAACCTGCCATTCTCACAATAAATCGTATCGCCCAACGAGAAAATCTTCCTGTCCAAGGAACCGACCAAGGTAACTATCTTAAAGACAGAACCGGGTTCAAAAATATCTCCTATAGCCCTGTTTCTTATCTCGCGAGCGGAAGCCTCACCTATATGATTTGGGTCGTAAGTAGGGAAATTGGCCAAAGCAAGTACTTCTCCTGTAAAGGGATTAATTACTATCACACTTCCAGCGTGCGCAGAATATTTGTCAATTGTTTCCTTAAGACAGGACTCAACCCAATACTGAAGTTGGATATCTATGGTTAGATTCAAATCCAGTCCTCTATTGGCATATAATACCTGCGGGTAGGTATATAGACTGCGGGATGCAGAATCTTTCAATACAGAAACTAACCCTTCCTTTCCCCTTAAGAACTTATCATAAAACAACTCTACCCCTTCAATTCCCCTATTGTCTATATCAACTCCGCCAAGAATATGGGAAGCTAAAGCGCCTTGGGGATAAAATCTTTTGTATTCCCTCAAGAAATAAACCCCTTTTAAATTCAACTGCGCTAAGCGTTCTTTTTCTTTTGGTGATATTTTTCTCTTTATCCAGACAAAACGCTTTGATGCACTTAACTTATCTAAAATATCTTTTGCCCTTAAACCTAACTCTTTTGCCAACTTCTCTGCAGTATCTTTTTTATTTCTAACAAATTTTGGGTCCATATACACTGAGTATACTACAATATTAGTTGCAAGCACCCGATTATTACGATCAAATATCCTGCCTCTTTCACCTTTTACGGTAATCACTTTGGAGTGCTGAGATTTAGCTAATGCAAGAAAATCCTTCCTCTTTACAGTCTGAAGATAAGTAATACGCAGGGATAGAGAAAAAAACAACAAAGAAAAGACAAAATAGACCAAGTATATACGCAGGTTACTTCCCTTATCTTTCACATTCGGATTGTTAAATATCTAATGCTGTTGTTGAGCTAAAGCCTTGGAAGTTCCGGCAAGACGGAACAAACGTTTAAAAGAAGAGGCTAAAACATTTTCTTTGGACTTATTAATTTGAGTCTTTTGATTATTTATATTCAAGGCTAGAATTTTATCTTCCTTAACAAATTTAAATCCGTTAGCCTCTACCCATTCATTTATCTTAGCCAAAGAAACCCTCTGGGAGAAATTATATAATAAAGAGTCTCGCTTATCAACCAGTTTATTTAACGTATTCTTAGCATCATTAAGCTTATAAGCCTCAACATAAATATTAATCCTTTGATGAAGGTAGACGAAGAAAAGAAAAAACAAAAATATTAAAGAAATAATTTTCCTTACCATCCCTCTATATTTTTTCTGCCACCCTAAACTTTGCTGAGCGAGAAGAAGCATTCTCTCTTATCTCACCGTGCGAAGGAACAATGGGTTTCTTGGTCACCAATCTAACAATATCCTTCGCAGCAAACTCGCGAAAGGAATGTTTTGTTATCCTATCCTCTAAGGAATGGAAGGTGATCATCCCGATCCTTCCGCCTTTCGAAAGACGCTCTACTGCTTTCCTAATGCCTACCTCTAACGATTCTAATTCTCTGTTCACAGCAATACGCAGAGCCTGAAAAATCCTCGTTGCAGGATGAATTCTGAAATGAAAATGCCTTTTAGGAATAGCATCTAAGACTACGTTCTTTAACTGAGATGTTGTGTATATAGGCTCAATCTTTCTTTTCTCCACTAAAAGATGGGCAATACGCCGTGAGAATTTTTCCTCTCCAAATTTCTTGAATATCGCATTCAACTCACACTCACTCAGATAATTAACAAGATCATATGCTGATACAAAAGAATTCTTATCCATCCTCATGTCAAGAGGGCCGTCTTTGGAAAAACTAAACCCCCTATTGGCATCGGAAAGCTGAAAAGTAGAAATTCCCAAGTCAAAGAAAAATATATCTGCTCTGTCAATGTTAAGAGTGTCTAATATACAGTCTAAGTTTCTAAAATCTTCTTTAAAGAGCCTCAGCCTCGAAGAGTAATCCTTAAGCCTCATACTAGCAACTCTTAAAGAATCCTCGTCTTTATCTATCCCCACAAGGAGAGCATCACTATCCGCGTGCTCAAAAAACCTTAAAGCATGAGAGCCAACTCCAATAGTACAATCCACAATTACTTTGCGTCCTTTTAAGTTTAGCATCTCTATTACTTCTCTATACATAACAGGATAATGCAACTTTCTCATTACTCAATAAGACCTTCTGCAATATCTTCAAATTTATCTTTATTCTCATCATAAAATTTCTCCCATCGGGTTTTGTCCCAAATCTCAATCCTATCCGCCACACCAATAATTACAATTTCTCTCTTAATCCCTGCAAATTCCTTTAAATAGTCTGGAATGGTCACTCGGCCCTGTGAATCAAATTCTATCTCCTGTGCTCCGCTAAAATATATACGGTTAAAGAAACGAGACTGTTGTCTGGTAAAAGATAGCTCCTTAAGCTTATCCTCCATTTTCTTCCACACATCATGAGCAAAAACAAAAAGACAACCATCTAACCCTCTTGTCATATAAAATTTCCTGATTTTAAAATTTTTTATCTTTTCTCTAAACTTAGCAGGAAGGATAAATCTATTTTTGGAATCTAAAGAATGGATAAACTCACCATACCACATTCCACTTTACTCCACTTTACTCCACAATAAAAGTATAAACTTTCTCACTCTTGTTGTCAAGAAATTTTTATAATAAGTTGTTAGAATACAAAGGGTTGTGTAAGGTAACCCTGAGGGATACTATATTTTGAGGTTATAAGAGCGATATCCTTCTGGATTGCCCTTCTTAATGAATTCAGGGAAGGGAATTTTTTCTCTTCTCTCAACTTTTCTAAAAAAACAATTCTAATTTTCTTATTCAGGATATTTTTATTAAAATTTATAATATGTGTTTCTAAAGAGTATTCTTTTCTTTTAAGAGTGGGTTTAAACCCTATGTTCACTGCCCCCAGATAAACCTTCCTGCCAACTACTATATAAGCAGTATAAACGCCTCTCTCAGGGACAATAAACTTTTCATAATTAAATATGTTTGCTGTAGGATACCCCAGTTTTCTTCCTATCCCATTTCCACGTACAACTTTTCCTTCCATAAAATAAGCCCTTCCTAACAGCATCTGTGCTTTCTTAAAATTACCTGTATAAATCAACTCCCTTATATAGGAACTACTCACCACTATCCCTTTATATTTTACTTTCTTAACAACACTTAAATGGATACCCAAACGCTGCGATATTTCTTTTAACTTATCCACTCTATATCTACCTTTATAGCCGAACTTAAAATCCTCACCTACCACCAGCCCTTTAAGGGGAAATCTTCTTGTTATTTTTTGCACAAAAGAGAAACCATCCATTCTCAATAATTCAGGCGTAGACCTAAAGCACCATATACTACTTATCCCTAGAGAATATAATGCCTTTCGTTTATAGAAAATATTCATTATATGGCCAACAAATCTGCCACTGATAATCTCCTGAGGATGAGGCCAAAAAGTTATAACCAAAGAATGGGCTTTCAGCTTGTTTGCCTTCTTTATCAACTCATTCAGAATAAACCTGTGGCCAATATGTAACCCATCAAAAACTCCTATGGTAGCGACAAATCTACGGCGAGAATTATGTCTGCTTCTTAACATCTTTCTATGGAAAGACTGGTTACTATAAACTTTAGACATACTATTTCAGGAGATTAAAGGTTAGAGATTCTATTAAGGCTTTCTATGCTAATCTTATTCAAATCTACTGCATCATCTAACTTAAAAGGGCCAATTGCTTTTCTCTGTATTTTTATAATGTGCGCTCCGCACCCCAGTTTTTCTCCCACATCCTCTGCAAGCTTTCTTATGTAAGTCCCTTTTGAACACTGTACATAAAATTCAACCAACGGCAAGGAAATATCTAAAACCTTTAACTTATATATGTTAATCTTCTGTGGTTTTCTCTCTACAGTAATACCCTTGCGTGCAAGAGAATAGAGCCTTTTCCCTTCTATCCTCTTAGCACTCACCATAGGAGGCACCTGCTCTATTTCGCCCAAGAAACCTTTAAAGACCCTGTAAATATTATCTTCTGTGATATTATCGTAAGAAGTTTCCTTTAGAATTTTACCTTCTGAATCTCCCGTAGTAGTTGTTTCTCCCAACTTAAGCACTCCAATATACTCTTTTCTAAACTCAACAAACCTCTTAAAAAACTTTGTATACCTGCCAACAAGAATAACAAGCAAACCTTCTGCTAAAGGGTCCAACGTTCCTGCATGCCCCACTTTCTTTATGCCTAAGCGGTTTCGCACAAAATCCACTACATCATGGGAAGTAATCCCTGAGGGTTTATTTACCAGGATTAGCCCTTCAATCTTATCGTTTGCCTTTGCCATTTGTGTAACGCTTAATAAAAGATATTACTTTTTTCTCTGTTGATAATAGGTC
>CAYXBX010000066.1:4733-6065 GCA_964463445.1 uncultured Planctomycetia bacterium
CTTAAGTCTTTTACGCTTAAACAACTATGTAAATTCTCATAAATTTTTGCTGGTTTTATTCCATACCTCATAAGGTGGGATACTATATTATGAACCTTATTGGTGGTATTTGCGTAGGTAAAGTTGCCCGTATCAGTAAACATGCCCGTATACAAAGCAAGTGCAATGTTCTTATTCATGATTTTAAATTCCCTGCATAACTTAAAAACCATCTCTGATGCAGAACTTGCGGTGGGGTCTACCCAATTAATATCTCCGAAGAAAGTATTGCTTATATGATGATCTATATTAACAATATATTTAACTCTGCTAAGATAATCTTTAACTTTTCCTGTACGAGAAGAATCAGAACAATCTAAAACCAAAGCTGCATCAAACCTATCCTCTTTTAAATCATTCTTTATAATCTTTACGTAAGGAAGAAATTCGTAGATTTTAGGAGTAGTATCTTCATTGTATATAGTGGCTTTCTTTTTAAGCTCACGCAATAACCCATAAATTCCTAACTCTGAACCCAGAGCATCTCCTTCTAAGTTTATATGAGCAGTAATAAGGAATTTATTGTTTGCTTCTATTGCTTTTATTATCTCTTTCGTCTCTTTCTTCACTTCTTACCTCCTCTATTTTCTTATATATCTCTACACTATACCTTATGGAATCATCAGGAACAAACACAAGCTGAGGTAATATTTTCAATCTTATTCTCTTGCCAAGACTGATCCGAATAAATGTCTTCATGTCATTAAGAATACCTTCGATTCTCGAAACATCACTCCCCAGCACGCTAAAGAATACACGAGCCTGACGCAAATCAGAAGTAGTATCAACCCTTACAATACTTACCAAACCTAAATGAGGGTCATCTATCTCCTGCTGAATTATCTCCATCAGTCTTTTCCTTATTTCGTTATTAACTTTCTCCATACGCAATGACATAACTTAGATAACCTCCCTTTCTGAGTCAATAATCTGGATATCATTATTAAGAAGAATGCTCTCTTCTATCTTTTGTATTATCTGATTAACGCATTTCTTTGTGTAATTTACGCATACAAAACAAAGCTCGCAAATCTGCCATTTATCAGATGGCTTTTCTGCCACAGAAACATTAAAATTGTATTTTATCCTCTGTTTAATTCTATTCACTACACGCCGTCTATCTTTCAAGGATTGACTATGGGGTATAAATATGCCTATTTTTATATACCCTATAAACATAACAAAAAGAAAAGAAATTATACCCTAATATGTTAAAATTATCAATCTCTCCTCTTTTACCCCTTTTTAACCAAGTAAACTACTGTAAACTTAGACTATAAAGGGGCCTTAAAA
>CAYXBX010000067.1:0-371 GCA_964463445.1 uncultured Planctomycetia bacterium
TGCCACTTCCTGTAACAATTATTATAGGAACGTTAACGCCTCTTGCACGAATGTGTTGCAAAATCTCTAAACCAGTAATAGAGCTATGAACACGATAATCAAGAAAAATAATATCTATATTGGGACTACTATCTAAAAATGCAAGCGATTCCTCTAAAGATACGGTATGGTGGATATTAAGGACAAAGTCGTCGAGTTTCTTGCCATAATACTCTAATACAGCCACAGAAAACGGGTCGTCTTCTATGACCATTGCTTCTAAAACTTTTTTGTCGCTCATCTTTACGTTATATTATACAAAAAATACAAGCCAAATCAACCATAATGAAGAAAATCGCTAAATGTATTAGGCTTTGCCTGCTCGTAAGCTT
>CAYXBX010000067.1:471-5998 GCA_964463445.1 uncultured Planctomycetia bacterium
TATTCTTTACTACTGCTTTGAGGATAATCTTATAACACGGAGGGGGAGGGATTTGTATGCAATCTTCGGCGTAAGCCGAAGTGCCAGTGGGCTTATTGCATCCAAAAATGTATTAGGCTTTGCCTGCTCGTAAGCTTTATTCTTTACTACTGCTTTGAGGATAATCTTATAACACGGAGGGGGAGGGATTTGAACCCCCGGTGAGTTTCCCCACAACGGTTTTCAAGACCGCCGCAATCAACCGGACTCTGCCACCCCTCCAGGCTATCTCTTTTCAGATTAGTGTGGCAGAAGTTGTAAGATAACGCTTCTTATCAAAGAAAAACCTTCTTTTACCCCGCCCATCAACGCTTCTTTAAGGGGAAATTCAAATCCCAGGATAATATATACTCCTAAGATAACAAGACAAAAAAGGTAAATAACTGACAACACAAAAACATAGTTTATAAACCCAGAGAAAGTAGTACTTTTAAGCTGACCGGCCACAAAAATAATATGTAATGAAAATGCAGCCCCTCCAAAAAACAAGAATATCTGCTTGTTAAAAGTCATTCCGAAAATTTTAGGAAGAAAAAAGTATCCCAAAAGCAACACCATAAGGACAGAAGGAACTACAAGGGTTAAAAATGTATGTCTAAAGAAAAAATTCTGAACCTTCTCATAAACGCTATTTAAATCAGCGACAAAGGTATAAAAAATAAAAGGAAAAGATAAACCCATAAACAAAACCCATAGCCTGATGTTTTCACTCGCCTTGAGTGTTTTTATAAAACTCCGGCTCACTGCGTAGATCAGACAGAACAAAAGCAAAAATAAAAAGAAATTTATAAAAGCAATGATATAATTACTTTTTAATTCTCTCTTCTCCATGAAAGTAAGGTCTTAACACACCAGGAATCTCTACAGAACCATCCTTATTTTGATAATTTTCCAGTATTGCCACTATAAGCCGTGCCAAAGCTACTCCGGAACCATTTAGAGTATGGACAAATTTTAACTTATCTGTTTCTTTTTCTCTGTATTTTATATTACCTCTCCTAGCCTGAAATTCTTCAAAATTGGAACAACTAGAAACTTCAAGCCACCTTTTAACACCGGGAGCATAAACTTCTATATCATAACATTTAGCAGCAGCAAAACTTAAATCTCCTGAAGCTAAAACCACAACCCTGTAAGGTAATTCTAAAAGCTCTATTATGCGACAGGCATCTTGCAATAAATATTCAAGCTCATTATAAGAATCTTGGGGCTTTGTAAATTTAACCAGCTCCACCTTATCAAACTGATGTACCCTTATAAGCCCCTTTGTATCCTTGCCGTAAGAACCGGCCTCCCTTCTGAAACAGGCGCTATAACCCACATAACGAAGAGGCAAATCGTCTTCCTTAATCACCTCATTCTGATGAATGTTGGTTAAAGGGACCTCCGCCGTAGGAATAAGAAAATAATCTTCATCGCGAAGACGATACATATCCTCCTCTAATTTAGGCAGCTGGCCTGTTGAGGTCATAGAGCTTCTGTTGGCAAGATAAGGAGGAAAGACTTCTATATAATTATGTTCGGTAGTGTGTATATCAAGCATAAAATTTACCAAGGCGCGCACAAGACGAGCTCCTCTGCCTTTAAAAAGAGAAAAATTCGCTCCACATATTTTAGAGGCCCTCTTAAAATCTATAATATCTAAATGTTCAGAAATCTCTATATGAGTAAGAGGTTTAAATCCAAACTCTTTAATCTCTCCCCATTCCTTTACAATCTTATTACAGGAAGCATCTCCTCGGGGAACCGAAGGATGAACAATGTTGGGGATATTAAGAAGTGCTTTGTTAAACCTCTCCTTTATGCCTTTAAACTCCTCATTTAACCTGTCTAATTCTTTAGAAACTTCTTTCATTTCCTCTATCTTTGATGAAGGGTCTTTTTTTTCTTTCAATATATTTTTTATCTGATTGTTGGCAATATTCTTTTTATTCCTCAGCTCGTCTATCTTCTGAATTATATGCCTTCTTTCTTCATCAAGGGAAAGAAACCCCTGCAAATCAAAAGAAACCCTCTTTGCCTGCAAGGCTTCCTTTACCAGTGAAACATTTTCCCTAATGAATTTAATATCCAGCATAATTTTTCCAGAAAAATGCAAAAAAGAATAAAGAATCAAAGGCTACGGCTAGTCTTCATTATAAAGCGTCATCCTCTCAAAGACATTGCTTTTTATCATCTTAAGAAAAACTTCTACGATATCTTTATCCCATTGAGTTCCTGCGCCGGCTTCAAATATGGCGATAATTCTTTCCTTGGGAAGCCTACCCCTGTAGGGCCTGTCTGTAGCCATAGCATCAAAACAATCCACAACAGATATTACCCTTGCCCCCAGAGGTATATTTTCTGCTTTAAGGCCGTCCGGATAGCCTTTTCCGTCCCAGCGTTCATGATGGTGACGGATTATCTTTAAAACAGATGCCAGAGAAGGTAAAGAAGAACATATCTTCTCGCTCATAACAGGATGCATTTTTATCTGTTCGTACTCTTCTTCGCTTAATGCTCCGGGCTTGTTAAGAATCGTTTCAGGCACTCCTATTTTTCCTATGTCGTGAAGCTTAGCCGCTTTTTGAATAAGTTCTACTGCATCGGCAGGTAAAGAAAGCTGCCGGGCTAAGGCTACAGCCATCTTCGTTACCCGCTCGCTATGCCCTTTAGTATAAGCGTCTTTGGAGTCAATAATCTTGACCAGACCATAGAAAGCATCTTCTACTCTCTCTACCTCTTCTCTTAATTTCTTGATAGTACTTAATGATTTAACTGCGGCTACAACCTCATTCTCGTCAAGGGGAAGGCGCAATATACAGTCCACACCCTCAGATAGAGCTTTTTCTTTAGCCTCTTTATCCTCCGCCTTAACAAACATAGCAACGGGAATAAGACAACCTGACAATTTTTGTTTAAATTCCCTTACAAAGTCCGACACATTTATGTCTCCTGAATAACCAACAATAACTAAGTCTATTCTTGCATCTTCTGCCTTTTTCATTGCTTCTTCTGTGCTGAATGCTGAAAAAACAAGAAACCCCCTATTAACAAGCAAATCATCGAGAAGTTTTATATTTTCAACATTTGCATCCACAATCATTATTTTTGATTCCTTAGACATTTTACCTCCACGGTTTAGAATCAAAACACTATTAACAATTCAGAATACCATTTCTATAAAGTTTATGCAAGAATTTTCTAGATATAATAGCTTAAATACTTAATTAACTGTAAAAGGCATAAAGATAAAAATCATGCCCATAAAAAAAAGATAGAAAAAAGCCAAATTTCTTAAATAAACACTAAAATTTGACCACAGACTATTCACTTTTCTAAACCCCAGATACAAAACAAAGATTAATAATATAACCGGCAGAATAGAAAAAAGAGAGAAAAAAAACAATCCTAAAATGCGCGATAATGTTGCCGCGGGGTAACTATTTAAATACACAATAAAACCTGTTGCTTCTATGCCACAAGGAAAACCAAGGACAAACCCCCATAATGCATAAAGCCACAATACATTTTTAACCTTCAGTCTTTCAAGAAAAGACAGTTGTGCAGTAAAATAAATACGCCTTGCAACAATAAAAGAGAAAACAACCATTATTGCTCCGTTTAGTATAAGGATATAGCCAGGGTTAACAACTTTACTTATAAAGGCAAAGCCTAAGCTTAATCCTGATGAGTAAAGAAAAATTGATACAAGCCGCGCCAGATTAAAAACAAAAGCAGGCAGCAGGGTTTTTTTCGGCTGATTATGGTAAAAAGTCAAAGACATACTTAAGGGCAGAAAACAGGCAGGGCACCCCATAAGCCCAAATATCACTCCCAGCAATACTGCATTAACCATAAAATAGGAAACAACACTATAAGATTGGGCTAAAAAAGAAGGGAAAAAGAAATTAGTTTGAAAGTATATCAACGCTAAAGACAGCGTTAAAGGGTGTAAAATACATCTAATTTTTTTCATTTAACCTGATCCTCACAGCAGTATCCGTACCATTTAAAATACTTTTAACAGCTCCCCTCTTAAGTTTTATATTCCTGTTATTAAAATATAACTTTATAAAGTCGCCCTCAGAAATACCTGTGAAGCTCATTCCATCCATTCCTAAACCCAGAAATACAATCTCTTCTAAAGAATAACCTTCGGGAAAACTAACAATATCTTTCAAAGGTATCCACCTATTTCCTAATCTAACTGAAACATCAATACCTCCCTTCTGCCAGTAAGGAAATTTTTCCTTAAGCAGCAAGTCTGTAAATTCTTTTAAGCTGCAATCTGTAATAATAAGGGAATGAGAATAAAGAAACCGAGAAAATTTATTTTTATTCCAGCAGGGATAATCTTTGATAAAATCAGCATAGTCAAAAAAAATAAGGTTTAAGAAACCGTCTTGCGGTATATGCAATCTCCCCTTTAGATAAATTTCTCTACCGTTAAATGCAATTTCAGGATTATTATTATAAAGCGTATCAAATATTTTTAATCCAAAATAAAAGGCTAACGATAAAGATAAAAATATCTCTATGAGATAAAAAAACTTTTTAAGGTGTGTTTTTTTCTCATCTGGATAAGAAAAATTTATCCAGAACTTGCGGATAGACTTTTGAATTTGAAGCTATATACCCTATGGTTTTAGGAGTAGGAGGGTTGCCTTTAAGGTCGCTGAATTCTCCTCCTGCCTCTTTTATCAACGCTACACCTGCAGCAAAATCCCATGGCCTGTCGTGAAATTCAATGGCGAAATCAAGCTTTCCTTCGGCAACATAGCTTAAAATACGGGCAGAAGAACCGAACATACGGATGTTAAAAACTTCTCGGGCAACATCTTCTAATACAGGAAGCATCTTACGGGGAGCATATCGGATACTGGAGTCAAAAGAAACAGAACATTCTTTTAGGTTATCCGCATCTGACACATGAATTCTTTTATTGTTTTTATAAGCGCCGTTTCCTTTCTCCCCCACATACATCTCGTCGTCACGGGGCATATATATCACGCCAATAATGAACTCACCCTTGTGTACTACGCCAATACATACTCCAAAGATATCAATACTGCGGATAAAATTATGCGTTCCATCAAGAGGGTCAATTATCCATAATAATTCATTATCTAAATTCGTTTTCTCTTTTTCTTCGCCCAAAATACCGCAATTGGGATATTTACTCTTAATCTTTTCTACAATCATCTCTTCAGCTTTTCTATCCAACTCTGTAGCTAAATTCCTGTCCCCTTTAGACTCTACCTCTCTAACTTTGCCAAAATTCTCTAAAAGAAAATTACCTGCAGCTTTAGCCGCTTCTACTGCTAAAGTAACCATATTTTCATTAACCTCCTATACAATATAAATGCCTTATATAATTTTTCCTTAATATTATACGCAAAAACACGCATGCACAAAGAACTTTTTTATAATCGAAGATACAACAAATAAAAATATCTCCTTTCTATGTATCTATTTGAAATCTTTAAAATGGGTTATATAATCATAG
>CAYXBX010000068.1:0-5861 GCA_964463445.1 uncultured Planctomycetia bacterium
GCTAAATATTGAACAGTTAATTAAGGAAAAAAGGTTCGCGGAGCTTAAGAACAACATTCCTGAACACCCGGAAGATATAGCAAGCCTTATTTCCACTATTTCAAAACCTTCTTTAAGGGTATTTGTATTTAGGATGATCTCTCCTGATAAAGCGGTAGAGGTATTTGAATATTTACCGATCGAAGAACAAGAAGAAATGATTAAGTCATTGACAGGCAATGAGATACAAAATATTTTAAACGAGATGTCTCCTGATGGCAGAACTGAACTCTTTGAGGAAATGCCTGCAGAACTTGTAAAGCGCTGTATAAACCTTCTATCTCCTGAAGAAAGAAAAATTGCCCTTGAGATACTTAATTACCCTGAAGATTCCGTAGGAAGGCTTATAACACCTGATTTTGTTCAGCTCTATGAAGATATGACAGTAAAAGATGCGCTGGACCATATTCGTAAAGTAGGCCTTAAACAGGAAACAATTTATCATTGTTATGTGTTAGACAGAGAAAAACGTCTTCAGGGGGTGGTATCTTTAAAGAAGATAGTATTGTCTTCTCCTGAAACCAAAATAAAAAATTTGATGTTTAAAGATGTAATAAAAGTGAATGCTTATACTGACAAGGAGGAAGCGGCTAATATTTTTAAGAAATATGATTTGATTGCCCTTCCTGTAGTGGATAATAACGATAAACTTCTGGGAATAGTTACCTTTGATGACCTTGTAGACGTTCTGGAGGACGAAGCTACTGAGGATTTTGAAAAGATTGCTGCTGTTTTACCTGTAGATGAGCCTTACATGGAAGCTAATTTTTTAAAGATAGTATGGAAAAGAAGCTTCTGGCTTATCTTGCTTGCTGCGTTTGAGTCTATTTCCGGTTTTGTTTTGCAAAGATATGGAGCGGCAATCCAAAACTGGGTTGCTCTTACTTTCTTCCTTCCTGTCCTTGTAGCAACGGGGGGTAACGCTGGTACTCAATCTGCAACAATCATTATCAGAAGTATTGCTACAGGTGACATCACTCCTAAAGATTTTATACGTGTTGTCTTCAGGGAATCTCTCTTAGGGCTATCTATTGGAGGAATTCTTACTCTTGTAGGTATTGTAAGAGTATTTCTGCAACAGGATAGCTGGCTTTTAAGTATTTCTGTAGGCACCTCTATGGGAATAACTATTTTTTTGGCAGCAATTATAGGGGCAAGCCTTCCTCTTATCTGCCGTAAAATCAATATTGACCCTGCAGCTATGAGTGGCCCCCTAATTACCACCATTATTGACGTTGGAGGAATATTTATCTATTTTGAGATAGCACGAGTAATTTTAGGGTTATGAAGAAAATTTTATTCTTAATCTTAAGTATTGGTATCTTTATCGGTGGTTGTGCTACTGTTACCACAGAATATCCAGGAGCAGAAAAACCCACCCCTTCTTATATGGAATTAAACAGATTCTGCAAGAAATACGACCTTAAACCTAACTTTAACACTCTTGATGACATAATTCATCTATCCTCGCCGCATATGGATATAAGACTGTTAATAGGCAGTTCTTATATGTTGTATAACGAGAGGATATTCTCCCTAAAAAGCCATCCTTACTATTCGAGGGGAATAATATTCATCCCCATTGAGATTGGAAAAATTATAACATCCCATCCTTCTATATTAAGAGAAGAACCTAAACCTTTCTCTATAAAAACTATTGTAATTGACCCTGGGCATGGTGGTAAAGACCCTGGGGCCATTTCTCCTCGTGGCCTTAAAGAAAAATATATTACGCTTAAAGTAGCTAAACTTTTAAGAAAGGAACTGCAATCACGGGGGTTCAAAGTATACCTCACCCGCAGTAAAGACATTTATCTTACTTTAAAACAGCGTGTTCAGCTGGCAAAAATTTACAACGCTGATTTATTTATTAGTGTTCATGCCAATGCTAATCGTTCACGAAAAATAAGGGGGGTTGAGGTTTATTACCTTTCAGAGAGATATTTCGATAGTGAATCAAAAGCAGTAGTAATGGCTGAAAATGCTCCTTTATCTTCTGACAAAGGCAAATTTACTAAAGATACTCAAAGAATTGTGTGGGATTTGCTTTGTAACGAAAATAACAAAGAATCTTTGGACCTTGCCAATACCATTGTGTACACTTTACGAAGGATGGGATTTAAAGTGCGCTCTCCCAGAGGGGCGCCTTTCTATGTACTAAAGTATGCCTATGTGCCAAGTGTTCTTGTAGAAATAGGGTATCTTACCAATTCCTATGAAGAAAAACTTCTTAAGAAAGGTTACTACCAAAAACAAATCGCTCACGGCATTGCTTTAAGTATCAATTTATTGAACAGGCGTTATACAAGATTAGCAAATCTATCTCTTAAGTAGGTTATGAGTATAATATCAAGACCTATTGGTATATTTGATTCCGGTATAGGAGGACTTACTGTTTTAAAAGAGATAAGAAAAGTTTTACCTTACGAAGATATTATCTACTTTGGTGATACAGCACGTGTGCCTTATGGAGGAAAGTCTCCACAAACGGTTGTTCGTTTTAGTACAGAGAATATCCTTTTTCTCTTAGAAAAGAAAGCTAAACTAGTTGTAGTAGCGTGTAATACATCTTCCAGCCTTGCCCTGGAGTATCTGAAAAGCATTTTTACTGTTCCTATTCTTGGGGTAATAGATTCTGCGGTAAGAAAAGCAATAAAAGTATCGCGGGAAAAAAAGATAGGGGTAATTGGCACAAAATCCACAATCAGAAGTAAAGCTTATCAGAAAAAAATCTATGCCATAGATAAAGAAGCTAAAGTTTATGCAAAACCATGCCCTTTATTTGTACCTTTAGTGGAGGAAGGACTCTTAGAAGGTCCTATTGTGGATAAAATTGTGCAGATGTATTTAAAAGACCTTAAAAACAAGATTGATACTTTAATTTTAGGCTGCACCCACTATCCCTTGCTTAAAAAAGCAATTTCTCGTTATTTAAAAAGGGTTTATCTTGTGAACTCTGCATATGAGGTAGCCAGAGAAGCAAAAAATATCTTAACTGAAAATGACCTTCTTACAAGAAAAAAAGCATCTTGCTCTGTAAAGTTTTATGTAAGCGATGAGCCCCTTGAATTTATGAAAATAGCAAAAATATTCCTAAAAAAAGATATCCGAAAGCCTGAGGTTGTTTATGTTTGAGATAAAAGTAAAAACTCAATTCTGTGCCGCTCACTATTTAGAAAACTACAAGGGAAAATGCGAGGAGCTTCATGGCCATAACTGGAAGGTGGAGGCAATTGTAACAGCAAAAAAATTAGATAAGATAGGAATGGTAATTGATTTTAAAGAGCTAAAAAAGCTCTTAAATGAGGTAGTGACAAGTTTGGACCATAAATTTTTAAACAAACTGCCCCAGTTCTCTAAATCTAACACCACATCGGAAATTATTGCCAAATATATTTTTATAGAATTAAAAAAGAAATTAGTAAGATTTTTAGGAGTAAAAAAAGCAAAGATAGTAAAATTATCAAAAGTTTCTGTTTGGGAACAGGATAATTCATGCGCAGCATATCAAGAAACATAAAAACAGTAATTCTTTTATCAGGGGGGATAGATTCAACCACCACCCTGTATTTAGCAAAAAAATACGGATACAAGCTAAGTGCGCTTATCTTTGATTATAATCAACGCCACAGAAAAGAAATTTCATGTGCGATAAAAATAGCTAAACTTAACAAGATCAACTATCATGTTGTAAAAATTTTTCTTCCATGGACCGTATCTGCTCTTACACAGAAGGATATAAGAGTTCCTTTTAACAGAAACCTCTACAGCAAAAACATTCCTGTTACTTATGTTTCAGGGCGAAACATTATTTTTCTAAGCTACGCTGCTTCTTTCGCCGAAAGCATTAACGCTAAAAAAATTTTTATTGGAGCTCACATTCAGGACTATTCCGGTTATCCTGACTGCAGGCCGGAGTTCCTTCGCGCGATGGAGAAGGCAATAAATTTAGGAATATCTAAAAAAGGTATTGAAATAATCTCTCCTTTAATAGACAAATCGAAGAAAGACATTATCCAGCTTGGTTTAAGGCTTAATGTGCCTTTTCAATACACCTGGTCATGCTACATGGGAGGAAGTTATCCTTGCGGAAAATGTGACAGCTGCCGTTTTAGAATAAAAGCATTCCAAACTCTTGGATTAAAGGATCCCTTATTTAAAAGAAAATGAAAGCTAAAATATCAGAGATATTTAAAAGTATTCAAGGAGAAGGAATATACATAGGAAAAGAGCAGATTTTTGTACGTTTCTACGGTTGTAACCTTAACTGCTCATTCTGTGACACAAAGCTTTACCATTTTAAAGAAATGGAGTTAAAAGAGGCTAAAAAGGTTATAGACTCTTACAAAAAGATAAGCTCTGTATCTATTACAGGAGGAGAACCTCTTTTACAAAAAGATTTCTTAAAACATCTTTTTATACTACTGAAAAAAGAACAAAAAGAGATTTACCTGGAAACAAACGGAACGCTTCCTTCTGCATTGGAAGAAATAATAGACGATGTAGATATAATCTCTATGGATATTAAACTGCCTTCTTCAACAAAAGAAAAAGCATATTTTAATGAACATAGGGCATTCTTAGAAATAGCATCGAAAAAAAATATCTTTGTAAAAACAGTAATCACCCCTTATACGACTATTGATGATTTCATAAAAGCACTGAAACTGATGAAAAACATCAACAAAAATATTCCCTTTGTAATTCAGCCATCATACCAGCACCAGTTTATTCTTAAGAATAAATTAATGGATTTCTACATTAACGCAAAAGAATATTTAGAAGATGTAAGAATAATACCACAGATGCATAAGATATTGGGAGTAAAATAGATGAAAAAGGCTGATTTAAAAAAGATAGCTTTTCAGCTTGCTAAAGAGGCTAATATAAACATGAGGAGAGATTGTTTAAGCCTCATTAAAAAAGCCTACCAAAAAGAAAAACTGCCCTTACCTAAAGAGGCGTTAAAAATTATTCTAAAAAACGCATCCACAGCAAAAAGTAAACATCTGCCTATCTGCCAGGATACAGGCCTCCCTTTAACTTTCGTGGAAATACCAGAAAAAATTGTATGGAAAAAAGAACTCGTTGATAAAATAAATGAAGGGATAAAAGAATCCTATAAGAAAAACTGTCTTCGTGCTTCTAGTGTCTATCCTTTTTCTGATAATACCGCCTTTAATCCTCAAATAACCCACATCGAATTCACCAAAAGCAATTTTTTCTCCTTAACTGTTTTTCCTAAAGGATTTGGCTCAGAAAACAAATCACGCCTTAGAATGTTTAATCCCACAGCCTCCCGCAACGAAATAACAGATTTTATTATTGATTCCGTAAAGAAAGCAGGACCTGAGGCATGTCCGCCGTTTTTTATTGGTGTTGGCATTGGAGGAACATCGGATTATGCCCTCCTATTAGCAAAGAAAGCATTATTAGAAGATGTCACCAAACCCAACCCTGATAAAATGCTTAACCGCTGGGAAAAGGAAATTTTAAAGAAAGTTAATAAGCTTGCTATCGGCCCTATGGGGTTTGGGGGAGGATTCACTGCTTTATCTGTAAAGATAAAGATGTCTCCCACACACATTGCTGGTTTGCCTGTAGGCATAAATATAAGCTGCTATGCTTTACGAAGCGCTACTGTGTCGTTAGATATAAGAAAAATTAAGGTTGTATGAAGAAAATAAGAACAATTAAACTCAAAACGCCTCTTACGGATAAAGAAATAAGGCTCCTTAAGGCAAAGGATAGGGTAGAACTTAGTGGCTCTATTTATACCGCCCGTGACAGGGCACATAAAAAGCTTATTAACCTTATAAAAA
>CAYXBX010000069.1:0-5525 GCA_964463445.1 uncultured Planctomycetia bacterium
TGGTTGAGACAGTATTGAAAGTAAGCAAAAAAGAGAATCTTAACCGCGTAAGTGAGATAAAAGTTAAGCTGGGAGTACTACAGCAGATAGAAGAGGATATCTTCCGGTCTGCTTTAAAAGATATAACTGCATCTTGTGGGGCTGTTTTTGAAGGAGTAAATATAAAACTAGATAAGGAAGAAGCAGTCTTTAAATGCCGACGGTGCGGTTATGTCTGGAAGTTTACAGATTCATTAGACGTCAAAGAGGAAAATCAAGAAGATATACATTTTGTTCCGGAAGTTGTCCATGTTTATATGCGGTGTCCTTCCTGTAAAAGTTTTGATTTTGAAGTAGTAAGGGGTAGAGGCGTCAGTATAGATTATGTTGAAGGAGAATAGATGGACCCACGGGGAAATATAATCAAAAAGCGTCTTGAAGGGGTAAAGAGAGTAATTGCTGTTTCTGGAGGTAAAGGAGGTATTGGCAAGAGCGTTGTTGCAGCGGTCCTTTCTTTGATCCTCAAGGAGAAGGGTAAGAAAGTAGGGATTTTTGATGTAGATTTCTGTGGTCCTTGCGCTCATATGATTCTTGGCGTAAGAGAGGCTTATCCGCAGGAAGAAAAAGGAATTGTTCCTCCTGAAGTTGAAGGTATAAAGTTTATGTCGATAAATTACTACTCTAAGGATAACCCTGCGCCTTTTAGGGAAAAAGATACCTCGTCCGCTTTTGTTGAAATGTTTGCTATAACCCAGTGGGGCTCATTGGATTTTCTTATTCTGGATATGCCTCCGGGCACAAAAGACGTTATTCTTGATACCATTCGTTTTATTCCTCGAGTTGAATTTCTTATTTTAACAAGTGCTTCACAAATTGTGCTGAAGACAGTTAAAAAAACCATAAGGCTTCTTAAGGAAGAAAGCGTTTCGTGTGTGGGTGTAATTGAAAATATGAGCAGGCCTGATTTTGAAGTTAAAGAATCTGAAATTACAGAGGAAGGAGTTAAGTTTCTCGGAAGGATAAAGTTTGATGATTATCTTGAGGAAGCTTTAGGTAATTCCTCCAAGCTTCTTAAAACCAGATTTGCTTTAAACCTCAATAGGATAATCACAGAAAACACGGATTTTATAGGCAGATAATGAAGTTGATTGTTGATACAAGAGCAGGGATTGCCGGCGATATTGTAATTGCCGGATTAATTGGCCTTGGTGCAGAGAAAAAACTAATGCTTTCTTCAATGAGAAAGGCAGCAGAAATGTTGGGTGAGGTGACGATTGAATCGATTGTAGAAGATGGTGTAAACAGAGTCTTTATAAAGATAGATTCGGATTATTCTCACTTAGGTGAGGACGAGATAAAAAAAATGATGGAAGATGTACTTAAAACATTAGAAGTTAAATCTTTCTATGCTGCGATTGCTAGAAAAGTATTAGACATACTTTGTGAAGCAGAAAGATACGTTCACAGTCATCATCCTCTCCTTAAAGCAATGAGCCACAAACATAATTCTAAAGGTAAGGCTGTTTTACACGAAGCCAAAGATATTCTTGTTGATGTTGTAGGTTTTGTTGTTGGTCTTAAAGATTTGGGCGTGGAGGATTTTTTTTATCTGGATTATATTAATGTAGGGGGAGGAAAAGTTTCATTTTCTCACGGAGAATTTGATGTTCCTGCGCCTGCAGTGAGTTACGTTCTTAATAAGTATTCTTTCGTATGGAGCACTTCAAATAGTTTATTTGAGGCAACAACTCCTACAGGGGTAAGTATTCTTGCGGGTATTGAGGCGAAAAGGATAAAAGAATTTAAATTTTCTTCTGTTGTTAGGAAAAGTTTAGCTGGCGGAACACGGCCCCTTGCTCCAGTCTCTTTTTATTTGATTTCAAGCTGACCCAGAATTAATATGAAGGAAATCTTAAAGATAGCAGTATCTAGTGGAAAAGGAGGAACAGGCAAGACTTTTGTTGCTACAAACCTGACAGTTGTCCTGGCAGAGGAAGGTTATTCTTTACAATACCTCGATTGCGATGTAGAGGCTCCTAATGGACACCTTTTTCTAAAGCCGGTCTTTGATAGAAAAGAGGAAATTAAGATTGTTTCTCCTTCCTTTGTGGATGAAAAAAAGTGTATTGGTTGTGGAAAATGTGCGAAAGTTTGTCATTATAATGCTATCGCTGTGGTGAATCGACGCGTAGCGGATGAACATAATCTTTCAAAAAAGAAAGTTCTCTTTTTCAAAGAATTATGTCATGCATGTGGTGCTTGCAAACTTGTTTGTCCTACAGGTGCTATTGTAGAAGAAGAGCGAAGTATTGGAATTTTAAGATGTGGCAAAGCGGACAGGATATATTTTTGCGACTCTCTATTAAAAACTGCCGAAGGCGGGATGTCTCCCCGTCTTGTGAGAAAGGTGAAAGAACAAATAGGCAAAGGAATAAACATTTTCGATTCTCCTCCTGGTGTTGCCTGTCCGGTTGTAGAGACAGTAAAAGACACTGATTTATGTATACTTGTTACTGATCCTACACCTTTTGGTGTAAATGATTTAAAGCTTGCAGTTAGTATGGCTCGTAGCATAGGGCAGGAGCCTGTGGTTGTAGTCAATCGGGCAGATTATAAGGATAGTGTATTAAAAGATTACTGCCGTAAGGAAGGGTTAGAGATTATTGCCGAAATTCCAGATGACCGTAAGATTGCAGAAATCTACTCAGAAGGAGAGATTGTTGTAAAAAAGCTTTCTGTCTATAGAGAGTTATTTAAAAAGCTTTCTCAAAGGGTAGTTGAGCTTGCCAGGAAAAAGAGAAAAGCTGAAAGACCACAATACGCCCTTAAAGACAAACAAGTATTTAATCTTTCTTTTTCGCCAAAAGTTCCTTATGGGAATAAGCCAAAAGAACTTGTAGTTATTAGTGGAAAAGGAGGAACAGGCAAGACTTCTCTTGTGGCTTCTTTTACTGCTCTGGCGGCTAATATTGTGGTGGCTGATTGTGATGTTGACGCTAGCGACCTCCATCTGGTGTTGGCTCCAGAGATTAAAGAGCATGGGTATTTTAGCGGTAGCGTAAGTGTAGAGATTGAACAGGAAAAGTGCACAGGATGTGGGCGTTGTAAAGAAGTATGCCGTTTTTCTGCTATATACACACATGTATCTGGAGAGCAAAAAAAGTTTTTTATTGACCCTATTGCCTGTGAAGGATGTGGAGCATGTGTATTGGTATGTCCCCAGGCAGCAATGAAGACAGAAGATGCTATAAATGGTGAATGGTTTATCTCACAGACCCGTTTTGGCCCTATGAGTCATGCAAGATTAGGTGCAGCAGAGGAGAATTCAGGGAAACTGGTTACGCTTGTACGGAATAATGCCTGTTATCTTGCTAACAAAAATGGTTTAGAAAAGGTTATTATTGACGGGGCCCCAGGAACGGGTTGCCCGGTTATTTCGTCTTTAACAGGGGCAGATTATGCTCTTGTAGTTACTGAACCTACGGTTTCTGGAATACACGATATGCAGCGTGTTCTTAAACTTATCCACCATTTCAAAATTACCTCTGGGGTTGTGGTGAATAAGTATGACTTAAACCGCGAGATGGCAGAAAAAATAAAGAATATTGTTTTTAGAGAAAGAGTAGAATTTTTGGGTTTTCTTCCCTATGCTAAAGAGGTGACCGAGGCACAGTTTAAGGGTCTTTCTGTTGTAGAATATACCAATACTGAGGTTACCAAAAAAATTAAGTCCCTCTGGGATAAGCTCAAAGTTTACCTTTATTGATTTTAAAAAGATGTTTGAAAATATTCTTGACAAAGGTGTATTGTTGTGATATAAAAATATTCGAATATACGAATACTAGATTACGACCATGGAAAAATAATATTCTTTATAGAAAGGAAGCTGATTTGCTTAGAACGATGGCGCATCCGGCAAGAATAGAAATTACGGCAATGCTTCTAGAGAGAAAAGTGTGTGTTCCTTCACGAATGCATGTGGTTATGGCAGCGGAGCAGATTCTACACAAAGCAGGAAAATTGTAGTATAGTGTTAATTTTAGAAGGAGGTGCTTGTTATGCTGCTACAGGTTAAAGATGATAGTTTCAAGACAGAGGTTTTGAATTCGGAATTGCCAGTTCTGGTGGATTTCTGGGCGCAGTGGTGTATGCCCTGTCGTATGGTAGCGCCACAAGTTGAGGCAGTTGCCAAAGAATACGAAGGAAAATTAAAGGTGTGTAAGCTAAACGTGGATGAGGCTCCTCAGACCGCATCAGTATATGGAATTATGAGTATCCCTACACTTATGGTTTTTAAAGGTGGTCAGCCTGTGGATAAAATTATTGGTGCTGTGCCAAAAGAGGAAATAGAGAGGGTAATTAAACAGTATATTTGAAGATACTAAAGACATAAGGGATATTAAACCATAAGGGGTGTTAGGCCATTTTTTACAGAGAGGAGATGCAATATGCCAGTTTATACTTATTTATGCAAAAAGTGCGGTAACAGGTTTGATTTGCTTATAGGGGTTAATGCAGAAAAGGCAAAATTAGAATGTCCCAAGTGCAAAAGTAAAAAGATTGAAAAGCTAATGGGGACATTTAGTGTGGGTGATTCATCAAGCAGTAAGTTTAATTCTTCAGGTCCTAGTTGTTCAACAGGAACCTGTCCGACGTGCTTTGGGTAAGTTTTATCCATCATCAGTAATACTTAATTTATAAAAAAAAGGATGTTATATGAAAGGTAAATCAAAAACATTCTTATACCGCGTACACCTGGAGTGGAAAGAAGCACGTAAAGGGGTGTTGTCGTCTTTTGGTAAGCCTGATATAGAGGTAGCAACTCCTGCAGAATTTAGAGGGCATAAAGGGATATGGACTCCTGAGGAGTTATTTGTAGCTGCAGTAAATATCTGTATTATGACTACATTTTTATATTATGCGGATAAGGAAAAACTTATTTTTATAAGTTATACCAGCACTGCCGAAGGCACTTTAGAGAGAGTGGGGAGTGAATTTATGTTCTCCTATGTAAAAGTATTTCCTGCCATTAGAGTGAAAAATAATGAAGACGCTATCAAAGTAAAGAAACTTATTGAGCTTTCAGAAAAGAACTGTCTTATCTCAAACTCTATTAAGTCGAAGGTTGAAGTTATCCCAGATGTATTGGTAGATAGCGCTTAATTATTTTTTTTCTAAAGAATTTAAAATGGAAGAAATTAATTTCAAAGAAGAGATTACTAACCATATAATTTGGAATGTACGCCTAAGATGTTTTCTGGACGGCGGTGAATGTATTAGCGAAGATAAAATAGTTTCTTATCGTAATTGTTGTCTTGGTAGGTGGATTTATTCTCATGGATTTGATAAATACAGCAGTATTTCGTATATGAAAGAGTTAGAGGAGGTGCATCGTAACCTTCATGATGTGGTGCGCAGGGTTATTCAACTAAAAAACAGTGGTAATAAAGCTTTTGCTGAGGCTGAGATGGAAAAGTTACGATTTCTCAGCAATAGAATAATTTATCTTATTCTTAAGACGGAAGAAGAGGTGAATGCTTTAAGAG
>CAYXBX010000070.1:0-5494 GCA_964463445.1 uncultured Planctomycetia bacterium
GAGGCATTTTCTCATCTTTCTATGTTGTGTCTAGGAGTAGATTTAGGTATAATTAAGGATATAGAAAGGAGTGTAATCAACAATCTTTTTGTTATTATTCAACCAGCACATCTTCAGAAAATAGAAGGCAGGGCTTTGCAGGAAGAAGAGAGAGATTATATAAGAGCGTCTGTTATTAGAGATAGGCTTAACAACGTATAGCAGTTGGCGGATAGTTAAGCGAGTTAGAAAGTTAACTTGACTGTTGATTATTTAACTTTTGCAAATACAGGAGGAAGCTATGTTTAACAGATTTACAGAGAGAGCAAGAAAGGTATTAGTGTTGGCAAAGGAAGAAGCACGTCGTTTTAGCCATGATTATATTGGCACAGAACACATTCTTTTAGGGCTTATCCGTGAAGGAGAAGGTGTTGCTTGTGCGGTTCTTCAAAACCTGGGAGTAAGTTTGGATGTTCTGCGCAAGGAGGTAGAAAAGTTAATTACTTCTGGAGGTGTCTCTTCTGTCTTGGGAGATATTCCTTTTACTCCTCGTGCCAAGAAATCTCTTGAATTGGCAGCAGAGGAGGCACGTACTTTAGGACACAACTATATTGGCACAGAACACATTCTTTTAGGGCTTATCCGTGAAGGAGAAGGCTTGGCTTCTCAGATTCTTTTTAGTATGGGAGTTGATTTAGGGAAGGTTAGGGATGAGATTGCTACTCTTCTGGGAGGAGCTCATACTGTGGGTGGAGGCTCAACTCCACATTCCAAAACGCCTGCTTTAGATTCCTTCGGAAGGGATTTAACTAGATTAGCTAGGGAAGGAGAACTTGACCCCGTTATCGGAAGAAGCATGGAAATAGAAAGAGTTATTCAGGTGCTTTCGCGGCGCACAAAGAATAACCCTGTTCTTTTGGGTGAAGCCGGCGTTGGCAAGACAGCAATTGTAGAAGGATTGGCGCAGAGTATTACAAAAGGAAATGTTCCCGAAGTCTTGAGGAATAAGAGAATTGTAGTCTTAGATTTAGCTTTGATGATTGCGGGTACAAAATACCGTGGTCAGTTTGAGGAAAGAATCAAAGCAGTTATGGAGGAGATTAAACGCTCTAAAGATGTAATTCTTTTTATTGATGAGTTTCATACGCTTGTAGGAGCAGGTGCAGCCGAAGGAGCAATTGATGCTTCTAATATTTTAAAACCTTCTCTTTCAAGAGGAGAAATTCAGTGCATAGGGGCTACAACTTTAGATGAATATCGGAAGTATATTGAGAAAGATGCGGCATTAGAGAGAAGATTTCAACCTATTGTTGTTGAGCCCAATACTGTTTATGAGACTATAGAAATTTTGAAAGGGTTAAGAGATAAGTATGAAGCGCATCACAGGGTTCAGTTTACTGATGAGGCATTGGAAGCAGCAGCTAAGCTTTCGGATCGCTATATTTCCGGAAGGTTTTTGCCGGACAAAGCCATAGACTTAATTGACGAGGCAGGTGCACGTTCTCGCTTAGCAGTTTTAACTGTGCCTAAAGATATAAAAGAGTTAGAAGAGCGGTTACAGGAGATAGTAAAGGAAAAGGAAGCTTTTATAAAACAGCAGGATTTTGAGTCAGCAGCGCGGCTACGTGATGAGGAAAAGAAGTTAAGACTACGTTTGGAGAATTTGCGAAGGGAATGGAGCAAAAAGAGAGACCAGATTATCCCCACTGTTTCTACTGAAGATATTGCGAGGTTGGTGGCACAAATTACAGGTATTCCCATCTACCGCTTGGAAGAGAGAGAATCGGAGAAACTCTTACGGATTGAGGAAGAGTTATCCAAGAGAGTTGTGGGGCAAAGAGAGGCAATTGAAGCAATTGCTCGTTCTGTTAGGCGTGCGCGTGCGGGCATAAAGGAACCACGCCGGCCCATTGGCTCATTTATTTTTTTAGGGCCAACTGGTGTAGGGAAAACACTTTTAGCAAGAGCATTGGCAGAGTTTATGTTTGGTGATGAAGAGGCGCTTTTACAGCTCGATATGAGTGAGTATATGGAGAAGTTTAATGTTTCCCGGTTAATTGGCGCTCCTCCTGGATACGTTGGCTATGAAGAGGGAGGACAGCTTACGGAAAAGGTAAGACGCCGTCCTTATTCAGTTATTCTTCTTGATGAGATAGAGAAGGCTCATCCTGATGTTTTTAATCTCTTATTACAGATTCTTGAAGAGGGGCGTCTTACAGATAGTTTTGGTCGTAAGGTAGATTTTAGAAATACAATTTTGATTATGACCTCCAATGTAGGAGCAGAAATAATAAGAAAGAGAGGCTCATTGGGGTTTACTACCGTTAAGGAAGATATAAGTTATGAGGATATGAAACGGCTCCTTATGGAAGAGGTTAAAAAGACGTTTAAACCTGAGTTTATTAACCGTCTGGATGAGACAATTGTGTTTAGGCCTTTGGATAAAGAAGCGTTAGAAAAAATTGTTGATATAGAGGTGGGATATGTAAATAACCGTTTAAAAGAACAAAACATAGAGATAGAGTTAACTCCTTCAGCACGCGAATTTTTTGTAGAAAAAGGTTTTGATCCTGTGTTCGGGGCAAGACCGTTAAAGAGGGTAATTCAGAGATTCCTCGAAGACCCCTTAGCAGAAGAAATTATCAAAGGTACTTTCGCTGAGCGTATTAAGAAAGATAAGATTGTCAGGATAAAGGTTGACCGCGACAGAGACAGCCTAAGATTTGAGCAATAAGAGAATATCTGGTAAACAAATATGGGAATTGTAAAAAGAGCAGAGAGCTTCTTCAACTATGTTGGCAATCTGAATATTTTTGTCAAAAATATATTCTTCTGGCTTTTCTATGGAAGACGCAGCTTCCGCAATCTTATAAGGGAAATGGTCTTTATAGGTATAGACAGTTTCCCACTAGTCTCTTTGATTTCTTTCTTTGTCGGGATTATCATCGCTTTTCAGACTGCCTATCAACTTAAGATGTTTTCTTCTGAAATATATATAGCTTCTCTGGTGGCGTTATCTTTAACCAGGGAGTTAGGCCCGGTTCTAGGTTCTTTGATTGTCGCTGCTAGAAGCGGAGCTTCTATCACAGCGCAGTTGGGGGCAATGAAAATAAGTGAACAGATTGATGCTTTAGAAGTTATGGGAGTTGAGCCTATAAATTATCTAGTTGTTCCCAAGTTTATAAGTTTAGTTATTTCTATGCCTCTTTTGGTAATATATGCTGACTGTTTGGGTATTTTTGGCGGTTATATTGTAGGGGCGACGAAATTTGCCATACCATTTGGTTTTTACTTTAAGATGACTTTTGACGCTTTGGTTTATAAAGATATAGTAAGTGGAATGATTAAGAGCATATGCTTCGGTGCTATTATTGCTTTTATCTCTTGTTTTGAGGGCTTCAGGCCTTTTTCTTCTTCTGATGTAGCAAAGGTAGTTACCAATTCTGTAGTTCGCTCTTTTATTCTTATTATAATTTTTGACAGTATTCTAACAGCGTTTTTTTATTTTTTATTTATATAGATATGATAAAAGTAGTTAATGTTTCCAAATCTTTCGGCGAGAAGAAAGTTCTAAATAAAGTGAATATTCACATAGACGACGGAGAAACCTTCTTAATTATTGGGAGAAGTGGGGCAGGCAAAACCGTTCTTTTAAAAAGCCTTGTTGGACTTCTTAAACCAGATAGTGGTAGTATTTTTATAAATGGCCAAGATATTACTCATTTAAGTGGAAAGAAACTCAACGAGATTAGAAAAAATATAGGAATAGTTTTTCAAGGGAATGCTTTATTTGATTTTCTTAACGTCGAAGAGAATGTAGGATTTGTTCTTTCACAGAACAGAAAGATTAGTCGAAGCGAGATAAAAGAAAGAGTTAAACAGACTCTTAAGCTTGTGGGCCTTCCCGGAGTAGAGGAACTCTACCCTTATGAACTTAGTGGAGGAATGAAGAAACGTATAGCAATTGCCCGTGCTATAATCTATAATCCCAAGATAATTATCTATGATGAGCCTACTACAGGCATTGACCCTATTGCTGTGGATAAGATAGTCTCTCTGATTGAAGATTTGCATAACAAGTTTTCTGTTACTTCAGTTATTGTTACTCATGATTTGCATGTAGGACTAAAGTTAGCTGACAGATTAGCATTTCTTTTAGGAGGGAAGATTATATTTGAAGGGACGAAGAAAGAATTAGGAGAATTAAAAGATGAGCGCATAATTCAGTTTATGAGAGGAAGTTCTGAAGGGCCCATAAGAGAGACGGAGGTTTAGAATGAAAAAAAGAGCGTGGGATATAAGAAGGTATTTGGTAGAGATCAAGCTGGGGATATTTTTTATCGTTGCCCTTGTCTTATTTTTTATTACGATTATGTCTATTAGAGAAGTTTCTTTCTTTAAAGGGACATATACGCTAAAGATAAAGTTTAACTTTATTGAGGGCCTTAAGCCCGCTTCACCTGTTAGGTTCTGCGGCGTAGACGTGGGAGAGATAGGCAAGATTGAGGTAAAAGAAGAGAACAAAAAACCTATTGTGTATGTTTATGCTAAAATAGAAAGGGGAATAAACATACCTTTGGGATCTAAATTCTTTATTAACAGCTTAAGTCTCTTTGGGGAAAAATACTTAGAGATAACACCGCCGCCTTTTCCTTCTGGTAAGTATATAAAGAAAGAAATGCTTATTGAAGGGAATAGCTCTATACCCCTTTTTGATGTTGTTTCGTCTGTTCATGCTGCTGCGATTAAACTTCAGAGTTTTGTTGAAGATAGCAATGTTAAGAACTCTTTGAGAGAAACACTAGACAACATTAACAGGATAACAGACAATGTCATTGATATAACGGGAAGATTTAAAAATATCCTTAGTGATGTAGAAAAGAAACAGAGCAACATCGGCAAGCTTCTTTACGACGATTCTTTGTATAGAAAGACAGAGGAACTTTTAGATGACCTGAAAAAACATCCGTGGAAGCTTCTCTATAAACCACGAGGGAAGTCGATAAGATAGTGAAGAACGTTTAGAGATTAGCGGATAGCGATTAGTTCATATTACGTAGTGCATACCGCGTATTGCGTAGTATCTAAAATTCAGCACCAGTTATCTAGTATCAAGAATCTAGTATCCAGCTTACCAACTATTCGCTAATTGCTAAACGTTAATCGGAGGAAGACGAAATGTTTGTTTGTTCAGAATGCGGTTACCAATCTATTAAATGGTTAGGAAAATGTCCGGTATGTAGTAGCTGGGAAAGTTTTATAGAAGAACAAGAGGTCAGGCCGAAAAACAAGAAGTTATCCTCTTCGAAATACCATCCTAAGCTTTTTAGAGATATAGAAGAGAGCAAGGCAGTAAGATTTCCTACTGGAATAAGGGAATTTGACCGTATACTTGGAGGAGGTTTAATTGAAGGAGAGGTTGTTCTTATAGGAGGAGAACCGGGAGTAGGTAAATCCACGCTTTTGCTTCAGGTAGCAGGGTCTCTTTCTAAAGCAAAAAAGATTCTTTATGTAA
>CAYXBX010000071.1:0-5483 GCA_964463445.1 uncultured Planctomycetia bacterium
TCATAAACAAGTTTCTTAATGACTTAGGCTTGATTAATTTCTCTGAGCCATTCAGCCGTCTTTTTACGCAGGGGATGATTGTTAAAGATGGAGCGAAGATGTCCAAATCAAAGGGCAATGTGGTATCCCCTGATTATATTATTGATAAGTATGGTGCCGATACGATGCGCTTATATATATTATTTATGGGCCCGCCTGATAAAGATGCTGAGTGGCAGGACGAAGGACTTGTTGGTGCGTGGAGGTTTATTAACCGTGTATTGAGACTGTTGGATATGTTAAGAGAGCATAAAGGCCAAAAAGAAAAAGAGCTTAATGCGTCTGAAAAGAAGCTTTTAAGGAAAATGCACCTTACTGTTAAAGAAGTAACCCGCGACTTAGAGGGAAATTTCCAATTTAATACTGCCATCAGCAAGGTTATGGAGTTAGTTAATCAGATTTACAAGTCTTATGAGGAGGGTACACTAAGCAAAAAAGTTTTTAGAGAAGTGGTAGATGTTACTTTTTTGCTTTTGTCTCCTTTTATACCCCATGTAAGCGAAGAGGCCAATCATATTTTGGGAAACAAAGATTCTATTTTTAGACGCCCTTGGCCAAAACATGATGAAAGCTACCTTAAGGAGGAAGAATTAGAAATAGCAGTGCTTATAAATGGAAAAGTAAAGGAGCGCCTTTCTATAAAAGTAGACTGGCCAGAAGAAACTATAAAAGAAAAAGCACTGTCTTTGGATAAAATTAAAACTGCTCTTAAAGGAAAACCTGCCAAGAAAACAATCTATGTAGAAAAGAAGCTCCTCAACATAGTTACTTAGTTATTAGCTAAACGTAATAATATATGTTTACTGTTCAACAGAGACGGGTGATTGTTTTTTTATGCAGCGTTTTACTGTTAGGGGCATTCTTAAGAGTTTTTAATGTCCATCGGCCACTTTCTTATAGATTTTACAAAGAGGCCCCTCTTAAGATAAATATCAATACCGCTACCTTAGAGGAACTTGAAAAGATACCTTTTATAGGAGAAACTACAGCACGCAGGATTGTTTCTTACCGTGAACTTAAGGGTAGAATCACTTCCCTTGAGGATTTAGAGAATATAAAAGGGATAGGTAAGAAGAAGTTAGGTGTTATAAGTAAATTTATCATTTTTTAGCTTGATTAATACTACAATCTTTGTTGCTTTTATTTTTGGAGTAATAGCTGGGTGGTATGCATCTTTTAATATAGTCATTCTTTGTCTTCTTTCTTTCATTTGTCTTCTTTTTCTTTCTTTTTCCTCCCGGCTGTACCGTCGCCCTTACTTATTTGTTGCTTTCCTTACAGTTTTCTTTGCTCTTCTGGGAATACTCTGGGTAACCCCTTACTCTTTAAAGAAGCCGCAGGATTTCGTGGGAAAAGATAATTTTTTTCTTATAAAAGTAACATCTATACCTAAAGAAGGCTATTTAAAACGCACTTTTTATGCCCAAGTAGAACGCGTAGGAGGTTTTTCCACATCTTTCAGGGTTAAAGTTAATAGTTTTTCTCACAGGAAGATAGATTACCGCACGTCGTATTTAGTTAGAGGAAGATTGAGTGCTAAGCAGTTTAAGCATAACAGTTTTTATATTCTTTGGCTTAAGAAAGACTCTTATATAAAAGAGTTGCCGTCCAATTGGATAGATAATTTTATAAGGAAGGTTACATTTGCCCTTGTTTTTCATTTCAAGAAGTATTTGTCGCCCGAGGCGTATAAATTTTCCTCCTCTGTATTCTTAGGCAGGCGCGAGCTTGCAGAATGGTGGATGAGTTCTTTACTGAGAAAGGCAGCGGTAGCGCACCTTTTTGCTATAAGTGGTTTACATGTTGGGTTGATTTCTGGAATGCTGTTCTTTACCTTAAAAATTTTCCGCATAAGGTTTAGGGCAAGATTAATAATTGCTGTAATATTTATGTTTATCTTCGCTCTTTGTGCAGGAATGCGCCCTTCGATTGTAAGAGCGTCTATTATGTTTTCTTTCTTAGGAGCAGGATTCTTCTTAAAAAGAAAAATAAGTGTTTTCGACTCTTTAAGTATAGCAGGAATTGTGTGTTTACTGTTAAACCCTCTATGGGTTCTTGATGTTGGTTTTCAACTTTCGTTTCTTTCTGTATTCAGTATAATTGTTGGTTTTAATCTTTTTAGCGTATCTTTAGGCAGCAGAAGCTTTTTAATTAATTATGTAAAGGGTATTTTTTTCTCCACTGTTTTTGTATTTATTGCTATTTTTCCTTTGGTTTCTCTGTATTTTGGAAGAGTCTATCTTCTCGGCATAGCCGCTAACATTATTCTTATACCAATTTTTACTTTCATTCTCATCCTGATTTTTATATTTGTGGGGCTATATTTTGTCCCTTTTTTGGCAACTTACGCAGCAGAGGTGTTGTCATTATCTGTTTCTTTATTCTTAAGATTTGCTTTTTTAATGGGTAAGATAAGGTTTGCATATTTTACTTTCTCTATGAAAGGCGTAAGTGTATTTCTCTACTACACACTATTACTTCTGGGAGCAGTATTGGTTCACAGATATAAATTTAATAATGATTTAAGCGTTTGACAAAAAAGAGGGCATTTGGTATAGTTGTTTTCTATGAAGAGAATTTTGACTATTGGAATGTTTTTTGTATTAGTTACAGTAAATAGCTATGCTTTTTGGATATGGTCTCCCAAAACAGGGCAATGGAGAAGTTCGGATTCTGTTTGGTCCCCTGCTTTAGATTTTAAAGAAGCCTTGTGTGATTTTAACATTGGGCAGTATAAAAGAGCATTGGCAAGGTTTAAGAATATCGTAAAGTATTTTCCTGATACCCATGAGGCTGCAGAGTCTCAGTATTATATTGCACGATGTTATGAATATCTTAACAATCCTTACAGGGCATATTTAGAGTATAATAAGTTGACAGAAATATACCCTAACAGTAAGCATATTCAGGAAGCAATTGCTGCAGAATTTCATATAGGTAAGTCTTTCTTGAAATGGAAAGAGAAAAGATTTTTGGGGATTCCTTTAGTTTTGTTGAGCGACCATCCTTCAGTAGAGATATTCAGGAAGATTGTAGATACCTCTCCTAATTCTGAATATGCCCCCAGAGCATTATATGAATTGGCGAATTTTTTTGAAAAAAATAATCGTTTGGACGAAGCTAAAGAAGCTCTGCGTAAATTGATTGATAATTATCCTGAGAGTAAGCTGTCCAAAGAGGCAAGATATAAACTCTTTCTTATAAAGTCAAAAATCTTAGAGGATACAGATTATGACCTTACAGAAGTCCGGGATGCACAGAGAGATTTAAAACAGCTATTGACAGAAAAAGACGACTCTGATTCTTTAGTGGCTAAAGCATCAGAAAAGCTGGCTGATTTAAGAGAGAAGGAGGCTAAGAAGAATTTTGATATTGCCTCTTTTTATGAGAAGCAGAATCGATTTAAAAGTGCATTGATATACTATAGGATAGTTGTGGACAAATATCCAGATACTTCCTTTGCAGAATTGGCCAAAGAGAAAATAGAATCTTTGAAAGGGGTGGCAGAATGAAGGGGCTTTTTATTTTTTGTTTGTTGCTTGTAGGGTGTGGCTATACGACGCGCGGGTTTGTATATAACGAAAGGAGTATCTATATCAGCCCCATTGTTAATAAAGTTAATATCACTGAAGAGAGCCGTGCCTATTCTTCTTATGTGTCTTACCCTGTTCTTTTAGAGAAAAGATTAACAAATTCCTTAATAAACAAGTTCAGCATAGAGAGCAGTTTGAGGGTTGCTTCTACTCCCCAGGATAGCCTCAATCTGGAATGTCAGATATTAAATTATACAAAGGAGCCATTGCGTTACAGTAATGACGATAGGGTATTAGAGCAGAGGTTACATCTGGTTGTTCATTTTATTTTGCGCGACAGCGAGGGGAACTTATTAAAAGAAAAAGATATTATCGGGGAAACAACTTATTTTCTTTCTGGGGCAAATTCTAAAAGTGAATCAGCGGCCTGGACAGATCTAATGGAAGATACCGCGCGCAGGATTGTTGAAGCAGTGGTGGAAAAGTGGTAGATGTTCAAAGAGAGTATTTTTTTTGTAGTTGGCTTAGATTTTAACGGCCGTAAAAGAGCGATAGATAACATTAAGGCAAAACTTCTTACCAAAGGCATATCTTCTTTTAATATCCACATCTACTACAGTAAGGAAATTGATTTAAACAAGTTGATGAGTCTTGTTTTTAGTGTTCCTATGGGAGAAAAGAGGGTAATAGTTTTTAAGAATGCGCATGAATTAAGAAAGGATGTTAAAGAGCTATTTATAAACCGCATAAAAGAAATAGTAAGATACAATTACCTTATTTTTGATATAGAGAAAGATGCTTCAGCTTTAAGGGAAGATAGACTGTTTGTGAATGACAAATTTTTCCGTTATTTTGTAGGAAGGTCAACATTGCTAAGGATAAGCTCATTTACGCCTGATATTTCCATAAGGAAACTTACCTATTCAATAAGAAAACATAGTCTGGAAGATTCCCTGTATACTCTTGAAAATATTTTTAGTAATACAAATAAAAACAAAGATATCGTGGGAATGCAAATTATGGGGGCAATCACAAGAAGTTTTTCTTACGTTAACAGCCCTTTAGAAAAAAGAAGATGTTTTGAGCTTATAGGCGAGACTGAGCGTTTGTTAAAGGAAAGAAGGGTAGATAGTAAAACTGCTCTTGAGCTTCTAATAACAAAACTTATTTTACGTTGATTTAACTGTCAGTTTTGCGAGTTTACTTTTTTTTCGTTCAGCTTTTATGTGGTGAATTATTTTCTTTCTTGCTGCCTTATCAAGAGTCTTGTAAACAAGACGCAGATTTTCGGCAATAAGGTTGGTATCGTTCTCCTTAAGTGCCTGCTTAAATTTTTTTACTACCTTCTTGATTTGAGATTTTACAGCAAGGTTCCTTTTTTTTCTTTTAAGGACTTTCTTAAGTTCTTTTTTTGCTGATTTTCTCTGTGGCATTACAGGTCTCCTTTTTTTGGAATAGATTTTATATCAGAATACTGTCGTTATGTCAAGGAGTTTTTCATGGAGGCGTAGGTAAAAACAGTTGTTTATTTCTGGGCGATGTTTAAGAAAATTACTAAAAACACAGCGATTTTAGGATTGGGCACTTTATTTTCCCGTATATTAGGATTAATAAGAGATATTCTCATTGCTAAATATTTTGGGACGAGTTCTTTTCTTGAGGTGTTTATTGTTTCTTTTAGAATACCTAACCTTTTAAGGGCCTTTCTGGGGGAGGGCTTTTCTGATTCTATAGCTACCCCTTACTTGTCAGCCCACGCTAAGAATAAGGAAAGAATCGGGGAGCTTGGCAATAATCTTACATCTTTATTCCTAATTGTTCTTATTGTCGTTACTTTAGGAGGGGTATTTTTTAGCCGTTACATTGTAATGCTTGTAGCTCCGGGGTTTGTCTCTGATTCTTATAAGTTTA
>CAYXBX010000072.1:0-5254 GCA_964463445.1 uncultured Planctomycetia bacterium
AATTAAAAGAACATTTTAGGCCGGAGTTTCTCAATCGTTTAGATGAAATCATAGTGTTCAATCGCCTTTCACTTGGTGATATTGTTAAAATAGTGGATATACAGTTTGAGATACTAAAAAAACGTCTTGAGGAGAAGAAAATAGAAGCTACAATATCCGAATCTGCAAAAAGATTTCTTGCTGATAAAGGGTTTAGCGCTGAGTATGGCGCACGGCCTTTAAAAAGAACTATTCAAAAATTAGTTATTGACCCTTTAAGCGTAAAGATTCTAAAAGATGAATTCAAGGAAGGCGATAAGATAGTTGTAGATGTGAAAGATAGAAAAGTTATATTTGGCAAAACTTAATGGAAAGGAGGAAACATGCGCATTGATATTTCATTGAAGCATTTAGATAAGAGTTCTATCTTGGAAGAAGTAATAGAGAAAGATATAAAAAAAATAGAGCGGAGGTTGAAGATTTTCAAAACAGATGACGCCATACATCTATCACTTCATTTAGAAAAAAATCCTCATAGGGATGAATATTTTTGCTGGATAAATATGTATCTTCCCTCTAAAGTTTTAAAGGCACAATCAAGAAAGAACGATGTTTATTTGGTTATAAATGATGCTTTCAGTGCTCTTTTAAAACAATTGGATAAGCTCAAATATCGTCTTGAACGACATCTCAGGAAGAAATAGCGAATAGCGTATAGTGATTAGTATGACGACTATCAACTATTGACTATTACTTTACTGTGTGTTAGGATATTTAGCACTCTCAAGGGATAAGTGCTAATAATAGGAGTTAAGGAAATGAAACATGTAGACTCTAAAAAAAGAGAAAAAGAGATTCTTGATTTACTCGTAGCCAGTTATATAAAAGAATCTCACCCTATAAGTTCTTCTTATTTATGTGACAATTATCATCTTCCTTATTCTTCTGCTACGGTAAGAAATGTATTAGAATCTTTAGAAAGACAGGGTCTTTTATATCATATTCATACTTCTTCGGGAAGAGTACCCACAAAGTTAGGCTTCAAACGCTATGTAGAACACCTGATGAATAAAGAAGAACTCTTGAAAGAAGAAAGCAATGACTTAATAGAATTTGATGACTCTACATCAACAGAAGATATTTTTAATAATGCGTTAGATGTTCTTTCCAGTATAAGCGGCTATATCTCTTTAATTGGAATGTGGGGGTTTAAAGAAGGGTTTTTCTTTAGAGGTGCGCGTTTTATATTAAATCAACCAGAATTTGAAGATATAAATAAACTTAAGAATCTTTTCTATGCCTTAGAGGTAAAGATAGAAGAAATTCAGGATTTACTGTTTAGATATGTAGATGAAGAGCTTGGTATCTTGATAGGTGACGATAGTGGGTTTGAAGAAATATCAGATTGTTCTCTTCTTGTCTCGGGGTTTAAGAAAGAAAAGTTAGCTTTAGCTTTAGCATTGTTGGGTCCTATGAGAATGGATTATATAAAAGCTATTCATTCTCTTTATGCTATAAAACACAGCTTAGAAGCTGCCATAGAAAGGATGCTATGAAGAAGGAAAAATCTCACAACAAGATACAAGCTGGCGAAGAAAGAGATTTTTTAAAGAAAGAAAATGGGTGTGTTTCAAATTACGATAAAGATTTAAGTAAAGAACAGAGTGACAAGGCAACTGATGAGTTAAAAGAACTAAAAGAACTAAAAGAAAAAGCAGCTAAGTACGATGAGTTATGGAATAAATATTTGAGAGCGTGCGCTGAGTTTGATAATTCTCGCAAACGCTGGGAAAAAGAGAGAGCCGAAGTAGTCAAATTTGCCAACTACGCATTAATAAAAGAACTTATTGTAATAATGGATGAATTAGAACATGCTATGAAAGCAATTAAAAAACATTCTCAAGATAAGGAAATACAAAAGGGCATAGAACTTACTTACAATAACCTTTATAGTATCCTTAAAAAAGAAGGACTGGCTCCTATTGAGGCAAAAGGTAAAAAGTTCAACCCTCACTTTCATGAGATTGTAGGGCAAAAGGAAGAAAAGGAGCTGGATGAACATACGGTAATAGAAGAGGTGCAAAAAGGATATACTCTGGGAGATAGGTTGTTGAGAACATCTAAGGTTATAATTTCTGTGCTCCCCAGTGGGACGGAAGAAAATAATAAAAAAGAAGATATTAAAAAAAAGGATGAAAATGCAATTGATGAGAAATAGCGTTTCAACAGGAGGTGATAAAGATGGCACGTGTAATAGGAATTGATTTAGGAACTTCTAACTCTGCTGCAGCAGTTATGGAAGGAGGTCGTCCTACTCTTATTCCTTCTGCAGAAGGCACTACTGTAGGGGGGGGTAAAGCTTTTCCTTCTTATGTAGCTTTTACTAAAGATGGACAACTTCTTGTGGGAGAACCAGCAAGGCGTCAGGCCGCAATTAATCCTCAGGGAACAATCACCGGCTTTAAAAGGAAAATGGGTACAACCCATAAATACAAGATTTTTGACAAAGAATTTACTCCTCAGCAGCTCTCAGCGTTTGTTCTTCAAAAGATTAAAAAAGATGCTGAGGCTTACCTGGGAGACAAAGTAGAAGAAGTTGTTATTACTTGCCCTGCCTATTTTAATGACAATCAGAGACAAGCAACAAAAGATGCGGGTGAGATTGCAGGCTTTAAAGTGCTGCGTATTATTAATGAACCTACAGCAGCTTGTCTTGCTTATGGGTTAGGGAAAGAAGATAAGGAGCAAAAAATTCTTGTTTTTGATTTCGGTGGAGGCACTCTTGATGTTACCATCATGGAAATGGCCCAGGGAGTATTTGAAGTAAAATCAACAAGCGGTGATACCCAGTTGGGTGGACGTGATATGGATGAGGCTCTAATGAATTACATAATCGAGGAGTTTAAACGCGATAATGGTATAGATTTACGCAACGACGCAATGGCAATGCAGCGTTTAAGAGAAGGTGCAGAGAAGGCAAAGATAGAGCTTTCTTCTACCATTACTACTGATATAAATTTACCATTTATTACAGCTGATCAGACAGGGCCAAAGCACCTTGTCATGAACATTACCCGCGCTAAACTTGAGGAACTCGTAAGGCCTATTGTTGAACGCACACGCCATTCCATCGAGCAGGCATTAAGTGACGCTAAGTTATCGCCTAAAGATATTGACCGCATAATCATGGTAGGAGGCCCTACCCGTATGCCTATCGTTCAACAGTTTGTAGAAGATTATATTGGCAAGAAAATTGAACGTGGCATTGACCCTATGGAATGTGTTGCTTTTGGAGCAGCTATTCAGGCAGGAATAATCAAAGGTGATGTGAAAGATGTCGTGCTTCTTGACGTTACTCCTCTTTCTTTAGGAATTGAAACATTAGGAGGGGTTTTTACAAAATTGATTGAAAGAAATACAACAATTCCTACAAAGAAATCACAAGTTTTTACTACCGCTGAAGACAATCAAACAGCAGTTACTATCAGGGTATTACAGGGAGAACGCCCCATGGCTAACGATAACACTGAACTGGGAAGGTTTGATCTGGTAGGCATACCTCCTGCACCAAGAGGTGTTCCCCAAATAGAAGTTACCTTTGATATCGATGTTAACGGCATTGTGCATGTTTCTGCAAAAGACTTGGGAACAGGAAAAGAGCAATCTATAAGGATAACTGCTCCTCAGAAACTTTCTCAGGAAGAAATCGACAAGATGGTAAAGGAAGCAGAAAAATATGCAGAAGAAGATAAGAAGAAAAAAGAACTTGCGGAACTGAGAAATAAAGCCGATAACCTCGTATATACAACAGAGAAGTCACTAAAAGATTTTGGGAACAAAGTATCTGAAACAGACAAAAGAAATATAGAGGATAAACTCAAGGTTTTAAAAGATATCTTGAAACGGACCGATGCCAAAGCTGATGAAATTCAAAAAGGAATTGATGACTTAACCCAAGCTTCTTATAAACTTGCAGAAGAGGTATATAAAGCTAGCGCGCAGAAGAACCAACAGGCAGGTCAAACTACCGCAGGTACCCAGCAAGGTGGAACTCAAACTCAACAAGATACTACAACTGAATCAGAAGCAAAAGATGGCGAAGTTATAGACGCAGACTATAAAGAAGAGGACAATAAATAACGATTGGGGTATAGCGGATAGATTAGAGTGCGGGAAAGACTAAAAGCTATTGACTGATGATAACTATATGTAGCAGTGAATTATGATGGGAACGAAACGCGACTATTATGAGATTTTAGGAGTTTCAAAGAATGCAAGCGCCGATGATATAAAACGCGCCTATAGAAGACTTGTAATGCAGTATCATCCTGATAGAGTCCCTCAGGAAAAGAAGAAAGAGGCGGAAGAAAAGTTTAAAGAAATCTCGGAAGCTTATGCTGTTTTAAGTGACCCCAAGAAACGCTCTTTGTATGACCAGTATGGTCATGCAGGGATTGATTCCCGTTTTAGCACAGAAGATATATTCAGAGGGGCTGATTTTAGCTCTATTTTTAGAGATCTTGGGGATTTTGGTTTTGGGGGAGGAATATTTGACGATTTGTTTTCAGGATTTGGTTTTGACTTCTTTGGAGGGAAAACCTCTAGGGGTTCAAGAAAACCAAAAGGAAATAATATTCATTATGAAACAGATATTACCTTAGAGGAGGCAGCGGTAGGATGTACAAAGTCTATTAGTTTCGCACGGCTTGAAGCGTGTACTGTTTGTAAAGGAAGCGGTGCCCAGCCAGGTTCAACAAAAAAAGTATGCCCTACTTGCCGAGGGAAAGGTCAAGTTACCAGCGGAATGGGGTTTATAAGCATCTCACAAACTTGTCCTACCTGCCAGGGTGCAGGTGAAACAATAACTGCCAAATGCACCAAATGCCGCGGCCAGGGGATGGTTAGGGTAAATAAAACAGTAAAAGTAAATATACCCGCAGGGGTAGATACCGGTTCGGCATTAAGACTTAAGGATGAAGGACATTTTGGCCCTGCTGGATATGGCGATTTATACCTGCATATAAATGTTAAAAAACACCCTGTTTTTGAAAGAAGAGGTTCGGATATAAAATGTAAAGTAAAGGTGAGTATGGTAAAAGCTGCTTTAGGAGGAGAAATCGAAGTTCCCGCGTTAATGGGGAAGCTAAAAATGAAAATACCGCCGGGCACACAATCCAACACAATTTTTCGCCTCAAATCTAAAGGCATAGTTGATTTACGCACAAAAAGACTGGGAGACGAACTGGTAGAAGTAATAGTAGAAACTCCTCAGAGA
>CAYXBX010000073.1:0-5143 GCA_964463445.1 uncultured Planctomycetia bacterium
GCTTAGGAGCCACTGTCTTGTATTCTTATATAAGAAGAATGGGGTTTGGCCAGAAGACGGGTATTGACTTGCCAGGAGAAGCAAAGGGAATTCTTAAAGACCCCCGTGCATGGTCTAATACTTCTTCTTATATTATACCCATAGGCCAGGAAATAGGAGTTACTGTCTTACAACTAGCTCAGGCGATGTGTGTTGTAGTAAATGGGGGGTACTTGGTAAAACCTCATGTATGTAAAGAATTTCGGGGCAGCTATGGATTGAGAAAGGAATTTAGGCTAAACAAAAGGAGAGTTGTCCCTTCAGGTGTTTCCTCAATGGCAAAGCGTATTCTTATAGAAGTGGTAAATGATGGCACGGGGAAATTAGCAAAGATTGAAGGAATCGTTGTGGGAGGTAAAACAGGGACCGCCCAGAAGTATGATGTAGAAAAAGGCAGGTATTCTCCTTATGCCTATCGAGCATCATTCGCAGGTTTCATAGAGAATGACGGTAAAAGTTTTGTTATATGCGTAAGTATTGATGAACCTTATCGTTCCCACTTTGGGGGGGTTGTTGCTGCGCCCCTTTTTAGGAAGATTGCCGAGAAAATAGTGGAGTATGAAGAGGCTAATAAAAGGATAGCAGCGGTGAGATGAAGATTAAAGATGTTTTTCCACGATACTCTTTTAACAGAAGAGTTGGGGAGCTTTACATAAGAGGAATAAGCAGAGATACCCGTTTAGTTAAGCGCGGAGATTTGTTTTTTGTTATTGAGGGGAAAAACGTTGATGTGTTTTCTCTCTTGCATTCTATTGAGCGCAAGGTGGCTGCTTTTGTTATTGATGTAAAATGCAGGGAGAAGGCGAGAGATATTTTGAAGAACAAACCGCTTATTTTTGTTTCGGATATAGAGAGGGAATTTAAAAGATGCGTAGATGTTTTTTACCCTCTGGATTTTAGGAGGTTTAATATTATTGGGGTAACAGGAACTAACGGTAAAACTACGACTACCCACCTTATAAGCTACCTTTTGAGTAAGTTTTCTATCAAAAACGCTCTTTTAGGAACCATTCACTATATGATAGGTAAAGAGAAGCTGGAGGCTTGCTATACCACACCTGATTATCTTTCTTTGAGAAAGCTGCTATATACAATTCAAAATAGAGGTGTTGAGTATGTAGTTATGGAAGTATCTTCTCATGGAATTCAGCAGAAGAGAATTGAAGGGTTAAGGTTTTTGCAGTGTATCTTTACAAATCTTACTCATGACCATCTTGATTATCACAAGTCAATGAGTAATTATTTTCTGGTAAAAAAGAGTCTGTTTACTGATTATCCCTGTTCGATGTGTTTGATTAATATAGATGATAAGTATGGACGTAGGATTTTTAATGTTTTGAGGAAGAAAAAATATAGCTATGGGTTTAATGAGAAAGCTGACTACAGAGTTATGAACTACAGGTTATTGCGAAAAGGATTAAAGTTCGTCCTTAAGATTAAAGGAGTAAAAGAGCAGGTTTTAGTAGAGAGTAATCTTGTGGGGCGCCACAATGTATATAATATTTTATCTTCTTTAGCTTCATTGGATAGATTAGGGTTCTCTGCGGAAGAGGCGGTAAGGTTTATTCCCTCTTTTTTAGGTCTGGATGGTAGAATGGAAGGGGTGGATGAGGATATTTTTGTTGATTACGCCCATACGCCCGTTGCTCTAAGCAATGCTTTAGATACGCTTAGGGAGTGTGGTTATGATAATTCAATTTTGGTTTTTGGGTGTGGAGGCAATAGAGATATTAAGAAAAGAAGCAAGATGGGAAGGATTGCTTCTCTTAAATCAACCTTCACTGTTATAACGTCGGATAATCCTCGTTTTGAGGATTCCAGAAAGATATGCGGACAAATAGAGAAGGGGTTTTTAAAAAACAATTATTGTATAGTTCTGGATAGAAGAAAGGCAATTGAGTCCGCTATAAAGTTAAAAGAAAAGTATAATAACTGCGCCATACTTGTGGCGGGAAAAGGCCATGAGGATTATCAGGTAATTAAGAACAGAAAGATACCTTTTAAAGACAGGAAGGTAATAAAAGAACTGTTGAAAGATAAAAGATAAGTAATATTATAGAGGTGGAATACCTATGTTTTATCACATATTCTATCCTTTAAGTAAATATTTTTTTGTTTTTAATGTTTTCCGCTATATAACCTTCAGGGTGGGTTGTGCTTTTTTCATGTCTTTTCTTTTGATTTTTTTCTTATGGAAGAGGGCTGTCAGGAGATTGAAGAGTTTAAAACTGGAAGAAAAGATTGACATGTATGGGCATGTTCATCTTAATGCTCTTCATAGCGACAAGGAAGGAACTCCCACTATGGGAGGCATTATTATAATTGCAGCAGTAGTTGCCTCTTCGCTTTTATGGGCGCGGTGGGATAATGTGTTTATATGGTATGGCATATTTGTTGTTCTGTCTTTGGGGTTAGTTGGTTTAAGGGATGATTTCCTGAAGATAAAGACAGGCAGAGGGCTAAAAAGAGGCCAAAAACTTTTTTTTCAAGTTCTTATTGGCCTAATATTAGGTCTTCTTCTTTTTTTACAGAAAGACTTCTCTTCAGCGGTAATTATGCCTTTTTTTAAAAAGGCAGTATTGAACCTGGGGTATTTTTATATTTTCTGGGTAGTATTGGTAATTGTTTCTTCGTCCAATGCTGTTAATTTCACTGACGGTCTAGATGGTTTGGCAATCGGAGCAGTGATTATAAACTGTTTTGTTTTTGCTGCCTTAAGCTACATAGCAGGTCATGTAAAGTTTTCTAATTATCTTTTTTTGCCCTACGTTAAGAACGCAGGGGAGTTGAGTGTTTTTTGTGCCTCTATTGTAGGGGCAGGATTGGGCTTTTTGTGGTTTAATTCTTACCCTGCACAGATTTTTATGGGGGATGTAGGAGCTTTGTCTTTAGGAGGAGCTATTGGTGCAGTAGCTGTGTTTATAAAGGAAGAGTTTCTTTTGATTATTGCTGGAGGGGTATTTGTTGTTGAGGCATTAAGTGTGCTTCTGCAGATTTTTTCTGTAAAGATATGTAGAAAGAGAGTATTTAAAGCGGCACCTTTACATCATCATTTCCAGTTATTGGGGTGGTCAGAGTCTAAGATTGTGATAAGATTATGGATATTGTCCATAATCTTTGCTGTTTTTGCCTTGATGACTCTAAAGCTGAGATAGAATTAATATGATTTATGAACATTGACAGTTTTAAGACAGTATGTGTTGTAGGATTAGGAAGGAGCGGCCTCTACATTGTAAAGCTTCTTAAAAAGGTAGGCAAAAAGGTAAAAGTAACGGAGAAAAGAGAAGAAGGATTTTTCTCATCAAGTTTTGTTAAACAGCTTCGTGAACAAGGAGTTGAATTTGAATTTTCCCGCCATACAGAAGAGTTTATTAAAGGTTCTGACCTTATAGTGATAAGCCCTGGTGTCGACTTAAAGAACACTCCCCTAAGAGAAATAGCTCAAAGTAATGGCATACCCATTGTTGGGGAGATTGAATTTGCTAGCTGGTTTACAACTTCTAAGATTGTTGCCATCACAGGGACAAACGGTAAGACTACTACCTCTTTTCTAACATATAGTGTTCTTAAGAGCGCAAGAAAAAATGTATATCTGGCGGGGAATATAGGCATTCCTTTTGCTCGGTGTGTCTTAGAAACAAGACCTGATGACATTGTAGTCTTGGAAGTAAGTTCTTTCCAGCTGGAAAGTATTATAGAGTTTAAGCCCTATGTAGCATGCCTTCTTAATTTAGAGCCCGATCACCTAGACCGTTACGCAAATTTTGATGAATATATTAGTGCAAAACTTAATATTTTTCGTAACCAAACTAATAAGGAATGGGCAGTCATAAACAAAAATTTATTTAATCTTAAGAGTGTTATTAATAATATAAATTCACATATAGTATATTTTTCTGACGAACTTACTAATGAAAATTTTTCTGCTGTGTATAGAATAGCTAGAGTTTTTGGTGTAAGTAAAATAGATTGTATTAAAATTATTAACAATTTTAAAGGACTGCCTCATCGTATGCAGCTGGTGCGTAAGGTAAAAGGAGTTACATTTGTTAACGATTCTAAAGCAACAAACCCTGCTTCTACTATGTGGGCGCTTAAAAACATTAACTCTAAGGTGATTCTTATCGCAGGGGGTAAAGACAAGGGATTAGATTATACAGTTATCAAGCCTTATCTTAAGAAAGTAAAGAAAATAAATCTTATTGGCGAAGCATCAGATAAAATTAAAGGAAGTTTATCAAAATATAAAGACGTGCACGTATTTAGTTCCCTGAGGGAAGCAGTAAGAGATGCTTATGCCAACGCTGATAAAAAAGATACTGTTCTGTTTTCTCCTATGTGCGCCAGTTTTGATATGTTTGCAAATTATAAGGAAAGAGGTAAGAGGTTTGTTAATATTGTAAATTCCCTATAAATATTTTCGTTATCATGCCCGAGAGTAATAATTTTCTTAAAGAGAGCTTCAAGAAGAAAAGGCAGTTTATTTTCTTGTCTGTTTTCTCTTTGAGTTTATTTGGTCTACTTATGGTTTATAGTTCCTCGGGAGTATACGCCTTTAGGCTGTATAACGATGCGCTTTATTTTTTTAAGAGGCAATTGCTATTTCTTTGTATTTCCTTGGTGGTATTCTTTATAGCTCTTCTTATAAATGTTGATACACTGAGAAAACACAATAAAAAATTTTTTATTTTTAATTTATTGCTTCTTATCTTGGTGCTTGTTCTGGGTAGAAAAGCAGGAGGGGCACGGAGATGGCTTGAAATTGGAAGTTTTAGTTTTCAACCATCGGAATTCTTAAAATTGTCGTTTCTTTTGTACGCCTGCGGGTATTTCTTTAGAAAAGGCAAACATATGCGTGATTTTAGGGAAGGGGTATTGCCGTTTGTTTGTGTATCTTGCGTGGTTTTTCTGCTTGTGGTTCTTGAGCCTGATTTTGGCACCGTCATTTTTTGGCTGATATGGGTTCTTCTTATGTTTTTTCTTATAAGAGTCAAGACCAAACACATCTTATTTATTATGATTTTTGGACTGGTAGCTTCTTTAGTCTTGGTCAAAGCCGACCCTTATAGATTCAGGCGCCTTCTGGCGTTTCTGAATCCCTGGG
>CAYXBX010000074.1:0-5081 GCA_964463445.1 uncultured Planctomycetia bacterium
AATTTCTCAATAGCTCTTCTTTCTTCTTTATCAGAGGAAGCCTCTTTTTCTTCATAAATCTGCCTTAACTTTCTCTTTATAAAAGAGCCGATCTCTTTAACATCTATCTCCTCTAACTCCTTAATGTCAATATCAACGTCAAACTTAACCTTAAGCCAGTGTTTAAGTGCTTCCAGATTATACTCTTCTATCACATAAACACTAACGTTCCTATCAACAACATCATCCATCATCGCCAGAATATCTTCCCTGATGTCTTCATTCTCTAATATCTCCCTGCGCTGTCTGTATATTGTTTCCCGTTGACGGTTCATAACATCATCAAATTTCAAAAGGTCTTTTCTTATCTCGAAGTTATATGTCTCAACCCGCTTCTGTGCTACTTCAATGGAACGAGTAATTAAAGGGTGCTCTATGGACTCGTCTTCAGGAAAGCCAAACTTATCCATCAGAAAATAAATTCGTTCTGAACCAAAAAGTCTCATTAAATCGTCTTCTAAAGAGATGTAGAATCTTGAAGAACCGGGGTCGCCTTGCCTGCCTGCACGTCCTTTAAGCTGGTTATCAATGCGCCTTGCTTCGTGACGCTGGGCTCCAATAACATGCAATCCACCAAGCTCCACAACTTTTCTGTGTTCTTCTTCAAACTTACTCTTGTATTCCTGGTATATCTTATTAAACTCATCTTGGTAACGCTCGTCTTCAGGAAAAATTTTATTCCGCGATAGAACATCTTTAACAAAATACTCGATATTTCCTCCCAGAATGATATCGGTTCCTCTACCTGCCATATTAGTCGCAATTGTTACCTGGCCCAGCCTTCCTGCTTGAGCAACAATATAGGCTTCTCTCTCGTGATATTTGGCATTTAAAACATTATGGGGTATAGCCTTCTTTTTCAACATAAAGGAAAGCTCCTCAGAATCTTCGATGGAAGTAGTACCCACAAGGACAGGCCTCTTTATGTTGTACATTTCTTGAATCTCTGCGATTATAGATTGGAATTTTACCTTCTTTGTCTTGTATATCCTGTCAGGAAATGACTTTCTTGCCAGTGGCCTGTTAGTAGGAATAGTAACAACATCTAACTTGTAGATATGGTGGAACTCGCTTGCCTCCGTATAAGCAGTCCCCGTCATACCTGCCAGTTTTTTATACATTCTAAAATAATTTTGCAAGGTAATTGTTGCTAACGTTTGCGATTCTTGCTGAATGTTTAAGTGCTCCTTTGCTTCAATAGCCTGATGTATACCCTCTGACCAACGCCGGCCGGGCATAAGACGACCTGTAAACTCATCAACTATAATTACCTTGCCATCTTTTACAATATAATCCTTGTCTCTCTTAAACAGATAATGACTTTTTAAAGCATTGGTAATATAATGAAGCCAATAGTTAGAATACTCATCGGGCGTGTCCTCTGAAACACTTTTTATACCCAACAGACCTTCACAGCGCTCCTCTCCTTTATGGGTAAGGTAAGCGTTATGATTCTTCTCCTCAACAATAGCATCATAATTACCCTCAAATTCCTCTTTTTCCATTCTAACTTCACTACCATCAAGGTTCTTTACCGCTACCTGTCCGTCTTTCGTATCATGGGCAGAAATAACATATTTAACATTAAGCTGACGGGCCACCCTGTCAGCTTTATAATACTTCTCTACAGAAATTTCTGCGGGCCCAGAAATAATAAGAGGAGTGCGCGCTTCATCAATGAGAATAGAGTCTACCTCATCAACAATGGCATAGAAATGTTCACGCTGTACCATTCCTTCTAAACTCGTAGCCATATTATCCCTTAAGTAGTCAAAACCAAACTCATTGTTAGTCCCGTAGGTAATATCGCAACTGTAGGCTTGCTTGCGGCTATATATATCCATATCATTCTGAATAACGCCACAGCTTAATCCAAGAAACCTGTATATAGGACCCATCCACTCCCAGTCTCTGCGTGCCAAGTAGTCATTTACGGTGACAATGTGAACACCTCTACCCACTAAGGCATTGAGACTTGCCGCAAGGGTTGCTACAAGAGTTTTTCCCTCTCCTGTAGCCATCTCAGCAATCTTATTCTTATGCAAAACATACCCGCCTACTATCTGAACGTCAAAATGACGCATCCTTACTGTGCGCCTTGCTGCTTCCCTCACCATAGCAAAATAGAAAGGCAGAATCTCATCTAAAGTCTCCTCTATGACAATTAAACTCTCTTCCTCATTTAAATTTTTTATTTTATTATTAAGCATCCTTTTAAACTCGTAAGTCTTTTCTTTAAAAAAACTGTCTGGTTTGTTTATAAGCTCATTCTCAAAAGAATTCACTTTGCTTACAATCTTACAGATTTGTGCAACTTCTTTTATGGAAGGTGTAGGCATTTCAAGATTAAGATTAACACTCACCCTCGGAGAAAGCTTGTCTATCCTTGCTTGATATCTTCTAATAAGTATTTTTTTAAACATATCTAATTATTTTTAAAGCTACTTTTAAGAAACCCTATTATAAACTCATCTATATTTCCGTCCAGCACTTCATACGCATTGTGATTCTCAATATTGGTACGATGGTCTTTAACCAATAAGTACGGGCATAAAACATAAGAGCGAATCTGCGAACCCCACTCTATGCGCATTTTCTCACCTGAAAGATTATCCAGCTCCTTCTGCCGTTGTCTCTGGTTAAATTCATACAACTTCGCCTTAAGTACGCTTAAAGCTGCCTGTTTATTCTGATACTGAGAGCGCTCGTTCTGACAACTAACAACTATACCCGTAGGAAGATGGGTTATTCTTACTGCCGAATCAGTAACATTTACATGCTGACCGCCATGCCCTCCTGCTCTGAAAGTCTCTATTTTTATATCCTCAGGTCTTATCTCTAAAGAAACGTCATCTTTAATCTGAGGATATACAGCCACAGAAGCAAAAGAAGTATGGCGCCTCTTGTTGGCATCAAAGGGAGAAATCCTCACAAGCCGGTGAACACCTCTTTCTGACTTAAGGTATCCATAAGCATACTTACCTTCAACGATAAAAGTGATATTCTTAAAGCCTGCCTCCTCCCCTCTTACTTCATTGACAACCTTAACTTTGTAATTTTTCTCTTCCGCCCACCGTGCATACATTCTAAAAAGCATACCTACCCAGTCACAGGCTTCCGTTCCCCCTGCGCCAGAATTAATCTCTAAGATTGCACTGGCCTCATCAAACTTATCCTTCAGAAGAATTCTCAACTTGAACCTTTCAAGCTCATCATTCAGCTCTCTGTATTCCTTTTCGAGTTCGCTGTCACAATCTTCATCGGACAGAGCAAGTAACTCTATTAAATCATCGGTTCTTTTTCTTAAACAATCCCAATTATCCACATCGTCTTTTAAACTCTTCAATCTCTCAATCATCACATTTGCCTCCTTCTGGTTATTCCAGAAAGAAGCATCAGACATCTTAAGCTGAAGCGATTCTATCTCCTTCTTTTTTTTATCAATCTCTAAGATACCGTGTAACTCTTTTAAGGAATCCTCTACCAAACCTAATCTTCTTGCCAAATCATCTTTCATTACAACAATCCTTTATTGCGAAGATGCATCTCCAGTTCTTCTTTTTTATCGGAATTCTCCAGCGCTAATTTAGAGGAAATTCTTCCTGCCTCTACAAGCTCTATAAGACACTGGTTAAAACTCTTCATTCCATAAATATCTCCACTGGCAATATAACGGGGTATCTCCCAACTCTTGTTTTCCCTTAGTAAACGGGAAATAGTGGGACTTAAAGTCATGACTTCATAGGCAGGCACTACCCCTTCTGTATCAATCGTTGGTATTAATCTTTGAGATATAACCCCTTTAAGAAGATATGAAAGTTGCGTAAGCACTAAACCATGCTGGTGAGGAGGAAAGAAATTAACAATTCTTTCCACAGTGGAAGAAGCATTTACAGTATGGAGGGTAGATAAAACAAGTACACCTGTCTCTGCCGCTGTTAAAGCTGCCTTACACGTCTGGTAGTCGCGGATATTTCCTATATAAATAACATCAGGAGAATGAAGGGCAAACTGTCTTAGGGCATCCTCGTAAGAAGCAACATCTTTACCTATCTCACGTTGGTTTATAAGAGATTTCTTGTCGAAAAAAGTAAATTCTATAGGTTCTTCAACAGTAAGAATGTGTCTGCCAAAATTCCTATTAATGTACTCTATCATAGAAGCAATGGTTGTAGATTTACCACTTCCTGTTATACCTGTAAGAAGGATAAGTCCCCGGCGTTCATTACAGAATTTTTCCAAAACCTTCTCAGGAAGATTAAGCTCTGAAAAAGTGGGTATATTTAAGTCAATCTTTCTTATTACTGCTGCAATGGTATTGCGCTGATAAAATATCCCCACACGAAACCTCCAACGTTTCTCATACCAGGTCGCAAACTCACAGCTTTTGTTCTCCTTAAGCAACTGGCGGTTTTCTTCACCAATCATCTCTGACACTATACTGTCTATATCCTCCACACTAAATACCTTCTCACCTATTTCTCTTACTTCTGTATATACCCTACCTCTTAAAGGACTGCCGGCACGTATAAATATATCAGAAGCATTATGTTCAATCATTACCTTTAAGATTTCTTTAAAGCTCATAAAAGCCTCCTTTTTGCCTACCGCCTATAGAAACCGTTTAACCACGGTCTACGGCTCATATCTTAGTCTCTTCTCCATAATAATAAACTATGAGCTAATTTCTATACGCTATATACTGTTTAGTTTAACCATGCCGTTAGACTTTTATTATTTTAACACATTCTTTATTTTTTTCTCTAAATTTATTAGCTCTTTCTTAAGGCTTTTACCTCCTGAATATCCCCCCAACTTACCATCTGACTTTATAACCCGGTGGCAAGGAATAAGTAAAGGGTAAGGATTTTTCCTTAAAGTATTGGCTACAGCCCGGTATGCTTTAGGTTTGCCTATTCTTCTTGCCACCCATTTATAACTGCGTACCTCTCCAATAGGTATCTTTAACACTTCCCTTAATACTCTTTTCTCAAAATCAGTCATAAATCCTCCTATTCCTTAACAATACTTTTCTTTCGCAG
>CAYXBX010000075.1:0-5074 GCA_964463445.1 uncultured Planctomycetia bacterium
ACACACGAATACATTTTAAACCAATATCAAAATCGCTCAAAATACTTTTTTTAATAAAAGGTTTTATTTTCTTTAACTCTGTAAGTACCTTTACGCAGCTCTTTCCTAAATTAAAGGTTATTCTCTCTAAATCCCTGGCAATTTTCTTTCTCAGAACTCCTTTCTCTTTCATTGCTCTGCTGAAAATATCGCCATCTAAATCAATATAGAGGAAAACCTTCTCCTTTTCTTTTCTTAGAAGCTTTAAGAAACCTTTTAGCTCTTTAGAGTTGTGTTTGTTTAAACTAAAGGCAATTGCCATTTCTATTAAAGATGCTCCTACACAAAAAACCAAGCTTGCCGCACTCCCACCGCCACAAGCTGTTGTCTTTTTTGCCAGGTCTTTTATATAACCTTTGAGGGAACTTCCATACTGTTTCATATGCACACTTCCTCGCCTAAATAAAAAGCCCCTTTTATGAGGTCATATTTTCTAAAATTTTCTCCTTCTTCTATATTTAAAACATCAAAGCGATAAGAAGCATTTGGGTATCTTTGAGAATATATTTTCGCTCCTCTTTCTATTTTTTTCTGTTTACTCTTATCTACCGCCTCAAACCCTGATACCAATGCGCCCTTTCTTCTGCCCTTAACTTCAACAAAAACAATATACCCTTTATCCTTTGCAATAATATCTATCTCTGAGCATTTTGTCCTAAAATTGGTTGTGAGTATTCTATATCCTTTAAGCTTAAGATACTCACAGGCTTTCAGCTCGTAATACCTTCCCTTTTTCTCAACTCGCATGGAATGAAACTTTTTCTGTGCAAAGCAGATATATTATATTTTCTTATATATTCTAAGTGCTGGGGCGTAGGGTAACCCTTGTGTTTATTGAAGTTCCATTCAGGAAAACAGAAATGAGCCACCCTCATAAGATAATCACGGAATAATTTTGCTACAATGGAAGCTAAAGCAACTTCTCTTACACTCTCATCAGCTTTAACAATACAGCGGTATTTTATAGGTAAATCAGTATGGAAATGATTGCCGTCTATGATGAAAGTGGACGACTTAAGGCGAGGATTGCTCTTGAGTAAAAAGGCGATTGCCCTCTCAAAAGCAAGAAATGTCGCCCGAAGGATATTATACCTGTCTATTTCCTCGTGGGTCGCTAAGCCTATAGAGAAACTCACCTTATCTTTAAAGCTTTCAAAGAAATGTTCCCGTTGTCTCAAAGAAAGCTTTTTAGAATCTCTAAGGGGCAAATTAATCTTTTTCTTAATATAAAGAGCGCAGGCAACCACACACCCTGCTAATGGCCCACGCCCTGCCTCATCAACTCCTACAATCATCACCCCACTGTTATCAATCAAACAAACAAACTTATGTAAGAAAAGCTTTCTTCCCTATTCTCTTTCTTAAGTAGTATATACGGGAGCGACGAGGTTTTCTCCTTGTTGGTTTTATCACTTCAATTCTATCAATATTTGGTGAATAATAAGGGAATGTTACCTCGTATGCTTCACCAAATGATATTCTTCTTAAGGTAAAAGACTTACGGTGCAATGCTCCTTGAATCTTTATAACTATACCCTCGATAGGATGGATTCTCTCCTTGTCTTTTTCCTTTATTTTATAATATACCTTAACTATATCTCCCTGTCTAAAAGCAGGGTAATCCCGCTTAAACTGATCAAATAATTCCTTTTCTACTTGAGCAAGTTTAGTCATAAGAAACCTCCTTAGTGTTTTTCTTTAAAATATCTGGCCTACGTTTCTTAGTTGTCTGGTATGCTTTTCTCTTCCGCCATGTTTCTATTTTCTTATGGTCTCCAGACAACAAAACAGAAGGAACTTTAAGTCCTCTAAACTCTCTTGGCCTTGTATAGTGCGGGTAGTCAAGTAAACCATTCTCAAAACTTTCTCTTACCGTAGATTCGGATGACGACAATACACCTGGTACTAATCTTATCAAGACATCAATAAATACCATTGCCGCCAGTTCTCCTCCGCTTAATACATAATCACCCACAGAGATTTCCTCATCAACAAGGTACTTCCTTACACGCTCATCAACACCCTCGTATCTGCCTGCTATAAGCAAAAGCTGCTCGTACTCAAGAAACCTATGTACTACCTTTTGAGTTAAGATTTTACCTTGTGGTGTAAAAAAAACAACCTTTTTTTTATCATTTTTCTTCCGGGGAGGATATACCTTATAACCTAAAATACTCTCTACAGCATTAAATATCGGTTCAGGCCTTAAGACCATCCCTGGGCCTCCCCCAAAAGAGGGAGCATCAACTTTTTTATGAGGAACAGAAGAGTAATCTCTTAAGTTATGCACTCTTATCTTAACCAAACCCTTCTTTTGAGCTCTTTTGATAATAGATTCCCCTAATACAGGAGAAAACATCCTGGGGAAAATAGTAATTACATCTATTATCATTCAACCATCCTTAAACTTACTAAGAAAACTACTCTTAAATTCAAGAAAGGTACCTTTTTCTATAGACTCTCTTATTCTCTTCATAAAATTATTATACCACCATATGTTATGGTAAGTAAGAAGCTGAACGCCTAAAATCTCCTTGGCATTTATAAGATGCCTAATATAAGCACGGCTGAAATTGCTGCATACATAACAGGTGCATTCTTTATCCAGCGGGCAACTATCATCAATAAAAGGAGAGTTTCTTACAACGATTTTACCACAGGATGTAAAAGCTGTCCCTGTGCGGGCAAAACGGGTAGGAACCACACAATCAAATAAATCAACTCCTCTTTCTACTGCTTCTATTATATCCTGAGGTCTACCGTATCCCATAAAATACCTTAAATATTTCCTATCTAGTTTTTCACTTATAAAAGAAATTATCTGATAACGTACCTTTTCGTCCTCGCCAACGCTTAATCCACCAATAGCAACGCCATCAACCCCTAAACCTGTAATTTCTTTAATACACTCTTCTCTTAAATCAAAGAAAGTAGAACCCTGTAGTATCCCAAAAAACATCGTGTCTTTATTCTTTCTGTTGTCAAAAACACGGCGAGAAATCTTAGCCCACGCAATTGTTCTATTGGTAGCAACAGCGGCACTGTCTTTATCAGAAGGATTTTTAATACACTCATCCAGAGGGACAATAATATCTGCTCCTAACCGCAATTGTATATCCATAACATCACGGGGCGAAAGGAAATGAAGACTACCATCAATATGGGATTGAAAAGTAACTCCCCTATCCTCTACTTTACGTAAACGAGCCAGGCTAAACACCTGATAACCACCGCTGTCGCTTAATATAGGACTGTAAAACCCCATAAATCTGTGAATACCTCCTTGCTTCTCTATCACTTCTACGCCTGGCCTTAAATATAGATGGTAAGCATTTACTAAAAGTCCGCTTACATTTATCTCATGTAATTCTTTAGGAGAAATTCCTTTAACGGCAGCTTGAGTTGCCACAGGAAAGAACGCGGGTGTTTTTATAATCCCGTGAGGAGTCTCAAAGATTCCTAACCGCGCTTTTGTTTTGTTGCATTCTTTTGCTATCCGGAACATACCTTAATATAAATAAATATTAAAAAATTAGCGATGGAATCGCGAGATAAAATAAAGTATAAGGCTTAAAACTATACTCACAATTATTGAGGTAGCGATAGGAAAATAAAAGGTAAAATTCTTTCTCTGAATAAAAATATCTCCGGGTAACTTGCCTAACGGTATATTAGCCTTTGACAGTAAGAGTAAAACAACACCAATAAGAAAAACAAATATACCCGCAAGAATAAGTAACTTTCCTATACTATCCATTTTTCCTATAAGCTAATGCAAGCTCAAAAAAGCTCTTTCTGAATCTCTTTCTGAATAGGTAAATTTAAATGTTTATAAGCTTTCTCTGTAACCACCCGACCTCTCGGAGTGCGTTTTATGAAACCTTTCTTCAAGAGATAAGGTTCAACCACATCTTCTAAGGTATCTTTGTCCTCTCCTAAAGTTGCAGCTATTGCCTCAATACCCACAGGACCACCCTTATGGACATCCACTATAGAAGAAATATATTTTCTATCTAAAGGGTCTAGTCCTTCTTCATCAATCTGAATCTTTTCCAATGCCTTCTTAGCAATTGAAAGTGTAATCTTCCCTTCTGCTTTGACCTGTGCATAATCCCTTACTCTCCTTAGAAGACGGTTGGTAATACGGGGAGAACCTCTGGAACGACGTGCTATTTCAAGAGCACTTTCTTTATCTATATCTACATCAAGCAGCTTTGCACTTCTCTCTACAATAACGACTAAATCTTGGGGAGGATAGAAATCAAAATCAAAGAATAATCCGAATCTTCCTCGTAAAGGGGCAGTAAGCATACCTTTCTTGGTAGTGGCACCAATAAGAGTAAATGGCTTAAGATTAAATTTAACACTCTTAGCATATGGCCCTTTGTCTACTATAAAATCAATTTGAAAATTTTCCATAGCAGGATACAAAAACTCCTCTATTACCCGTGATAAACGGTGAATCTCATCAATAAAAAGAACGTCTCCCTTCTCAAGATTAGTAAGAATACCTACCAAATCGCCTGCTCTTTCAATAGCAGGACCGCTTGTAGCTGTAATCTTTGTTCCCATATGGTGGGCAATGCAATAGGCTAAAGACGTTTTGCCAAGGCCGGGAGGACCGGAAAGAAGAATGTGTTCTAACGGCTCACCCCTCTTTTTAGCAGCCTCTATGGCAATATCCAGAGAAGATATCGCATTACGCTGGCCTATAAAATCATTAAATGACTTTGGCCTTAAAGAAAGGTTAATTATCTTTTCTTCTTCGTTCTCCCGCAAATAGTCCACTATTCTTTCTTCGGACATATGGCTATACCGCGCTTTCTAAACGACTCTTTCTTACCACTACGATAGGGGCAAACAGCTCCTTCTGAAGAGCAACAATCTCCCTTAACTTTATAAGTTCTAATATTGCCAGGAAGATAACTACTATTTCCATCTTGCTGGAAGCAGATCCGAACAATTCACTCAAAGGGATTCTTTCTTTTACAACCAGCAAATGCAGGATATCGTGAATCTTCTCTTCAACAGTAAA
>CAYXBX010000076.1:0-5066 GCA_964463445.1 uncultured Planctomycetia bacterium
ATAGTTTTCTTTTGCGGGTAATGTCTCCTCCATAACACTTTGCCGTCACATTCTTTCGCAAAGGAGGAACACGAGAAGAAGCAATAATCTTGGCCCCAATAGCAGCTTGAATATTAACTTCAAACATCTGGCGAGGAATGATATCCTTCAGTTTATCTACTACTGCTCTTGCTTTATATTCAGCTTTCTCTTTGTTAACCAAGAGAGAAAAAGCCTCTATTTTTTTCTTGTTAAACAGAATATCTATCTTGACTATACTAGCCTTCCTATAGCCAATAAACTCATAATCCAAGGAGGCATATCCCCGGCTTATTGACTTAAGTTTATCATAAAAGTCAACAACAACCTCTGCTAAAGGAAGCTCAAAAACTATAGAAAGCCTGTCCTTCCCCAGATAATCCATCCTAACAAACTCACCTCTTCTTGCTTTGGATATTTCACAAATAGGTTCCATGTATTCTAAGGGAGAAATTATTGTTGCTTTGACATATGGCTCCATAACCTCCTCAATCTGGGCAGGATCAGGAAGTTTGTGAGGACTACCCACATCAATAACTACACGGTTTTTTTTCATAACCTTATAAAGAACAGTAGGTGAAGTTAATATTAAATCTAAACCATATTCACGTTCTAATCTTTCCTGAACAATTTCCATATGGAGAAGCCCCAAGAAACCACATCTGAAGCCATGACCTAAAGAGCCCAAACTGTCTGGCTCATATATAAAAGAAGGGTCTGACAACTTCATTTTTTCTATAGCATCTCTTAATAAACCATAATCGCGAGGAGAAACTGGAAATATACCACAGAAAACCATTGGGGGTATTTCCTTGTATCCCTCAAAAGGAGAAGTAGTGGGATTTAGATAGGAAGTGATAGTGTCACCAGCATCTACATCCTGGGGACTTTTTATATTACAGAAAAGATAACCTACCTCTCCACATACAAGCTCTTCTCGTCTCTGAGGAGATAGAACAAATATTCCCAAATCCTCAACTTCATATTTCTTTTTTTTGTTCATAAATAATATTTCATCCCCGCGTAAAATTCTACCATCGAATATTCTTACAAAAAGAATTATACCTCTGTAAGGGTCAAAGGTTGTATCAAAAAGAATTGCCTTAAGGGGTTTATCAATACATCCTTCTGGAGGAGGAATTTCTTTAACAACCCTAGCAAGAACCTCATTAATTCCTCTACCCTCCTTAGCAGAAATAAAACTAACCTCTTCCCTCTTAAAACCAAAAATATCAATCAGTTGATTTACAGTCCTTTCTGTATCAGCGTTAGGTAGATCAATCTTATTAACTACAGGTATTATCTTCAAATCGTTCTCCAAGGCAAGATAAAAATTAGCCACTGTTTGCGCTTCTACTCCTTGAGAAGCATCAACGAGAAGTATTGCTCCATCAGAAGCTTTTAAGGACTTAGCAACCTCGTAAGTAAAATCAACATGCCCTGGTGTATCTATCAAATTAAGCATGTATGTCTTACCATCTAATGTATATTTTATACTTACTGCCTTGGCCTTAATAGTTATGCCTCTTTCTCTTTCTAACTCCATTCTGTCAAGAATTTGATTTGTGATTTTACGCTCTTCTACAGCACCACAAGCTTCAAGAAACCTATCAGCCAATGTTGACTTTCCGTGGTCTATATGAGCAATTATACAAAAATTTCTTATTAAACTCTTATCCATTGCTCCTATTTATATAAGAAAGCAAAACATCCAATACTTCTTCTACGCCTAAAGAAGTAGTATCAATATAAACAGCATCCTCTGCCTTTTTAAGCGCTCCGAATTCTCTATTAAAATCTGCTTCGTCACGCTTTAATATCTGGGATTTAACTTCGCTATAGCCAAGAAGATGCCCCTTTTCCTGTAAGTACTGCTTTCTTCTCCTCGTTCTTTCCTCAATATCGGCATCCAAATAGAATTTATAGTCGGCATTGGGAAAAACTACTGTTGTAATATCCCTGCCTTCTACCACAGCGTCCTTATTCTCTACCAACCTCCTCTGAAGGAATACCATCTTTTCTCTTACTTTCTTAAAAGATACTGGCAAGGAAATATTTTTGTCAATCTGAGGGCTTCTTATCTTATCTGTTACCTCCTCTCCGTCAAGGAAAACTCTCTCCCCTTGGAGAGTTATTCTAAGATTATCTGCCAAAATGGCAATACTCTCCTCTTCGGCTAAATCAATATTTTCCTGAAGAGCTTTAAGGGTAAGGGCGCGATAGGTAGCACCAGTATCTAAATACAAAACACCCAGCTTCTTTGCTAATAAGCGGGCAATGGTTGTCTTCCCTGAACCAGCCGGTCCATCTATTGCAACGATCATTTTGCAGAGAGATGTTTCTTGCGCGCCTTTCTAATCAATCTAAGAAGACGCTTGTGGTCTTTACTGGTTATTGCTCTTTTAAATTCCTTAAGTATACCTATGTACCCCTCTATGTGATTTACAATGTTGTCTTTATTAGAAAAGAAAACATCTTCCCATACCCTCTCCGGAGAAGTAGATACCCTAGTTATATAGCTAAAGCTACCTGAAGAAAACGAAAAATACTTTTTCGGCACAAAGTACGAAAGAGCATAAGAGATAACGTGAGGAAGATGAGAAACATAAGAAAGTACCTTATCATGTAAAGAAGACTTCATAAAATAAACCCTGCAGCCAAGTCTCTGCCAGAATTTTTCAACAAAAGGGGTAGCTTTGTTAAAAGAGGTAATAATACATAAAGAATTCTTATAAATATCTCTTGAGGCGTTCTCTGGCCCTTCTTTGTTGCTTCCGCATAAAGGATGACACCCAACGAAATTGATATTCTCAGGTAAATATTCTTTTGCCTTTCTTTCTATCTCATGTTTTGTGCTGCCTAAATCAATAACTACTGTGCCTTCAGCAAGAAAGGGGGCAATCTTCTTAAAATAGCCAACAATTGTAGAAACAGGAGTAGCCAAAACAACCATAGTAGCATCCTTAAGAAGTTTTCTTAAATCCCCTGTCACTCTGTCTACTAAATTTAACCTTTTAAGCCTCTTGTAATGTTCTTTACGGTATGCATATCCCCACAAAAACACCTCTGGATAAGCCTTCTTAATAGCTAAAGCTAATGAACCCCCCATAAACCCTACCCCTATTATACTAATTTTTTTTAATTTCATTCCTACAAGCTTCTTCCCAAATCTTTTGCAAGTTTTTTAAGTTCTCTCATTAAACTCTCAAATTTCTCTGGTTTAAGCTGCTGTGGACCGTCGCTTAATGCTTCTTCAGGATTAGGATGTACCTCAATAAGCAAACCATCTGCACCAGAAGCAATCGACGCCTTGCTTAAAGGTGCAACTAAGTTCCATCTCCCTGTAGCATGGGAAGGGTCTACAATGATAGGCAGATGAGAAAGATTTTTCACAATCGGCACTGCGCTTAAATCAAGAGTATTACGTGTATAATCTTCAAATGTTCTTATTCCGCGTTCACAAAGAATGACATTGAAATTACCTCCTGAAAGGATATACTCTGCACTCATAAGCAACTCTTTTATAGTAGCGCTTAATCCCCTTTTTAAAATAACAGGCTTCTGGGTTTGTCCTACTTCTTTTAACAAGTTGAAATTCTGCATATTTCTTGCGCCAATCTGAAGTATATCCACATATTTCGCTACTAAAGGCACATCTCTTGAATCCATAACTTCACTTACGGTAGGTAAATTAAATCTTAAGGAAGCCTCTTTTAACATCTTAAGACCATCTTCTCCTAACCCTTGAAAACTATAGGGAGAAGTTCTTGGTTTAAACGCTCCTCCCCTTAGCACAGAAGCTCCCGCATCTCTTACCCTCTTTGCCACCTCAAACAACTGTTTCTCTGATTCCACAGAACAAGGCCCTGCAATGACTATTATCTTTTCCCCTCCAAATACAACCTTATCATTTATCTCTATCAAAGAATTCTCTTTTTTAAACTCCTTTGATACTAATTTATACGGAGAAAGAACAGACATAACTTTCTCTACGCCCTTAAACGCTTCAAAAGGCTGAAGTCGAACAACTTCCTCAGGACCAATAACCCCTACTATTGTTCTTTCTATACCTTTAGAAACCATAGTCTTAAGACCAAGACTGTGAATCCTGTCAATAACATGTTGTATCTGATCCTCAGTAGCATCCTTCTTGAATACAATAATCATTATGACCTCCTATCACTTTCTTTAAGGTAACTTTTAAAATATCTCATAAAAGCCAAATTCTCCTTGTGTAATCCTACCGTAACTCTAAAATAATTCTTTAAGCCCCAACCTCTTAGCTGACGGATAATAATGCCTCTCTTTAATAAATACTCATAGAGACTCTGAGTATCCTTTTTGAAGTTAACAAGAATAAAATTAGTGGCACTTTTTACATATTCCAAGCCAAGCTTTTCAAAATAGTGGTAAAAATAATCTTTTTCTTTATTTATATAATTTACTGTCTTTTTAAGAAAACTACTATTCTTCAGGGCAACTGTTGCTGCAACTTGAGCAAAACGATTGACATTAAATGGCTCTCTTATTTTGTTTAATACGTCTGCAGTAGAAGGGGCAGTTACTGCGTATCCTATTCTCAATCCTGCCAGCCCATATGCTTTGGAAAATGTCCGGCTAACAATAATATTCCCCCTCTTATTCAAGAAATAAAGACTGCGAGGAAAATTATGCTTAGGAGCAAATTCAGAATAAGCTTCATCAAAAAACACAAGTACGCTCTTGGGTATCTTAGAAAGAAACTTTTCTATTTCTCTATGAGAAAGATACGTTCCGTGAGGATTATCAGGATTAGCAATAAAAACTATGCTAGTTTTCTTATCTATAGCTTTCGCCATCCCCTCTAAATCATAGCGGTAGTTCTTAAGAGGTACTCTTTTTATCTCTACGCCTGTAACTTTAGCCTGAAGTTCATATATAAGAAAAGTGGGGTATCCCACAACTACATTACTATCCGCATTACAGAATCCTCTTAGAGCCATAACAATAATTTCATCAGAGCCATTTCCAAACACTAATTGCTCTTCTTTCACCTTAAGTTTCCTTGC
>CAYXBX010000077.1:0-4976 GCA_964463445.1 uncultured Planctomycetia bacterium
TGGGGATTGAAAATTATCAAAAATGCTGTAGATTATTTATTGGTTAGTTAAATGAGAGAAGTAAAAGAGTTTTGTGGATTATTTGGTGTTTATAACAGTCAGGAAGCTTCCCTTTTGACATTTCTGGGTCTTTATTCTTTGCAACATAGAGGAGAGGAGTCTTGCGGTATCATCACTTTTGACGGGTCAAGTTTCCATCATTACCGTGGGATGGGACTGGTGGGAGAGGTATTTTCTGAGGAGAAAGTAAAGGAACTTAAAGGTTATCAGGCAATTGGGCATGTGCGTTATTCTACGACGGGCTCTACTGCTATAAGAAATATCCAGCCTCTTTTTGCTAATTCGCACCGTTTATCTTTGGCGCTTGCCCATAACGGCAATTTGGTAAACTCTGCCTATTTACGAAAAACTTTAGAGAATAAAGGTTCTATCTTTCAATCTAGTTCTGACTCTGAGATTATTCTTCATCTTATCATGCGCTCCAAGAAGAATAATCTTTTAGATAAGATTTTTGATGCTTTAGAGAAAGTCAGGGGGGCGTATTCTTTGGTTATGATGAACAGGGATTCTGTTATTGGTATAAGAGATCCTTTGGGTTTCAGGCCTCTTTGTATTGGTAAGAAAGAGGATACTTTTTTTATATCTTCCGAGAGCTGCGCTCTGGATTTATTAGGAGCTGAATTTATAAGAGAAGTAAAGCCTGCTGAGATTGTTATGATTGACAGAGACGGTATACATTCCTATACGATTCCTAAAGTGCCGCGTAAGTCAGCCTTCTGTTCATTTGAGCATGTATATTTTTCCCGTCCAGATTCTATCATTTTTGGAGAAACAGTGCATATGGTAAGAGAAAAGCTGGGAGAAAGATTAGCAAAAGAGCACCCTGTGGATGCTGATTGTGTAATAGGAGTTCCTGATTCAGGTACTTCTGCAGCATTGGGCTTTTCTAAAGCAAGTGGTATACCTCTTGAAGTAGGTATAATTCGTAACCATTATATAGGAAGAACCTTCATTCAGCCTTACCAGAATAAACGGGAGTTCGGGGTAAGGCTAAAATTTAATCTTTTAAAGGAGATAATTAAGGGAAAAAGAGTTGTTATTGTAGATGATTCCATTGTAAGAGGTACAACTTCAAGGATAAGGGTAAGAAACTTCCGCGCCATGGGAGCAAAAGAAGTGCATTTAAGAATTTCGTGTCCTCCTCATAGGTTTGGTTGCGTTTACGGTATAGATTTTCCCGATTCTAAGAAGCTTATTGCTCATAATATGAAGATAAAAGAAATTAAGGAGTTTCTTGAGGTTGATAGTTTGGGTTATTTAAGTTTAGAAGGGATGCTTAGTTGCTTTAAGAATCCCAGCACTTTTTATTGTACTGCCTGCTGGAGTGGAAAATATCCGCTTAAGTTTCATAACGTGCATAAATATGCTTTGGAGGAGTAGGATGGTTACTTATAGAAAAGCAGGGGTAGATGTAAGAAAAGCAGAGATTTTTGTAAAAAAGATTAAAGACAAATCAACGGCAAGCCCCTTTAGTAGCTTTGCTTCTCTTTTTGATGTGAGTTTCTTAAGGAAATATAGACATCCCCTTCTGATTTCTTCTTCTGACGGGGTGGGCACCAAGTTAAAAATCGCTCAAGCATTAGGCATACATAATACTGTTGGGGTTGATTTGGTAGCTATGAATGTAAATGATATCGTGTGTTTAGGGGCAAAGCCGCTTTTTTTTCTTGATTACATTGCTTGTGGCAGGATAAAGGTGAATGTTTTAAGTGAGGTAGTAAAAGGGATTAAAAAAGGCGTAAGGGAAGCAGATTGTGTTCTTATTGGCGGTGAAACTGCAGAGATGCCGGGAATGTATGATAAAGACGAGTATGATTTAGCGGGCTTTTGCGTAGGGATTGTAGATAAACATAAGCTTATTGATGGGAGTAAAATTAAAGAAGGTGATACTATAATTGGACTGGCTTCAAGCGGAATCCACTCTAATGGCTATTCACTGGTAAGGAAAGTATTAACAAACAGAGAAATAGCAAAGTATGGAAGGCAACTACTTAAACCTACACGTATTTATGTGAAATCCATTCTTTCTGTATTAGATACCATAACCAACAAACGAGGTACCATTAAAGGTATTGCTCATATTACAGGGGGAGCATTCTACAGTAAAGCTACAAAAATTTTGCCAAAAGGTTTAGGTATGGTAATTAGAAAGAAAAGCTGGTCTGTACCCAGTATATTTAGCATAATACAAAATAAAGGGAAAATTAAGGAGAAAGAGATGTATTCCGTGTTTAATATGGGGATAGGGATGATTGTTGTTGTTGGGCCAGATATAGCAGACAGCGTCTTAAGTCTGTTTTCTTCCTTTAAGATAAATGCCTACAACATAGGTTATATTGCGCGAAGCAATTCAAAGATAATTTTTGAAGATTAATCCAATGTTTAATAGGACTGTGCATTTAAGAATATATGAATTTTAATAGAGAAATCCCCCCTCTTATTTTTTTTCTTGTCGTTGCCCTATGTTTAATTATTGCCGGAGGGGTTGCTCTGTATCTGAGGCATTCTTCGGTTGTGTTCTCAAAGAATTATTTTACCTGCAGGAATCTTATAAATGAGGGGAAGTATAATGAGGCAGAAAGGTATTGTGAAGTTGCGGTAAAAATGAAGCCTCGTTATGCAGCAGCACGAATTAACCTTGGCGTGGTGTATTCTTATCAGGAAAGACTTAATGAAGCAGAGGAGCAGTTTCAAAAATCCTTAGAGGGCACATCCGTAAATTATATTTATAATAAAGCAGTTGCTTACTTTAACTTAGGAGCAATCTGCTTAAAGAAGGGAAATTATTCTTTTGCATGGCAGTATTATAATAAAGCCTATGAACTTATGCCAGCTATATTTAAGATAAACAAAGCTGATTATTTATTAGAGATGATTAAGAAAAAAGACAGAGATTCTTTTAATCAATTGACTGCTTCTTTAAAGAGACTTGCATTGATTGATTTTTCTATTAGAGAGGGTGCTGTAGAAATTAAAGGCGGTTCTGTGCTGGAAGAAAAAACTACAGGTTTTTATATGGAGCTATACCCTTATTTCAGGGCAGATTATACCTGCAGGAAGCCAAAGAAGTGTATTAGTATAGTATGGAAAGACAAATTTATGATTGTAGATGTTAATGCAGAAAACAAAAGAAATAAAGAAGCACTTCTTGAGAGGTTCTATACCTCTAATGATAAGCATCCTAAGGAATTGGGGAAGCTGATGGGTAAAGAGATTATTACACGCGATGGCCTTAAGATATATTCTAAGATTGCAGAAAAAGATAATCTTAGAATATGTAACAACCTTTTGTTTTTAGATGATAGAAACCTTTTGTTCACAATATTTTTTACTTACGGGATAGATAACGCTGGTAAAACTGAAAGAGAGATAAAGACAATGTTAGAAACCGTTACCTTTAGAGATACGGGTAAATAAGGGAGGATAAATGAAAGTTCTTGTTGTAGGGGCAGGAGGAAGAGAGCATTGTTTAGCATGGAAGATAGGACAGTCTTCATTGGTAAAAGAGTTATATTGCGCTCCAGGAAACGGAGGAACTTCTTTAATTGCCAGAAACGTTGATATTAAAGCTACAGACATAGACGGCCTTTTGGATTTTGCTCTAAAGAATAATATAGATTTGACTGTAGTGGGTCCGGAGGCACCGTTAGTTTCTGGCATTGTAGACAGGTTTGAAGAGAATAGACTTAAGATTTTCGGCCCTAAAAAAGATGCTTCGATTTTAGAAGGAAGTAAAGTGTTTGCAAAAAATATAATGAGAAAGTTTAATATTCCTACCGCTGATTTTGAAGTATTTGATGATGCTTCTCTGGCAAAAGATTATGTTAGAAAGAAGGGCACCCCTATTGTTATAAAAGCAGATGGCTTAGCGGCAGGTAAAGGAGTAATAGTGGCTAGGTCAGAGAAAGAGGCACAGGAGGCTATTGATTCAATAATGGTCCATAAGAAGTTTGGTGTTTCTGGGGAAAGAATAGTTATTGAGGATTGTCTTGTTGGCGAAGAGGCATCAATATTAGCATTTACCGATGGAGAATCAGTTTTACCGCTTGTTAGTTCTCAGGACCACAAGCCTGTTTTTGATAATGACGAAGGCCCTAACACAGGGGGAATGGGTGCTTATGCGCCTGCACCTGTAGTGAGCAGTGAAATATTCAAGAAAGTTAAAAAAGAGATATTTTATCCTCTTATAAGAGGATTGAAGAAAGAAGGCCGGGTTTATAAAGGAATTGTTTATGCGGGGCTTATGATTAAAGATAATCAACCCTATGTTTTAGAGTTCAATGTGCGTTTTGGCGATCCCGAGACACAAGCTATTCTGCCAAAACTAAAAACAGACTTGGTAGAGGTAATTCTTTCTGTTATCGATAATAGATTAGATACTATAGAGTTGGAGTGGGATGAGAGAGTGTGTATATGTGTGGTATTAGCATCAGGAGGTTACCCGGCTAGTTACCAGAAGGGAAAGGAAATACGGGGTTTAAAAGATATAGAACGTAATAAGAATATTTTTGTTTTTCATGCAGGGACGATGATTGAGAAGATAGATGGAAAAGAGGTTTTTCTTACCAATGGAGGAAGGGTGTTAAATGTTGTAGGTTTAGGCCCGCATATAAGGGAGGCTCAGAATACAGTTTACGAAGCCGTTAAAAAAATATATTTTGAAGGGATGCACTACCGTCATGATATTGGAAGGAGAGCATTGAAATTTTCTGCTTAGATTGTAAAATGTAAGGATGGTGAATGTGAAAAAGAAAATAGCTATTATTTTGGGTAGCAGTTCGGACAGGGATAAATTAAAGAGTGGATTCTCTATTCTTGAGGAGTTGAAGATACCTTATGATTTCTATGTTGTTTCTGCTCACAGAGACCCTGATAAGCTGCGCCGGCTGTGTAAGAAAATGGAAAAAAATGGTACA
>CAYXBX010000078.1:0-4966 GCA_964463445.1 uncultured Planctomycetia bacterium
TTTTTAAAGTAACTGTATTCATTTTTCAGATTGTGATAGGCCTCTACAAGTTTTGTTATATCCTTTTTGAAAGAAAAAAACATTCCACAAATATATACCCCTACAAGGGCTATACTTACACCCAGAATAAAAGTAAAAAAGACTGCAACTTTGTTTTTCATAGGCTACCTAAAGGTTTTTATTTTCATTTCCCCGGCATCTTTATAAGAAGCCTCCCCATGAGACTTCTCCTTTTTTTTCTTAATATCTTCTGTTATATAATTCCTGGGCGATTTAAGTGTGGGTTGTCCGGCTTTCCTTAAGTTGCTGCTAGCAACAAGAACATCTCCTCCTATTATAGTAGGGGTAATAAGAATTAAAAGCTCTGTTCTTGTTTTGGAGGGTACTTTTGAGGTAAAAAATTTACCCAGAAGAGGAACGCTACTTAAAAAAGGAGTTCTTGTCTCGGTATTGCTGCGTTCAATTTTTCTTAAACCTCCAATAACAATAGTAGTGCCATTTTTGGTCATTACCGTAGTCTCTGCTAATGATGTATCTATAATTGGAATCTTATTATTGGTGGGAGTGACCAATACGCTTACAACGTTACTTATTTCTGCCTTTACCTTAAGAGTAATATATCCTTCCTCGTTTATTGTAGGAGTTACATATAACTGCGTTCCCACATCAACAAAGGTAACCTCTTCAGAAACAGTACTAGTAGTCTGACCTGTCGTGGTGGTAGTGGTGACATAAGCTTGCTTCTCTCCCACATGCACACGCGCTTCCTGATTATTGGTAACCACTATCTTTGGCGTTGAGATTACCTTGGTTTCCCCAACTTCCTGAAAATATTTAATCAAAGCATCAAAATCATTCTTCCCCACTAATCCTATGTGCATCTCTTCTGCCCCTACTTTAGGAGAACTAGCAGAATAATTAGAGGTCGTGCCACTAAAAGGATAGGAGCCTACATTACCTACATCCTTAAACACCTGTTTTCTTGAGCGCCAGGCGTCGGTGGTAGCCTGAACTGCACTAAAAGGATAGGAGCCAAGATAGGTAAGCCCGTGCTTTCTTGCTATATCAAAAAGACCTTCCCATTCTACGCTCTGAGTAGTAGTCGTACTGAGCTTAACCTTTACTATTTTTGCATCCAGAAGAATCTCCTTAGTCTTTCTATCCAGCTTCTTAATCAACTCTTCTATCTGTTTCATACGCTTAGGAAACGTCTGAACAATCACCTGGTTAGAACGTTCGTCCGCTCTTATTGTCCCTACCTTCTTAATATCAAGCTGGTTCTTAAGCTGATTGGCAATATCTTTTGCATTGGCATATTTTAGGTCAAACACTTTCAGCACTGTCGTTTTCTTCTCTAAAGAACTTATTACCTCGCCTATCTCTTGTATCTTTTGAGGCGTATCCATAACTAAAATATTCCCCGACTCTGCATCAAAAATAATCTTTCCAATATCGCTTTTCAATTTATCACATAAATTAAACACATGTTCAGGGACGGCATATTTAAGATGGAATATCTTAACCTTACGTATATCAGAAAAATTCTTCCCATAGAGGGTTTTATACTCTTCTTCTGTCATCACATTATAAATATCTCCTTTTTTATCATAGGCAAGGCCGTTGGAACGCAGCATTATGTCAAAAACATCTTTTAGGGGTGCATCTTTAACCACAAGATTTACCCTACCGCTTACTTTTTTAGAAACAACAATATTAATACCTGCTTTCATAGCTAAAAATTTAAGCGCATCCACTACATCAATATTACGCAAATCTAAAGATACTTTCCCTTCCAAACCCTTACCCTCTGCACTAAAACATACGGAATTGTAAAGAAAAATAATGAAAAATATTAAGACCAAAGAATTTATTTTCTTCATTTCAGCTCTATATCTTCTCCCTCAAAACTTAAAATTACTTTATCTTTTAATATTTTTTTAACTCTAATCTCGTTAATACTATCACCCTCTTTTACAAATAGAGTCTTTTTAGCGTGTGTATCCTCAATCATTGCATCGGGATTATCCGACCAAGCAATACCCACCAACTTAAGATGTTTTGTTTTATCTATAATCTTTTTGGTGTCTATCTTCTGGGAAATGAGTTTTTCTTCCTTTTTTGCTACAACAATATTAAAAATATCTCTTTTCTTTGCTTTATTAACATAATAGGTAATATTCTTCAATAAAGAAACTTTCTCCTGAGGGTTAAAAGCGGCTTTCCTCTGTAGTTTAAACGAATCTTCTAATTCCCTGTTGAGCTTACTTGCTGATGTTGCTATGTCAAAACTTACATAAAAAATCATACATAGAAGGACAGTCAACAATAACCTATTAAATGAAGCGATACTAAAATCTCCAAAAGAAAGGCTCCTTAAAAAATTCCGTCTAAAGAAAGAAAAACGCCCCTTCAAAACCGAGAAAGAGAATGCCCCCCTTAAGTTACCACCGGAAGAAAAGCCAGAACTTTCCTTCTCCTCCTCAATAAGCTTTAATAATTCTCGTTCTGGAGTTGAGGAATTAGACTGTTCCATCCTGATTTAACCTCTCTTCTTATAATTTCTCTGATTAACTTTGCGTCTACCACTAACTTTTTCTTCATAATAAGCTCTTTAAGAGCAACATGGCAAAGCATAGTAATTCTTCTAGGATATCCTTTAGTATAATTATAAATCTCCTCAACCGCCTCATCCAAAAAAAGGCGTATACTATGTGTGTAACCAGCTTTTCTTATTCTAAACTCAATCATCTCCTGTGTTTCTTCCTTACTTAGAGGGTTAAGGGTATATTTAAAACTTATGCGGTCAAGAAAATTAGGAATACTTAGAATCTTAGCATGCAATTCTAGTTGTCCAAGAAGCACTAACTGAAATAATTTAAACTCATTTGTCTCATAATTAAGAAGTACCCTCATCACCTCCAACGATACATCATTTAGCTTCTGGGCCTCATCAACAATTAACACTACCGTCTTTCTCTCCAGGGCTCCTTTTTGAAACAGAAATTTCTCTAAAGTCTCCTTTAACATCATTAAACTTGCATCTTGAGGATAAGGAATGTTATAATTTCTTGCTAGATACTCCAGAAAACTGCGTTCATCTTCAAAAGAAGGGTCAAGAACAATATGAAATATAAAATCCTCTCTATCACTTAGCTCCTGAATTAACTTACGTGAAAGGGTAGTCTTACCTGTCCCTACATCGCCAAGTATAACACTTAAACCTCTCTTAAGACGCAGTTCAATAATGGTATTAAATAAAGCAACCTGATGGTCCTTTGCTAGATAAAAGAATGCAGGGTCAGGACTTGTAGAAAAAGGCTCCTTGTTAAATCCTAAAATCTTATAATAGCTCATTCATTCACCTACCATCTCTCACTACAAAAAACCTTCAATAATTAAAAATCTTCTTTAAGCTTCTTAAGAATTAGCCTTAGGGGATATCCCTCATCCTTAAAACGCAATATTCGAGTAAGTTTTTTCTTTACTTCACTCTCCCTGTAAAGACGCGTATTGCCTCTCCTCTTAACAACAGAGAAAAAGCCAAGGTTTGTGTAGTGATTTACGGTAGGATAAGGGATATTGAATTTTAGAGCAATCTCTTTTGCAGATATAAGTTTGCTGTTTACATTTGTCATACCGCCTACCCCTTTCTAAACATATTAAACTACCTGCAGTAATTACTTTAACTACAGCATATAGTGTATACTTACACCTTATTATAAACTTTAACTTTTGTCAAGGGTTTTGCTTATAAATATAAATAAATTAATTTTTATATTTTTAGAAATATATTAATTGGAGAGGTTATTAAAAATACCCACGTATAGAATTTATCCCCGGCAGGCGCGAGGCACCTTCAGCCACGGACGAGGCCACCTCTTTCTTGAACCTGCCGGGGTATATATTCACAAAGGGTAAAACCCCTCTCCTGCTGGCATAAGTTTAAACAGTTTGAATGGTGGAAAACGAAGACCTATGCGCCACCACCCAGAAGCCTCCTGGCGAGACCATATCACTCTTGCACGATGAGGAATAGGAGAATGTCTTTTAGAAACCTGTATTTTTAACTCTACATCTTCGCCAAGAGGAAGAGAACGCCTGCTGATAATTCCCAATCCTCCTGCAGAAAAATCACAGCCTTTTACCCTCTCGAAGGAATAAGTAAAAGGGTTCCTTACTTCAATAGCAAAGCTACACGGCAAACGTTCAAAAATCCTCCTCTCATTAGCCATGGGCCCTCCTTTCTATTTTATTATACCCTTCTTAACTCCTACGCGCAAAACAAAATACAAAAAAGTAATACATTTTCTAAGAACCCATCCTTATCCCAGCTAATCCCTACAAAACGGAGCCTCTTATTGATAAAACTTTTACCTTCCAAATCTTCCACTTCTACGAAAACCCTACCTTACATATACATATAGTTATAAAACTCTTCAATGAGAGGAAAATACGCCTTCAAAGCATAGCGATAATTTCTTATGTCGGCATAATCTTTAATAAATACTTAATAAATTCATCTCTGGTGCGTAGTTGCTTGCCTCTTTCTTCAGAACTTTTATAAGATTATAAGGGGTAGTGACCCATATCCCTTGTTTGTAAGAAATTACAACAGCCTCTTTCCTGCTTCTGGCTAATATCTCATTGATACGGCGTAGGTTTTCTTTAGCATAAAAAGCCCCATCCGAAATACCGCTTCCAAACTGCTCCTGGCATATTTTGCGCAGAAACATATAGTCTTGAGGATAAAGAGACCGCTGTGCGCCCTCAACAAACTTACGGGCAACACCAGCTTTCCTTGAAAAAACTCGGAAACGTTCTTTCACATCCTTACTATGAGCTTTCCTTCTAAAAGAGAACCAGTAAATCCCTTCTGCTTCGGCAGCTAAATCCCACGCTATCTCTTTACGCAATCCCCACTCATAATTATGCTTCTTAAGGTAATAATAAAGTCCCTGCAAGCTTA
>CAYXBX010000079.1:0-4937 GCA_964463445.1 uncultured Planctomycetia bacterium
CCTTTCCAGATAGAAGTCCGGGGCGAGATATATATGGAGAAAAGTGATTTTGAAAAGATTAATAAAGAAAAGATAAGAAAGGGAGAATCTCCTTTTGCTAACCCTCGCAATGCTGCAAGCGGGTCTCTCAAGCTTCTGGACCCCTCGTTAGTTAGCAAAAGGAATCTGAAGTGCTTTATTCATTCTTTTGGGTGGGTAGAAGGCGGCAAATTTTATTCTCATTTTCAGTTTCTGGATAAGATAAGACAGTGGGGTTTGCGTATAAACCCTTACAATAAGTATTGTAAAAACCTACGCGAAGTAATTGATTACTATAATTTCTGGGTTTCGAAGAGAGATGAGTTAGAATATGAAGTGGATGGTATTGTGATAAAAGTTAATGATTTTAACCTGCAAAAAACCTTGGGAATAACTCTTAAGTCTCCTCGTTGGGCGGTAGCTTATAAATTTCCTGCTCATCAGGCAACAACTGTTGTAGAGAAAATAGACTTTAGCGTGGGTAGAACAGGTATAATTACCCCTGTGGCTATTTTAAAACCAGTCGAGTGTGGAGGAGTGACAATATCAAGGGCAACTTTGCATAATTTTGATGAGATAGAGAGGCTTGACGTGCGAGAGGGGGATACTGTTTTAATAGAAAGAGCAGGAGAGGTGATTCCTAAGATAGTAAAGGTTATACTCTCTAAGAGGGTCAAAAGGAGTCGCAAAGTGCTTCCTCCTGAGAAGTGCCCTGTATGTAAAAGCAAAATTTCTAAAGAAAAAGAGGATGAGGTTTATTGGTACTGTATAAATCCAGATTGCCCCGCTCGCCTTAAGGAATCTATTATGCATTTTGTTTCAAGAGGAGCAATGGATATTGAGGGTATGGGGGAAAGCTTGGTTGAAGAGTTAGTGAATAGAGGGATGGTAAGAAGCTTGGTAGATATATATAAATTAGAAAAGGAAGATTTCCATAAATTACCTTTATTTAAGGAAAAGAAAACGCATAATCTATATACTGCTATCGCAAAAAGTAAAAAAAGGCCTCTTTCCCGTTTCCTCTATGGGTTAGGGATTCGCCACATAGGAGAGAAAGCAGCAAGTTTGCTTGCGCAGCATTATCCTGATATAGACAGATTCTTTGAGCTTAAAAAAGAGGATTTTGAGCGTATTCCTGAAATAGGCTCTATAATGGCACAGTCTCTTGTGGATTTTTTTTCTCAGGCACGCGTTAAGAAAATGATGCTTGAGTTTAAGAAGTTAGGACTGAATCTTAAGGAGGAAAAGAGGGTAAAAAGCGATAAGCTTAGAGGGAAAAACTTTGTATTCACAGGAGAATTGGATAGTTTTACTCGTCTTGAGGCCCAAAGAGTAGTTGAAGAGATGGGAGGACGCTATAGCTCTTCGGTAAGTAGGAATACAGATTTTGTTGTAGTGGGGAAAGACCCTGGTTCAAAATTGCAAAAGGCAAAAAAGCTTGGAGTAAAAATTTTGAATGAAGAAAAGTTTAAAAAGATGATTGGCGCAAAATAGTTAACAACATACTCTTTGATTTTGCATATATAAGCCGTTAAAATATAGTTATGAATTATAAAAAATTATTTTTTCTCTTTTTAGCGATAGTAGTTGCAACAGGTTGTTATTCTCTGCGTAAGAAATTTGTAAGGAAAAAGAAAAATCTTCAGCCGAAAAAGGTATATATTGAGCTTAAAGAGTATCCTGCCCTTTCGCTTAAGCAGCTTTATGAAGACTGGTATCTTTTTGCTAATGCTTGGCTTGAGGAGATGATTGAAGGTTTAAGAGGAGATTTTAATTACAAAAGACAAAGACATGCCTTCTCTGAGGCAGTTAAGAATATGGATAAGATTCGTAAAGTTTTTAACGCAGAGGGGAAGAAAGAAATTTCTCCTTTGTATAATGAGTTGTTAGGGCTGGAAGGAAAATTGTCGCCGTTTCTTTCCGGTATCGAGAGGAATTATTTATTACAGAAGATAGAAAGCATTAAAATAAGATTTGGCAAAGGTTTTGTATACAGTAAGGTGTCGCAGTGGATAGAGAAGAATTAGTGTCTTTTTCCTTGAGTGAATTTTGTACGAATGCCTACCTGTTGATAGATAAGGAACGTGGTGAGGCTATTTTGATTGATGCGCCAGGTGGGATAGATAAAGTGTTGCAATTTGTGGATGAAAAAAAGTTAAATTTAAAAGGAGTTATTGTTACGCACGGGCATATTGACCATATCGCAGGACTTGCTAAAATTGATTTGCCCTTCTATATTCATGAAAAAGATAGGGAATTTCTTATTAACCCTGGTTTGAATTTGTCTTCTTTTTTTGGCAGACCAGTGTCTATCAGCAAGAAACCTGTTATCTTAAAAGAAGGGGATGTGCGTATAGGCTCTTTCTGCATAGAGGTGCTACATACTCCTGGACATACTCCTGGCTCAGTTTCTTTTCTTGTCGATGGCTGTTTATTTTCAGGTGATGCTCTGTTTTACGGTTCTATAGGAAGGACCGACATTCCTTTGGCTTCTTATGAGGTATTAATAGAGTCTATAAAGAGAAAGATATTGCCGTGTGGTGATGATGTTCGTGTCTATCCAGGACATGGTCCCTCTACCACCATAAAGAGAGAATCAGACCTTAATCCTTTTTTGCGTTAAAGTTAATATGGATATTTATCTTGATGCCTATTTGGACTATTTGAAGGTAGAAAAGGGTTTGTCTGTTAATTCGGTTAATTCATACCGGCAAGACCTATCTAAGTATTTGTCTTTTTTAGAGACAAGGGGGATAACTAATCCTAATCGAATAGAACGGAGAGATATTAATGACTTTCTGTATTCCTTAAGGGAAAAGCTTTCTGTAACCAGTATTGCTAGGGTGCTTTCATCTGTAAAAAGTTTTCATAGGTTTCTTATGAGAGAAAAAGTAGTGTTACATGACCCTTCCAATCTTATAGATTCTCCTAAATTAGGGAAGAAGATTCCGGATGTTTTGAGCTTTGAAGAAGTTACTCGTCTTCTTAAGGCTCCTAATTCTCATAGGGTAGGCGGTATAAGGGATAAGGCAATCTTAGAGCTTATGTATGCTACAGGATTGAGGGTATCGGAGGTGGCTAATCTTAAAGTGTCGGATCTTAATTTGGAAATAGGGTTTTTAAGATGTAAAGGGAAAGCTTCTAAAGAACGTATAGTGCCTCTGGGGAGGATGGCTGTGAAATTCCTTAAGCGATACCTTGAAGAAGCACGCCCAAAACTTTTAGGGAGAAATACTTCTTCAAATGTTTTCCTTGCGCAAGGAGGCAGAAGTTTAAGCAGACAAAGCGTTTGGAAAATGATTAAAAGAATGGTGAAGAAAGCAGGTATTAGAAAAAAGGTAAGTCCCCACACATTAAGACATTCCTTTGCTACTCATCTTTTGGAGAGAGGAGCGAGTTTGCGCAGTGTCCAGGAGCTTTTAGGACATACAAGTATTACTACTACACAGATTTATACTCATATTAACAAGGCGCATTTAAAGGAGATTCACAATCTCTATCACCCCCGGGCAAAATAAGATGTGGAATAAACGTATAGAAAAAATACCTTATACGGTAAGAACATTTATAAAGAAATGTTCTCACTTAGCTTATAGGCTTGATATGAGAATATACCTGGTGGGGGGAATTGTGCGTGATTTGATACTTGGAAGAGAGAGTTTTGATTATGATATTGTTGTTGAAGGGGATGCGATAGAGTTGTGCAGAGTGCTTTCTGAGGAATCAGGAGTCTCTTTTTGCAGGCATCATACTTTTGGTACAGCAACGGTTTATTATAAAAATTATAAAATAGATTTTGCTACCGCAAGGAAGGAGTTCTATCCCCACCGGGGTGCTCTTCCCAAAGTTGAAAAAGCTGCATTGGTTGATGATTTATTCCGGAGAGACTTTACTATAAATGCGATGGCAGTAAGCATCAATAGAGATGATTACGGAAAGCTTATTGATTTGTATGGAGGGTATTCGGATTTAAGAAAAGGTGTTGTCAGGGTAATGCATGATAATAGTTTTTTTGATGATCCTACACGTATGCTGCGCGCCGTTCGTTTTGAGCAGAGATTTTCTTTTAAGATAGAGAAGCATACTTTTCATCTTCTTAAGGAGGCTTCTTCACAGGGTGTCTTGAAGCTTATAGATGAACAGAGACTGCGTGATGAGTTGATTCTTATTTTGAAAGAAAAAAAACCTTTAAAGTATATCAGGCGTATTCAGAATCTCATGGGTTTTTCCTTTATTGATGATAGTCTTATCCTTAAGGATAAGGATTATCAACTTATAAGGCGGGCAGAAAGGGCAGTTATGTTTTATGATAAGACGTTCGCAGGACATCGTCCATTGGACGTATGGCTCATATACCTTATGGCATTGCTGAATAGATTATCTTTTAAAAAAATACTTATTTTCTGTAAAAACTTTAGACTCCGGAAGGGAGAAGAAAAAAGATTGGTTAGTGCTTTTGAGCATAAGAATATTATAAAAGGGTTATATAGAAAGAATATAAAGAAATCAAAACTTTTTAAGCTTCTTACTCCGTTAAGCTTTGAAACCATTGTATTTTTTTATGCCTGTACCACAAATAAATATGCAAGGGCGCATCTGGTTTTTTTTCTAAAACATTTGTCTTGTGTTAAACTTAAAGTGAGCGGGCATGATTTAAAGAGGATGCATCTAGAGCCCCATCATTTATACAGCAAAGCCTTATCTGAGCTTAAGCATGTTAAAATAGAAAAAGGTTTGTATACAAAGAAAGAGGAGTTGCAAGAGATAAGTAAAATATTCAAGAGGCTTAAACGAAAACGTCATTAATATGGTTAAGACGAGAGGAGAACAGTTTCCCCTATTTAAGCTTAATTTAAGTAAAGAATAAAGATATATAATAAAATAAATTAGTAATCAAGTTTAAGTATTGAATAGATAAA
>CAYXBX010000080.1:0-4668 GCA_964463445.1 uncultured Planctomycetia bacterium
AAATATTACAAGCTTATCCTTATGTTCTTTTATTAAGCGACAGTGAAGAGGTATTCTAAGGTTAGTGTCCACCACTATTTTATAAGGCATTTTTCTTATTCCATTTAAAGTGGGGTTGTCTTTTATTATGGTGTTTACACCAACAAGAACAGCATCATATTCATCTCTTAATTTCTTTGCATAGTTACGGGCCTGAGGGGAAGTTATCCACTTTGATTCACCTTTTCTTGTAGTAATTTTTCCATCGAGGCTTTGAGCTATTTTTACTGCTACAAAGGGACGCTTCTCAAGCATATTTTTAAAAAACACTTCATTGAGTTTAGTCGCCTCTTCTTTTAAGATACCCACTTCTACTTCTATGCCTTCAGATCTTAATTTTCTTATACTTTTCCCCTTAACCTGAGGATTGGGGTCAGAGGTTGCAATAACTACCTTTTTAAACCGTTCAGAAATAATCCTATCCACACATGGAGGGGTTCTGCCCCAATGACAGCATGGTTCAAGGTTTACATAAAGGGTTGCGCCACAAAGAGGTTCTTTTGCTTTTTCTATTGCGTCTATTTCAGCATGAAGGGCACCAGCATGTCGATGAAAACCTTCGCTTACAATGCGGCCGTTTTTTACAATAACCGCTCCTACCATTGGGTTGGGCGATACGTTTCCTTTCCCTCTTTTTGCCAGTCTTAAAACCCTTTTCATAATTGAGAATTCCTTGGACATTTTAAGTCTTTAACTAGTGGGTAGAAGTAGCTTAGAATAGTGTCTTTTTATTGTTTCAATCCAACTATATGGTATCTTTATTTGTCCTATAGAAGTAAACTCTTTAAAGCTTCCATGGCTATCAGAACCCCCTCCTTTAAGGAGATTGTATTTATCTGCTATATTTTTAAAATGTGTTATTATCTGCTGGGTATACTTAGGGTATATTACTTCTATGCCGTCTATACCCAGGTCAGCAAATTCTTTAATCCACTCTTCAGATGGTAAGAAATGAGGGTGAGCTAAGAAGACCATTCCTTTAGATTCCTTTATAATCCTGATAGTTTTCTTAACAGAGTGTCTGAATCTTGAGACATAAGCTGGCTTGCCATAAGAGAGATATTTTTTAAAAGCATCCCATATAGAAGGGGTGTATTTTTTCTTTGTCATATACAATGCCAGATGAAGACGTGTGGGGACAGCGTCATTAATTGATGAGAATAACTCTTCCTGGTCTATGTCTATCCCCAGAGATTCAAGTTTTAAAGACATTTTAATAAGCCTTTTTTTTCTTATTTCTTTTATATTTTCTAAGGCATCTTTTAACGTAGGTGAGTTTTTATCAATAAAGTAGCCCAAAAGATGTATTTCTCTGTTGTCTTTCTGTGCGGTAAGCTCTATTCCGTCAATAACTTCTATGTCGGGGTATAGGGGTCTTAGTGTATCTAATTCTTTTAATCCTGCTGTTGTGTCATGGTCAGTTATAGCAATGCATTTAAGGGAAGCTTTTCTTGTTTCCTCCAGAATATCTCTTAGAGACAAGTCACTATCAGAGTAGTGAGAATGTATATGAAGATCGGCGAAAGTTTCGTTCATTTTTAAGAAACCTTATTTTTTAGATTCCAGTTTATAAACTTTATCCAGTATTCCGTTAACAAAACGTGGAGAATCAAGGTCACCAAATTTTTTTGCTAACTCAACCGCTTCGTTTATAGAAACTTTAGGAGGAATATCGTCCAGGTCTATGAGTTCAAAGCAAGCCATTCTTAGTATGTTTCTATCAATTACAGCCATCCTTCCTATTTCCCAGTTTTTTACATATTTTTTTATTATATCGTCTAACCTGGTGAGGTTTTTTGTTACTCCTTCTACAAGTTGGAATGAAAATCTCTTAGCTTCTTCTTTGTGGGGGTATTTCTTAAAATAGTTTTCAAGGATATCTTTATAGTTTTGTCGTGAGATTTCTGTTTCGTAAAGAACGCATAGAGCTATTTCTCTTGCCTTAGAACGAATTCTCATCTTTTGGCCAATATGATTTACAAACAGCTTGAGTTAAACTTGAGAATAGATATCAATCATTTCCAGAGCACTAAAAGCAGCGTCTCTGCCTTTATTGCCTGCTTTTGTCCCTGCTCTTTCGATTGCTTGTTCAACAGTATCAGAAGTAATTATCCCAAAAACAACAGGTATTTTCTTCGTAAGGGATATTTGAGAAAGGCCTTTCGCTGCTTCAGTGGCAATGTATTCAAAATGAGGTGTGTCTCCCCTTATAATTGCCCCCAAAGCTATAAGAGCATTGAATTTTTTGGTGTCAGCCATGATAGATAACACCTGGGGAATTTCAAAAGAACCTGGTGTCCACACAATAGTTATATCTTTTTTCTCCACACCTTGTTTTTCTAATACATCAAGACATCCTTCAAGAAGTCTTGTGCTGACGAATTCATTAAAACGAGAAACCGCAATTCCTATTTTCTTCCCCTTCCCAGAGTATTTTCCTTTTATTTCCTTCATTTTACCCTCCTTACTTAAAAGATATGGTCTAATTTTGTTTTTTTTGTATTTAAATAGCGCTTATTCTCTTTGGTATGAGGTACTTTTATTGGGATTCGCTCGGTAATTTCCAATCCGTATCCTTCAAGGCCGATGATTTTCTTGGGATTGTTGGTGAGAAGACGGATTTTCTTTACTCCTAAATCTACCAGTATTTGAGCCCCTATTCCGTAGTCCCGAAGGTCACTTTCAAACCCTAAGGCACAGTTTGCTTCAACAGTATCCATGCCTTCTTCCTGTAATTTATAAGCACGGATTTTGTTTTTAAGGCCAATTCCTCTTCCTTCCTGGCGCATATAAAGAAGAATTCCCCCTTCGCGAGACAACATCTCTATAGCACTTATAAGTTGCTGTCCGCAATCGCAACGGCGTGAATGAAAAGTGTCCCCCGTAAGGCATTCAGAATGTACACGCACCAAAGTGGGTTTGTTTTTATCCAGGGGTTCCTTTGTCAAAGCTACATGTTCAGTTCCGTCGATGACCGATTCATAAAGGTAAAGTTTGAATTCCCCAAAATCTGTAGGGAGATGAATGCTTTCCACTAACCTAATTAACTTTTCTTTTTTTCTGCGATATTCTATTAAAGACGCTATAGTGCATATCTTTAAGTTGTGTTTTTTGGCGAATTCAATCAAGTCAGGGAGGCGAGCCATTGAGCCATCCTCTTTTATTATTTCACATATTACTCCTGCAGGATAAAGGTTAGCAAGGCGAGCTAAATCAACTGCTGCTTCGGTATGACCTGCTCTTACAAGTACTCCTCCCTTTTTTGCTTCTAGGGGGAAAACATGGCCTGGTTTTATAAGGTCCTGGGGTTTTGTTGTGGGGTCAATAAGCACCTCAATCGTTCTTGCCCGGTCAAAGGCAGAGATTCCTGTTGTAATGCCCCGAGCAGCATCTACAGACATCACCCATCCTGTTCTAAAGGGGTCTTCTTTTCCCTTTAAAGGGAGCATTGGCTCAAGGTGTAACTCATTTATTCTTTCTTTAGTTAGAGGTACACAAACTAGCCCCCGCCCTTCTTTAATCATAAAGTTAATTACTTCTGGTGTGGCAAACTGAGCAGCGATTACAAGGTCTCCCTCATTCTCACGGGATTCATCATCTACTACAATGATGAGTTTACCCTTTTTTACCTCTTCTATTATCTCTTCAATGGGTGAAAACATAACTATAATATATTTAGCTTTAAAAAACAGGTAAAATACCTTAACGCAGATGACTAACGTTGTCAAGAACTACTTTATAAATCCGGGATATATTCTGGTTTTCAGGAAAATTTATATTGACTTACAGGAAAAGATTAAGTATATTATAATTTACTTTGTAGGTAAACGATGAGTGACCATTATTTGATTAGACAGATTATCGATGAGGCGATAAACGATTTTTTCGCTGCTAATAAGAAAGTATGTGATTGTGATTCCTGTCGTAGAAGAATAGCAGATAAACTACTGGATAGGCTGACCGTAAGGTATAATTTTACTAAAGACGACCTTTCATATGCTCGTATCCAGAGCATAGATATTCAGATAAAAGCTGAGGCTTTAAGAGAATTAACTTCTCTTTTTAAAAACAATCCTTCTCTTTTTCACGAATGAAGTTTCTTTAAGAAAACGTTTTCAAAAAACACCTTTTTTTACTGGATAGAGTTTGAAAACAGGCCACAAAGTGTGTTATATTTAAATAATTATCCTTTCTTTTTCTTGTCTTAATAACTTAATAATTCTGAGATTTGTTTTCTTTCATTCAGGATGTGAAGGGAGAGATAGTGGTAGAGGTTTTTAATTTTCTAAAGAAACTATGGCATAGGACAAGCAGAGTATTCTATTATAAACCGGCTCCAGGAGTTGTTATAGTAAAGGGTATTCCCCAACGGGACCGCCGTCTTTATAATCGTATAAAATTTAACGTTAAGATAGCTATAAAGAATTTTACGAAAAATGTTTCTTTAAATGCAAAGAGCGTAGATTTGTCCTTTAATGGGATAGGAGTAAAGCTTCCGTTATCTTTATCCCGGTTACTTAGTAGTAATGATATTTTAGAAATGCGGATATATTTCCCTGACAAATTAGAGCCTTTGTATCGGTTAGGAAAAGTTGTTTGGTTTAAAAAAGGGTATTTTTATCATCGGGG
>CAYXBX010000081.1:0-4463 GCA_964463445.1 uncultured Planctomycetia bacterium
CTAAATTTCCTGTGTATAAAGAGTCAATGGATAATATTAAGGGAATTCTATACAGCAAAGACGTTTTTTTAAACGCTGATAAGGATTGGAAGATTTTTATAAAAGACCCTATGTTTATTCCTGAAAGCAAGAAGATCGATGATATTCTGACAGAATTTATTAAAAAAGAGGAGCGTATAGCTGTAGTATTAGACGAATACGGTGGAACTTCGGGCATAGTCACTCTTGAGGATATTGTAGAAGAAATTTTTGGTGAGTTGTATGATGAGTATGAGTTTCCTCAGGAGGTTATTAAAGAGATTGCTCCAAATACATACAGAGTTTTTGCCAAAACACCCATAAAAACCTTGAACCTAGAGCTTAATATTAATCTTCCTGAAGAGGAAGATACTCTTGCGGGATTTATTCTGAGTCATTTGGAGAGAATCCCTCAGGAGGGTGAAAAGTTTGTTTTTGGCAAGGTTGAATTTATAATAGAACGCGCTACGCGGCGGCGTCTTCTAAGTGCCATTATTAAATTGATATGATTACAGTGGTATTTTATTTAGTGGGTTGTCTGGTTTTTATTATTCTTCAGGCTTTTTTTTCAGCCAGTGAGATTGCATTCATTTCTACGAACATTGTGCGTTTACAGCACCGTATTAAGAAAGGGGATAAAAAGGCAACGATAGCTTTACAGCTGGTATCTAATCCTGAGAAGTTTCTTGCTACCACACTTATGGGAATAAATATATCTGTGGTAATAAGTTCAAGCCTTGCTACCAGTTTATTGATAAAATTAGGCATTACCAACAGCAATGTATGGGTTACATTTTTATTTACTCCCATTATAGTTATTTTTTCTGAACTCATACCGAAAAATATTGGAAATTACTACCGGGAGAGGCTCAGTTGTCTGGCTGCTCCTTATATAAAGTTTTTCGAATTGTTATTTTTTCCTTTTGTGTCCTCTATAGAGTCAATAAGCAGTTCTTTTATTAAAATATTTGTAGGCAAGAAGAAAAGACGCTCTCTTTTTGTAACCCGTGAAGAGATAAAGGCAATTTTCAAGGAAGTAGAAAGTTCGGGGGTCTTAGACCGGGGCGAGAAAGAAGCAATTGAGGATATTCTTGATTTTAAAGAAACCAAAGTTAAAGATGTGATTACAGCTTTAAAGAATATTGTAGGTTTTGATTATGTAGATGGGCTTCCAGTTATTTTAAAAAAAGCACGCCAGCATAAATTTACGCGTTACCCTGTTTTTAAGAATAAGAAGATTATTGGTTATATAAACATATTTGATATTTTTTACAACGACAAAGACTGGCATTTGCTTATCCGCCCACTTCTGCGGGTGGGGGAGAGTCAAAAGTTATACGAAGTTTTTACTGGTTTAAGAAAGAAAAGGGAAAGTATGGCTTTAGTTATGAGAGGAAACAAAGTATTGGGTATTGTAACCATAGAAGACATTATTCGGGAGATAATAACTTCCATTGTTAAGGATTGACGAACACAGATTAGCGCAAGATGCAAACAGATTAACACAGAAGTAAGATTATGTATATTTGTCTATCGAGGTGGGCTGTTGGATTCCTGATTGCGGTGTTTTGTAATATTGCCTGTCGGGAGAGCGGGTGTATGACACGGCACAAGATGCGCGTTTCATTCTACAAATGTTTTGAGTTCTTGGGCTGAAATACAATTAACTCCCAGCTTATAAGCCCACTCAATAAGTCCTTTATCGGAAGTTGCAAGGTATGCTTTCAGTTCTTTGGAAAGAAGCAGCAAATCACAGTCTTGACGGCTGTCAATAATGCCTTCTCTTAAGGCAAGTCGATATTCTTCCCTTAAAGATTTTATAATTTCTTCTTCATGCTTTTCTTTTAGCGCTTTACGGGTATATTTTTCTGCTGTGCGCAGCCCTTTATTTATGCGGTTGCGCATCTCTTCTATAAATTCATAGAATAGTAGAGATGGTATAGAGAGTTCATATTTAGAAGGCGGTTTTTTGTTTATAAGCACAGATTTCTTAGATATATGGGAGGAACCGATAAACTTTACTAATTCATTATATATAGAAGGAGGCATATAGCAGGTAACTTCTGGTTTGTTTTCTAATAGCACAAGGAAGTTATTTAGTGCTTCTTTAGGCGTTTTCCCAAAATAACAGCGTGCATCGGGATTAATAAAAATATTGGTGTCAATTACTATCTTTACATCTTTTTTCATAGAACTTATTTTAAATGATAAGACAGAATAAAGCAAATATTTTCCTCTTGTTTTATGTCTCCTATATATTATAATGAATTTTTTATGCTTCCCCTTTTTACCCCTTATGATATAATTTCTTCTATGCTGGCAAAAAGAATTATCCCCTGTCTGGATATTGATAAGGGCAGGGTAGTAAAGGGGGTTAATTTTGTTAATTTGCGTGATGCGGGAGACGCCGTAGAAAATGCCCTTGTTTATGAGAAAGAGGGAGCGGACGAGTTAGTATTCTTAGACATTACCGCAAGCGCTGAGAGGCGTAAGACTACCATTGAACTGGTCAGGAAAGTTTCAAGCGTAGTATTTATGCCTTTTACTGTGGGAGGAGGAATAAGTGCTGTGGAGGATATACATTCCCTTTTGTTAGCCGGCGCCGATAAGGTCTCTTTAAATACTGCGGCGGTAAAAAACCCATCGTTGATAAAAGAGGCGAGTGAGGTTTTTGGCAGTCAGTGTATAGTTGTGGCAATTGACGCGAAGAGAAAAGTCACAAAGTCATACCCTGACGGGCACAAGCAAAGCCACCCTCCTTCGTCCTTCGGACTACGGCGGGCAGGCAAAGTCACAAGCTGGGAGGTTTATATTAATGGAGGAAGAACTCCTACAGGGATTGATGCTGTGAGGTGGGCAAAAAGAGCAGAGAAGCTGGGAGCAGGAGAGATTCTTTTAACAAGCATGGATTATGACGGCACAAAAGACGGATATGACATAGAACTAACGCGTACCATAAGTAGTGCTGTAAACATTCCTGTAATTGCCTCAGGAGGGGCAGGCAGGCTTTCTCATTTTTATGAAGTGTTTAAGAAAACAAAAGCTACCGCAGCTCTGGCAGCATCCGTGTTTCATTACCGTCAGTTTAGCGTTGGTCAGGTAAAAAGATACCTTAAAAGAAAAAGAATAGAGGTGAGAATATGAGGGCGAAGTCACAAAGTCACAAAGTCACAAAGTCACAGGTTACAAGAAAGAAGGTCGCAAAACGCAAGGTTACAAGTCAGAAGTTACAGGGTCGCAGGACTGGGGGTAGAGAGAAAAGGAAACTGCCGCAGCTTAAGTTTGATAAAAAGGGGCTTATTCCCGCGGTAATACAGGATTATAATACGGGTGAAGTTCTTATGGTTGCATATATGAATAAAGATTCGTTAAAAATTACTCTTAAGGAGAAAAGAACATGTTTTTATTCACGCTCTAGAAAAGTGTTATGGCGAAAGGGAGAGACCAGCGGGAATATCCAGAAAGTTAAAAGTATATGGTATGATTGTGATAAAGATACTCTTCTTATCAAAGTAGAACAAATAGGTTCTGCCTGCCATACAGGAAACAGGAGCTGTTTTTATAGGAAGATATAAAATTAAATATGTTGAATATAAGACCTTCATTAGATGAATTTCTAGGCATTCCTCACAGCAACAATCTTGTTGTTTTCTCGTATAAGTTTTACTGTGATTATTTAACGCCTGTTTCTATTTATTATCGTATGGCCAAGTTCTCGAAGGCAGAATCTTTTTTGCTGGAGTCAGTTGAGGGGGAAGAAAAGATTTCCCGTTTTTCTTTTATTGGGGCACAACCCTTAGTTATTGTTAAAAGCAGAGACAGAAAGATATATATTAACAAAGGAGGAGAAAAAAGAATATTTACTACCCACAAAGACCCGTTGTATGAATTAAAGAAGCTTATGGGCGAGTTTAAGCTTTGGCCTAAAGAGTATATACGCTTTTTTGGCGGATTTGTGGGTTATGTGGGTTATGATGTAATCAAATTTTATGAGCCCATCGGAAAGTTACCTCCCAAGGAAATAAATAGTTTCGATTCTTATTTTATTTTGCCCAAGTTCCTCATTGTATTTGACCACTTAAAAAAACAGATTGAGGTTTTATCTTTTTTCTTTTTAGAGGATAAAAGGGATTTAAGGAAAATTTATAGAAAAGAAGCTGGGGTCATAAAAAGGCTGATTGATTATATTCTTGTTCCTGCAAAATTGTCTCCCCTTAATATTACAAAAGAGAGGCTATCCAGCAAAAGACCACTCAAAGTGAAATCTAACTTTAGAAGAAGCCAATTTATAGATGCAGTTAAGAAGATTAAACACTATATCAAGAATGGCGAGATTATCCAGGCTGTTCTTTCTCAGCGCATTAGTGTCCCATTCTCTAAAGATCCCTTTCTTGTATATCGCTATTTGCGTTTTCTAAACCCTTCTCCCTATATGTACTATCTGA
>CAYXBX010000082.1:0-4414 GCA_964463445.1 uncultured Planctomycetia bacterium
ATTGTCATACGGTAGTCATACGTTGTCATATACATCTAACTCATCAAAATCTTTTACCATTAGCAAATTTCCTCTTTCTTACAACTGTATGACGTTGTGACGTCAGGCGGAACTTATGACTATCGTATGACGCGAACATAGTGAGCATGTGACTATCTTCTAATCGCTAACCACTATACGCTAATCTCTACACCCTACACCCGACACCCTAATTCTAATTGCTAATCGCTATACACTATATCTCACACCGTCTTTATGGGTAAGCTTTCTAAATTCCTTCAATATAAGCCTGGTAATCTTACCTGGCTTGCCATCACCAATTGTTCTTCCATCTACTTTCACTACAGGAACTATCTCTGCTGCGGTACCAGTCAAAAAACATTCATCGCTTATATATAGTTCATGACGGGTTATAACATGTTCATGGGCAGGAATTTTAAGCCGCTTAGCAATACTTAATACAGCATCGCGCGTAATCCCCCTCAAAGTCCCCATACACTGGGGCGGAGTGTAAATCTCTCCTTTCTTTACTGTGAATATATTATCTCCTGTGCACTCAGCAATATAACCAAGATGGTCTAACATTAAAGCTTCCTGATAACCGGCATTTATTGCCTCAATCTTAGCGAGTATATTGTTAAGATAGTTTAAAGATTTAATTTGAGGGTTTAACGCCTCAGGGATGTTTCTTATAGTAGGAACAGTTATAATGGCCATTCCTTTATTGTAGAGTTCTCTTGGATATAAGACTATTTTATCTGTAATAATCACTACTGACTGCTTACCTTCGCATTTCCTGGGATCAAGCCCTAAATCTCCTTCTCCTCTTGACACTATAACACGGATATAAGCATCCTTTAATTTGTTGGCCCGGAGTGTATTAATTATTGCTCTGGACATCTCCTTTTTAGTAATGGGCACTTTTAGCATTATTGAACGGGCAGATTCAAATAGCCTCTCAATATGTTCTTTAAGCTTAAATACAAGGCAATTATATGCTCTTATTCCTTCAAAAACACCATCACCATATAAAAAACCATGGTCAAACACACTTATCTTAGCGTCTTCCTTATTAACTAATTTACCGTTAAGATATACCTTCATACAATCCTCCTCTAAGTTAAACCCCCGCTTTTTAGACTAACTACTCTTTTTGCCTTCTGTGCTAACTCAACATTATGGGTAACAACTATCAAAGTCTTATTCTCATTTATATTAAGTTCTTCTAAAAAAGTTATTATCTTTGCAGCAGATTCCCTATCAAGATTTCCTGTTGGTTCATCACACAGAATCACTTCAGGATTATTGATAAGAGCACGGGCAATAGCTACTTTTTGCTTCTCTCCTCCTGAGAGTTGAGAAGGAACATATTTTTCTTTATCTTCTATTTCTAAATATTGTAACAACTTTCGTGCCTCTTTAAAAGATGTTTTTGCGCTCTTCCTACCAAGAAGAGAAGGCAAAGCAATATTCTCTAACACTGTAAGTTCCTCTATAAGGTGATAGAATTGGAACACAAATCCTATTGTCTTGTTTCTCCATATAGATATCTTCTGTTCATCAAAAGAGAACAAATCCTTACCTTTAAATAAAACTTTGCCTTTGGTAGGAGAATTTAAACCCCCCAGAATACTAACTAAAGTGGTCTTACCTGCTCCTGAAGGGCCAGTTATAGATAAATACTCTCCTTCTTCAATAGATAAACTTATGTCTTTTAAAGCAGCTATTTTCTTTGTACCGCTATTGTATATCTTCCATAAAGAAACTGTCTCAAAGACTTTACTCATACCTTAAGGCCTCCGAAGGATTAAGACAAGACGCTCTTACCGCAGGGAAAATACTGGAAAAGAAAGAAAGAAATACCCCCACTAAAGAAATTAAAATGACATCTTTAATATTAACCATAACAGGAAGGTAGTCAATATAGTAAATCTCCTGGGGAAGGTGTATAAAATGGTATTCTTTTAATAAAAAACACAGAAAAAGACCTATCCCCACCCCCAAAATGACACCTATAATCCCTAAAATAATCCCCTGAAGACTAAAAATTCTTACAATATGCCTTGAGCTAAACCCTAAAGATTTAAGAATTCCTATGTCTTTTGTTTTCTCCACCACCTTAACGGTTAAAGTAGCAAATATGTTAAAGGAAGCTACTACAATAATCAAACTTAAGATAATAAACATCGTTACTTTCTCAAGTTTTAAGGCGGAAAACAGAGCGCCATTGGATTCTATCCATGTATTTACAATAAACCCTTCTCTAGTCAGCTCCTTGAGTTTATTTTTAACCCTCTTGACCTTAAAAGGGTCCTTAACCCTAACCCCAATAAAAACAAGATAATTCCTGCTTAGGCTCTTTGCCTCGCTGAAGTCACAGATAACATAGTTGTTGTCTATATCATAAAGTCCTACCCTAAAAATACCTCTTATTTTCTTCTCTTTAAGTTTTAGCCTTTTCTCTAAGGGATAAAAACTTAAATTATCCTTTAAGAAAAATCTTCTTTCTAAACCTTCCCCTATAAAAAAGCCACTTTTACCCTTTTCTTCTGTTACGTAGCGGTAGAATGACTCTCTCTCAAAAGAATTACCAAAATCAATCCCTCTTACCATAAGGGGGATAATGTAACTGTTGAATCTTCCGAAAATCTGAGTCTGTAAGAGTACCGAGACACTCTCTACGCCGTCAGCCTTTTTAATCTTATTAATAACAGATGCGGGTATTTCTTTTTGTGCACCCTCTATGGTAATGTGATAATTAAAACGCAATAGTTTCTCCATAAGGTCTCTGTCAAAGCCATTCATTACAGAAATAACTACAATGAGAGTTGCTACTCCCAACATAATACCTAAACAGGCAACAACACTTATAAAAGAAATATGACGCGCCTTACCTCTGAAAAGATAGCGAAAAGCAAGAAAAACTTCTGTCATTAATCCAGGGGTTTTAAAAGAGGAAACAAAATAACATCCCTTATAGAAGATTGGTTTAAAAGAAGCATAACAAGACGGTCTATCCCAATTCCTAACCCTGCTGCGGGAGGCATACCGTATTCTAGGCTCATAAGAAAATCCTCATCAATTTTCTTGGGCAATTCCTCTTCTGTCTTAATCTGTTCTAAAAATCTTCTTCTCTGCTCAAAAGGGTCATTAAGCTCAGAGTAACTGTTAGCTATCTCCATCCCCCCAATAAATAGTTCAAATCTCTCCAGTATATTGGGGTCATCTTTTTTCGACTTTGCTAAAGGAGCTGTCCATTTAAAGAAATCCACAACAAACACAGGTTTATCTTTAGGATACTTTTTCTCAATAAGTTCCTCTGTTATATTGATAATCTGCGTACGGGATAACTCCTCTAAAGGTAAATTTAATCTTTCACATACCTTCTTGAGTACTTCTTCTTTACTATCTTCGGGAGATACTGCAAATTCATCCCTAAAAAGTTGCGCAAAAGAAACTCTCGGCCAGGGCGGTTTAAAATCTATCCTTTTCCCCTGGTATTCTACAACGGAAGGCATACCCAGCTCGCCGGCAAGAAAAGATAATAACTCTTCGCAAAGATTCATCATATACTCGTAATTCTGGTATGCACAATAGGCCTCAAGCATAGTAAACTCAGGGGAATGCCGCATCGAAAGACCTTCATTGCGGAAATTTCTGTTTATCTCAAAAACCTTATCAAAACCACCTACAAGAAGGCGTTTAAGATAAAGTTCGGGAGCAATACGTAGATAAACATCTGTGTCTAAAGAATTATGGTGGGTGATAAAAGGAGCGCCGCTTGCCCCTCCGGGAATAGTCTGTAACATAGGAGTTTCAACCTCTATGTACCCTCTATCACAGAAAAACTTCCTTATAAAGTTGATAATTAAAGAACGCTTCCAGAATACCTTTCTTGCTTCCTCATTAGAAATAAGGTCTAGATACCTTCTGCGGTACCTTACCTCTACATCCTTAAGACCGTGCCACTTCTCAGGAAGGGGCCTTAACGATTTAGAAAGAAGCTTTAACTCTTTGACAAGAATTGTAGACTCCTCTGTTTTTGTCTTGAAAAGTTCTCCTTTAACTCCCACGATATCTCCTATATCAAGTTCTTTAAAAAGCTCGTAATAATCTTTTAAAACATCCTTCCTTAAATAAATCTGAATCTTTCCTGAAGCATCGCTTAAATGGGCAAAGCTCGACTTACCATGTTCCCTTTTGGCAACAAGCCTTCCTGCTGTGGACACTTCTTTCCCTTCCCTAAACCCCTGAAGGACATCTCTTATATACACAGACTTAAGAAAGGTAGTTTCCTTATAAGGGTCACCATACCGGGTGTTTATTTTTCTCAACTTGTTTTCTTCAGCCATCGCTAAAGATTATATAAAATTTATAATATACTGTCAAATATACAATTATCTGAAGCTATTGA
>CAYXBX010000083.1:0-4403 GCA_964463445.1 uncultured Planctomycetia bacterium
GGCTTTTGCCATACTTCACAGAAGCTATTTAACGAAATTAAAAGAAAAAGAAGGAGTAAATTATTGGTTGCCCTCCTCATTTACCTTGGAAGTTTGAGAAGAATCTTGTTTATTAACAGGCGTGTTGTTATTTGTCTCTTTGCTGGGTTGTGTCTTTACCTTCTCTTCTCTCTTTAGCTCCCTTTCTATTAAAGAAGTACTGCGCGTCTTAGAAAGAAAAGCTAAACTTATAGAGGTTACAAAAAAAGTTATCGCTAAGAACACAGTGGTTTTAACAAAAAAAGTGTTTGTCTTACTGCCAAATATTGATTCTACCCCTCCCAACGCCTCAATCAAACCGCTGCTTCTTCCCCTCTGAACAAGAATTATCCCGATAAGGGAGATAGTAACAATAATATGAATGGTTAAAATAAACGTGTACATAATTAAACTGCGTTTTTAACTATCTCTGTGAAACTATCCACTTTAAGGGAAGCTCCCCCTACCAGTGCACCATCGATATCATCTTCCTTCATAAGCTCTGCTATATTAGCTGGCTTAACACTTCCCCCATAAAGAATTATAATACGAGATGCCAACTCTTGCGAGAACTTTTCACTTATCCACGTACGAATAAATTTATGCATATGAGCAGCCTGCTGGGGAGTGGCGGTCTTTCCTGTTCCTATAGCCCAGACCGGTTCATAGGCAATGGTAACTTTATGCATATCATTTTCTGATAAATCTCCAAACGCTCCTTCAAGCTGCATCTTGACAATATCCTCTTCCTTGCCTGACTCTCTCTCTTCTAAAGTTTCTCCTACGCATACTATAGGACCTAAACCACAGCCCAATGCCGCTTTAATTTTCTTGTTGACTGTATCGTCGGTCTCTCCAAAATATTTCCTTCGTTCAGAATGACCAATAATTACAAATTCACATCCGCAGTCTTTAAGCATTGCGCCAGAAACTTCACCTGTAAAAGCACCTTCGTTTTCCCAGAACATATCCTGTGCCCCGAGTTTTATATTGGTATCCATTATCACCTCATAAACACTATTTAAGGAAGTAAACACCGGGCACAATACAATTTCTACTTTGTCAAAATCCAGAAGTTGACGTTTTATACCTGTAGCAAGTTCTATTGATTCATTTATAGTCTTGTGCATCTTCCAGTTACCGGCAATTAAAGGTTTCCTCATTAATTCTCCTTCCTTTTATCCACAGGTTAACACAGATTTGCAACAGATTAACGCAGATATGCCATTTTATTATCTGTAGTTAACTGTGTTTATCTAGTATAGCAGCAATACCTGGCAACTCCTTACCTTCTAAGAACTCCAGAGAAGCTCCTCCTCCGGTGGACACATGGGAAAATTTCTCTGCTACGCCAAACTTCTTAGCAGAGGCAGCACTGTCACCTCCACCCACAATAACCGTAGCATCACCTAAAGAAGCAAGGTAAAGAGCTACTTCTTTTGTCCCCTCAGCATATTCAGGATTCTCAAAAATACCAAGTGGCCCATTCCACAGAACAGTTTTTGTCTCCTTCAACTCATCCTTAAAAATCCCAATGGTCTTGGGTCCTATGTCAACCCCCATAAAGCCTAAAGGTATAGAAACTTGAGTAACCTTTTTGCTCTGAGGTGCATCAAGAGAAGTTACCACTATATGGTCTTGAGGCAAAATAATCTTCACTCCTCTCTGTGATGCCCTAGCCAAAATATCCTTTGCTAAAGGAATCTTATCCTCTTCAATACGGGAATTGCCCACTTCTATATCCTTTGCTTTTAGAAAGGTATAAGCCATAGCGCCCCCGATGAGAATCTTGTCGGCACGCTCCAGAAGGTTATCAATAACCCCTATTTTGTCAGATACTTTGGCGCCCCCTAAAATCACAGCGTAAGGCCTCACAGGATTAAGGGCCTGACTTAAAAACTTTATCTCTTTCTCAATAAGAAATCCTACCGCTGACGGTAGATAGCGAGCAATAACAGTGGTAGAGGCGTGAGCACGATGAGCGGTACCAAAAGCATCATTTATATAAACGTCTGCTAAAGAAGCTAATTCCTTTGCAAAATCCTCATTACCCTCTTTCTCTTCAGGGTGAAAACGCAAATTCTCAAGAAGAATTACCCTTGATGACGCCTCGTCAACTTTCCTCTTTATCTCTTCTCCTACACAGTCGTCAAGCTTCTCAACCGACTCTCCAATAAGCTCTTCTAACCTTTTGGCAACAGGATTCATGCGTAAGCTTTCCACCACCTTCCCTTTGGGCCGGCCGAGATGACTCATAAGAATGACTTTTCTTGCTCCTTTCTTAAGGATATAGTTTAAGGTTTCTAAACTCGCTTTAATGCGGGCATCATCAGTAATATTACCATCCCCATCAAGAGGAACATTATAATCAACCCGCACAATAACTTTTTTATCCTTAAGGTCTAAATCCTGAACAGTTACTTTTTCCATATCCCACCTCAATCGTTATTTACAACCCTTTTGAGGCAATATACTCAACTAAGTCTACAACTCTTACTGAATATGCCCACTCATTATCATACCATCCCAGCACTTTAACAAAGTTACCATCCATTACTTTTGTAAACTCTGCCTCGAAAATGCAAGAATGGGAATTGCCAGTGAAATCTTTGGAAACAAGAGGCTCATCAGAATACTGCAGTATCCCTTTAAGCTCTTCCTCTGCCGCTTTTTTAAACAAACTATTAACTTCATCTGCCGTTGTTGTTTTATCTACCTCAACAGTAAGGTCAGTAAGGGAAACTGTTGGTGTAGGGACTCTTACAGCAAGCCCATCGAGTTTGCCTTTCATCTCTGGGATAACCACACCAATTGCTTTAGCTGCCCCAGTGGTTGTGGGTATCATAGATAAAGCAGCGGCTCTTGCCCTTCTTAAATCCTTATGAGGCAAATCAAGAATCTTCTGGTCATTGGTATAGGAATGTATAGTAGTCATTGTTCCTTTTTTAATCTTAAGACTATCATTTATAACCTTCACCATAGGCGCAAGACAATTGGTTGTACAGGAAGCGTTGGATATAATTGTATGATTTTTGGAATTATAATTATTCTCATTTACTCCTATAACAATAGTAATATCTTCACCCTTTGCCGGCGCACTTATAATAACCTTTTTTGCTCCCCCTTTAAGGTGAAGAGCGGCTTTTTCCCTCTCACGAAAAACTCCTGTAGACTCAATAACCACCTCAACCCCTAAATCACCCCAGGGTATCTGGTCAGGAGAACGATAACTTAACACTTTCACTTCCTTGCCATCCACAACAATAGCGTCATCCTTAGCAGTAACCTCTTCAGAGAGAATCCCATAGTTTGAGTCGTATTTAAGAAGGTGAGCTAAAGTTTTGGTAGGAACAGGTAAATCATTTACTGCAACAACCTCTACATCCTTTCTTGCCATTGCTGCCCTAAAAACGAGCCTTCCAATTCTGCCGAATCCATTAATACCAACTTTTACTGCCATCATAACCTCCTTCTTTCACACTAATCTTTACTTCCAACGCTAATTGCTACGTATAGATAATGTGCTTTCGCATTTAACTTGCAACAATCAGCATCTAAACTTCCCTCAGGTACTTTGCCGCTATCTCTGGAGGGGTAAAAACAATATAGAAACCGCTGCCCCACTCAAAGCCTGCCACTCTGGTAAGTTTAGGCATTATTTCTATATGCCAATGGTACCCTAAATGAGCATCCGTATTTACTGGTAAAGTATGGATAATATAATTGTAGGGATGCTCACCTAATACTTTCTTAAGACGGCCTATCACTTCTTTTAAAACACGGGCTAAAGCACTAATCTCCTCATCTGTAATAGCACCGAAATCTGTTAAATGTTTCTTGGGTATTATCCATGTCTCAAAAGAAAATCTGCTGGAAAGAGGACAAAAGGCTAAAAATTTATCTGTTTCAAAAACAACTCTTTTTTCTACATCAAGTTCATAAGCTATCATGTCACAGAAAATACATCTATCTCTAAACTCATAGTAATGATGGGCTCCTTTCACTTCCTCTTTAACATTTTTAGGTACCATAGGAAGAGCAATGAGCTGGGAATGACCGTGCTCTAAAGACGCTCCTGCTTGAGCGCCTACGTTTTTAAAGATAAGAATATATTTGAAACGCTTATCTTTTCTTAAATCAAGGCTACGTGAGCGGTAAGCTTTCAATATATACTCTACTTCTTTATCTTCTAACTCTGAAATTCCCTTAAAGTGAGAGGGATTGTCAATAATCACCTCGTGTGCCCCAATGCCATTGAACATATCATACAAACCTATTCCCTGTTTATCCAGTTCCCCTTCAATTCTTAAAGCAGGAAACTTGTTAGGAACCACTCGCACCTTCCAACCTTTAGTATTGGGAGCACGCTCCTCTTCCGCTATTGC
>CAYXBX010000084.1:0-4292 GCA_964463445.1 uncultured Planctomycetia bacterium
GTGTATTGTCTTTAAGCCATAGTAATATTCTTTTACTTTCTTCAATATGATTGGGCATAATTAAATGCCTTATGATGATACCTTCTTGCATGATGTTTCCCTTAAAGCGGGCTATTTTTTTCTGCCGGTACATCTCTTTTACAGCCTCTTTTGCAATATGAGGATAATTAGTGGCTTTGGACAGTTCTTTTGAGGTTTTGGGGCTTATATATTTAAAATCAACTAAATATATATCTATAATCCCTTCTAACATCTTTAAAATATCTACTGATTCGTACCCTGAGGAGTTGTATACTATAGGCAAATCAAGCCCATCATTTAATGCTACTAACAGGGATTCTAGTATCAAAGGAAGCAATGGTGTAGCAGTAACAAGATTTATGTTGTGGGCACCTTTGTATTGTAACCTAAGCATTATTCTTGATAGCTCATAAGGGGTGATTATTTTTCCTTCTATCTTGTGAGAAAACTTATAATTTTGACAGTATACACATCTTAAATTGCATCCTGAGAAAAAGATTGTTCCACTCCCCTTTTTGCCGCTTATAGGAGGTTCTTCTCCTTTGTGAAGAAAAGCAGCATACACTATAAGTTTATCCTTTGCTTCACAGATTCCTTTCTCATTATTAAGGCGGTTAACTTGGCATCTTCGGGGGCACAAAGAACAACTGTTGAGGTTTCTGTGCAGAAAACGATAAACATCTTCTATTATTCTTATCTTATCCGTTCTTTTTTGCATTTATGCAGTCATATAGTCGTTAGGTAAGTTTCTTATTAACCTGATTTACATAGATGTTTCTTATTTCCCGGAAAATATCTTTGTAGACTTCAGTTTGATAGTCAGGATATGTCCATTCAAAAGAAATGAAATCTTTCTTTCTGTATTGTAAGGTTACTTCTGCGTAGATCCCATTTTTAATATGAAGACGATGGCTGAAGTCTTTAGTTGTAAAAAGAACAAGTTTTGCAAGATTTATGTAACCGGGGTCAATATTTATTGTGCGTTTGCCTTTTATGGATAATCTTTTCTCTATTCTTATGCAGGAAAGCTTTATTTTAGGAAATTCCTCGCTTTTTCTTAAGTTTTTAAATGATAGGAATCTTCTAAATAAGGGTTTACCCATCTCTTTGTTGTAATAGTCAGTAAAATCAAAAGGAATTATTTCAGATTCATAGTCGATAGCACCAAGATAATTCTTAAGCTTATTCTTTGTTTTAAGGTAAATATTCTCATCGTGATAGATAAGCCCACATATTGGTTTTACCTTTAAAGGAATATTTCTTGTGAGCATACCGACAATTAGTTAAGAAACTCTCTTAAGGAAAGTGTCTATATAAGAAAGGATTGTTTTTCTGTCAGATTCTTTTATTTCGTTGAAATATATTCCTGTATGATAGGTGTATTGTGTGCTGTCCTCTTTATTTTCTTGCCGTACGACTACACCCTGACAGTTTATTTTTTTAAGCACCTTTTTGTTGTTTCTTTTTAAAGGCACAAGAAGTATAATCTTAAGTTTTGTCATTGATGGTATTCTTTTATCTATAACGCAGTATATCCCATTTCCACTTATATTCTTAGTTTCTGTAACTATATCATATTCGGTATGAGAGAGTTTAATGGGAAGAACTTGGCTTACACGCGGATATCTTCTCTTTTCTACAAACATATAGGAAGATTATTGGGAGGATTCTTTCTTTGAGTATTCCTTGAAGCAGTTTTTATTGCAGAAATATCCTCCATTGCGATAGTACCAATTTACCCTTTTTAGTGATTTGTTACATTTAAGACAATTTTTGCGTTTCTCTTCTGCTTTTCCCATTTTTTCAATAATGTTTTTTGTGGGTGGTAGTTACGAATCCTTTTAAATAGGTTTTATCTGTATCCCCTACTTCTATAAACCTTAATCCTGCATGGTATCTGTCAGCAAACCTTTCTTTATTGCACCACATTACCTTTGCTTTTACATCTATTATTTTGTCTATCAGATTGAGATTTATTTTAAGAAGGTGTCCCCGGGGAATAAAGTTATTAGTTATAATTCTTATACCCCCGTAGCTTAAGTCTTTGCACACCGTATAGAAATAGCTACGGCGAGGCAAGAAATCACATGCCACAGGAAAAGAAATTACAGATCGCGGCTCTTTCCTTCTTTCTTCCATTTTAAACAGTTAAATATAACATATTTTTTTACTTTTGTCAATGCTGTAACATATTATATATGAATGCCTTGCAAAGATTGTTTTACTATCTTAAGCGGAACATTATCTTTGACGAGGGCATTGCCTATTTTATCAATCAGTACTAGCCTTATACACCCCTCTTTGAACTTCTTATCATACATAAAATATCTGAGAAAAGAATTTATATTAAAAGTGGCAGGCTTTATTAGTCTATAAATATTAATAATTTCTTCTATCTCCTTTACCTCTTTAGAAGAGCAGAGTCCCATGAGCCTTGATACTTTTGCTGCTTGAATCATTCCCCATGCTACAGCGGCTCCGTGGGGGATTCTTCTCTTAAACCCTAAGGTTGCTTCAAGAGCATGGGCAAATGTATGGCCAAAATTAAGTATTGTGCGTAAACCTTTGTCTTCTTTTTCATCCTTTTCTACAATCTTAGCTTTTATCTTAGCACAGGGGTATATTACTTTTACGAGGTAATCAATATCGAGATTGATAAGTCTATAATGATTGCGCTTTAGGGAATAAAATAACTCTTTATTCTTTATAACACCATATTTTATCATCTCTGCTATTCCCTGTTTGATTTCTTTCTTGGGGAGGGTTAGTAAGAATATGGGGTCGATAAGAACAATTTTTGGGTGATAGAACGTCCCGATGATGTTTTTTATCCCTCCAAAGTCAATAGCTGTTTTTCCTCCAATGCTTGCGTCTACCTGGGAAAGGAGAGTTGTTGGTATTTGAATAAAAGGAGTTCCTCTTTTATATAAAGAAGCGGCTAATCCAGTTATGTCTCCTACCACTCCTCCTCCCCACGAGCATACTACCAGTTTCCTTCCTGGTTTACTCTCTTTTATCATGGATTGTAAAATACCGAAGAGGTATTTTTTGGATTTGGCCTTTTCTCCTTCTGGAATATAGAAGATAGAATAAGGAAAAGAAGAGAATATTTTCTTAGGATATTTATTATATAGAGAATATATCTTCTTTGTAGTAACTACAAAGAAGAAGTTTCCTATATTAAGTTTTCTTATGTAGAAAGCAGTTTTCTTGCTTATCCCCTCCTCTATTATTATTTGATAAGGGTGGTCTTTTATTTTTATATCAATCTTGTATTGCATAGCGTTTAGTACAACTATATATCGATATCAGGGATACCCAGTATAGTTATCAATATTTTCAGGATGGGGATTATAAGCCAACGGATAAATCCACTAAAAATTAGGACGATTATTACTACAAACCCTACAGTTTCCATCTTCAGATATCGATAGGCATTCTTGGATGACAGAAAGGCCGTTACTATTCTTGAACCATCTAAGGGAGGGATAGGAATAAGGTTGAAAATAAAAAGCACAAGGTTGATTATTATTCCGTATTGCAAAGGGAGTTTAATTGCCGAAATAAGGCCAAGTTTCATAATTAAAGACATAACAAGGGCTAAGATAAGATTGCTTAGAGGCCCTGCTATTCCTACCCACATAATATCCTTTTTTGGGTTTTTAAAATTGTATGGGTTGATAGGAACGGGTTTTGCATACCCGAAGGCATATCCTCCTGTAAGGATTATAAGCAGAAAAGGAAGAATAATAGTGCCTAATAGATCTATGTGTTTTGTGGGGTTTATAGTCAGGCGGCCTGCGATCTTAGGCGTTTGGTCTCCCAGCTTATAAGCGACGAAGCCATGAGCATATTCATGAAAAGTAATGGAAAAAAGAAGAATAAAAATTAATATTAACAATTCTACGATACTCATTTTAGTGGCGACACTTCCTCAACTTCTATATATGGACAGTCCTTATAATACCGTTTCCCCTTAATTATAACTTCTTTGCCAATGAGGTTATCTACATTATTGTGGATGGCTAAGAAAAAGGTTGTAATACCGTTTTTTATTTTATAGTTAGCAGGACAATTATTTAATGAGTTGAGTCCATAGAGTATTCCTCTTGCGATAAATATGTTATAACCCTTTAAAGGCTGTTGTCTTCTTTTTGCAGAAGGTATAGAATTTTGAGGGGTGTTTTTTGTTTTTTCTTGAGGAGGGTTCACTATCTCTACAAATTTTTTATGTACCCATCCATATGCATGAGGAAATCCATATACGCCTA
>CAYXBX010000085.1:0-4165 GCA_964463445.1 uncultured Planctomycetia bacterium
GTTTACATAACCGTTATTTTCTCTTTTCTTCATACGCTTTACTTAAAAGACAATAGGTAACTGTTCACAATAGATATAATTCTCTTTCTTAAACCTTCAAGGGTGTATGTATAGGGGTCTACTCTTGAAATACCCCTAGCAAGGTCAATGTAACCGGCGTCTCTAAGCCAACAGGAAAAATCATTATCGGCTTTCTTAAGACGTAGTCTTGCTTCAAAAACATGAAAGTACAAAGAATGTATGGTGATTCTTTTTAAACAATCAAGGAACTCTTCAAGGCTACAAGCTACAAAAGGTGTAGGTAGAATAAACATACGCGAAGACAAAAACCTAAATTCCTCTCCTCGAATACAATTCCTTAAACGAGGAGACTCGTTTATAAAATCCTCTAATATCTGGATAAAACTCTGACGCAGCGATTCAATCTCATTAAAACGCATAATGTCCACAGAAGCAATTTTCTCTCCTAATTTCTTTAAACCCAGACTGTTGGTAATCCAATATGAAAAATCATTAGGATGTTCGGGGGAAAAATACCAATGCTGCTGCAAAAATCTGTGGGTATGATGGTAAATGCTTGCAGAAGGAACAACTTTAATGCCATCGAGAAGTTCTTTAACGTTACATGCGGTTCTCCCTAAGAGTTCTACCTGGGTAACCTTTGTATAAAAATAAAACGGCTCCATGGGAATGATATTATACCCTTTGATTTATAAAAGTAAATACATAAAAGCCAGGCGAGATAGCGGAAGTTAATACTTAAGCACTATGCGCTTCCTGTCCTTAAGATTGGCCTTCTTTCTCTCCGAAGCAACAAATAAATCGCTCCCCTTGAGATGGCCTTTAAGGACAACGGCAATCTTTTTTCTCGTTATATTAAAATAAAGCCATCTATTCTTTATAAGAAGTTTAAAACTAACGCTCTTCCATTCTGCGGGCAGACGTGGCCTTATATATACAGTGTTATTCACAATATTTACCCCTGAAAACCCTCTAATGACTATGTCCAAAGAACCGCCCATAACCCCTGCATGAATACCCTCTGGGGTAGTACCGCCCTGAATATCGTATATGTCAGACTCAAGAACATCCCTGAAAAAATTCCACGCCTCTTTATTTCTTCTAAGATACAAAGCAATAAGGCAGTGTATTACTTTGCTTAATGTGGAACCGTGGGATGTTCTTTTAAGATAATAGAGATAATTATTTTTTAATATACTCTTATCAAATACATAGCCCAGACGGTCAAATATATTTTTTATCTCTGCCAGAGAAAAAAGATAAAACATCATAAGTGCATCTGCCTGTTTGGTTACTTTGTAATCGTCAGGAGATAAGCCCTCGGCTTTTAGAATCCTGTCCATTCTCTGAATATTACCATACATCTTGCGGTAGTTATCCCAGTTTAATTCTTTAAGATTAAAGTAGCCGTCAAACTGACTTATAATGCCTTCTTTGTTTATTATTATGTTCATATTGCGGCTTATCACATCCCACATTCTTAAATCATCTTCATTGATATCTATTTTATTAAATAAATGCTCCTTCTCTTTAGGCGGCAATATAGCAATTAACTCTAAAGCCTTGGCAAGAACCCAGGAAATCATGAAATTAGAATAAGCGTTATCCTTAAGGCCCGGCCTAGAAGAACCCGGGTATTTCTCATGAAACTCATCAGGCCCCATAATTCCGTAGGTATGAAACTTCTTATCTTTTTTGTTATACCTGGCAAGGCTGGCCGCAAACTGAGCAATAGAAAGAAACATCTCCACGCCACATTTAAGCATAAAATCATAGTCCTCTGTGTTTTGAAAATACTTCCATACGTTGTAAGCAACAGCAAAAGAAACATGGCGCTGCAGGCGGCTGTAATCAGGATCCCATTTCCCTGATAAAGGGTTCAAATGCAAAACTTGTGTCTCTTCCTCTCCGCTTGATGCGCTTTGCCAGGGAAACATTGCCCCTTTATACCCATATTTACCAGCATACTCTCTTGCTTTTTCAAGTCTGCGATAACGATACATAAGCATCGCCCTGGCAACGGAAGGTAAATGGTGATTGTAAAAAGGCAAAACAAATAATTCGTCCCAGAATATGTGTCCCCGATAGGACTCACCATGAAGCCCCCTTGCAGGAAAACCAGCATCAATATCGATATTATTCAAAGAAAATGTCTGCAAAAGGTGAAAAGTATGAAGACGCAGAACTTTCTGGGAGAATGAATCTTTATTTATTTTTATATCAAATATGTTCCACATTTTTCTCCATCCTTTAATGTGCGTAGAGAAAAGCATACTGAAACGGCGAGGACACTTAAGAGAATTAACTGCTTCCATTATAGGGTCTACTACCCCTTTATCTTTTGAAGTATACACAGAAACTATCTTCTCTATCCTGTAAGCAATGCCTTTTTTAACTTTTAGCTTAAACTCCTGGCCTATAGCCAGCTTATTTTTGGTAACCAAGTTTAATACAGGATTAATTTCTTTCCTGCCGGAAAATACTCTCAATTTTGCCGCCTGTGATATTTCTATATGTGACTGATTGGTAACCACAGAGAGGTAAACTCCATTGCGAGAGAAACTTCCCAGGGCTGTTAAATCAAGATGCTGTGAATTAAGCTGACGGTATCTTTCTACTCCGCTGTTAATAACCGCTCCGTCAATAAGATGCCTTACTGTAATAACGCCGCTATAATTCTGGGGGGTAATAATGTACTGCAAAGCAAGATAATGAGGGTTCAGTATATGGACAAGCCTGCGCGTCTCTATGCGGGTGATATACCCTTTGCGGGTCGCTGCGCGTATATCGCGGTGCAGTATGCCGCGTTTCATATCCAGTTCCTGACGGAAATATAGAATCTTGCTTTTTGAAGGAGAAAACCATTCTGAATCTTTTATTTTAAAAGTCAGAAAAAGCCAATTAGGACAGTTAACTAAATCTTCATTTACAACGGTTTTGGCGGCTATGTGAGTTTTAAGCCGGTTGTAAACTCCTGCGATGTAAGTTCCAGGATAATGAATGTTTGAGGCATTAACTTCGGGAAAAGCCCCCCGCGTGCCTATATAACCATTGCCCAGGGTACATATCGCCTCTCTTAAAGATTCTTCTTCTGCGTTGAACTCTCTATATACAATTTTCCAGTCAGATTCTTTTATCATTTATTAAAGTAGCTTAAGATGTCGTTAAAAAGGCGCTTTACCTCGCAGGGAGAAGCAACCCTAAAATCAGCAAAACTTTTCTTCTCTTTTTCGGAAACCAAGATTCCTATGCCTCTTGTCCTGACTGTTCGAAAAGCATCCTCGTCAGTGGTATCATCTCCTATATAGACAACTGTTGCATCACTCCAAGAAATATCCAAAGCCTGCATAATCCAGCGCACGGCTTTGCCCTTATTCCAATCAATAGCAGGAAGTATCTCCAATACTTTCTTTCCCTCCATAACTCTAAGAGAACTGCTTCCCCCCACAGACCTGAATACACAGTCGCGTATCACACCAATATCATCCTGGCTCTTTACAAGACGGTAATGAACTGCTACGCTAAACTTTTTATCTTCTATTATAACCCCCTCAATTGAACCGACATCTTTCTTAATTCTTCTTGCAATGTCAGAAACTAAAGGAACCAGCTTTTCTGCCTCTGGCTGAACCATATAAAAAGAAGGGCCTCTTATATCAAACCCGTGGCTTCCAGCATAGAAAATATTCTCAATGCCAACAAGATTCTCTACATCCTCCCTCAACCTTCCGCTTACAATGGACACCCGACAAAAAGCCGCTAACTCCTTTAAAACAGCGCGCATCTTGTCGTTAAGAACAGCCATATCGGGTTTTTCTACAATAGGCGTAAGCGTACCATCATAGTCAAGGAAGAAAACCGGCGGTTTTCCTCCAATAAAAAAACTTTCTGCATTCTTGCTATAATGAGGGTTTACACTGACTCTGTTATTTCCTTTGTACTTCTGAAACCACTCTTTTAGAGGCGTATTGTTTTTCCATACATCAAAGATATAGAATGACGGCTTAGAAAACCAATCTTCTAAATGTTTTATGTCCAGGTTTGATAAATCATCTACAACTATATCGGCATAATGAGAAAATAATTCTTCTTCGTTCTCGTGACGGGCAATACCAATTACCAAACCAAAACCGCCGTTCCTACC
>CAYXBX010000086.1:0-3912 GCA_964463445.1 uncultured Planctomycetia bacterium
AAATAGCGTATAGCGATTAGCAGTTTGGTGGTGAGTTGTCTCTTCGGAGATTTTTGCCTGAGGGTTGTTAAATTAGATTCAAGCATCTCCGGATGTTAAACATGCAGTACGAGGAGGAATTATAGGTTAATAGTTGATTGCTGGTAAGGGATAGTTATGGACAGTAGAGAAGAAGCAAAAGGTTATGTTGTATCGGTGCAGGGACCAGTTGTAGATGTAAAATTTTTAGACACCAAAGATGTGCCTAATATTTTTGATAAGATTATTGTAAAGAGAGTAGATGGTAGAGATGTTGTTTTAGAAGTAGCAGAACACATCGGTGGTAATAAAGTTCGATGTATCGCTGTAAATTCTACAATAAATATAAGAAGAAATACACCGGTTTCTGTGTATGGTAGCAGGATAGAGATTCCCATTGGTGATTGTTTATATGGGCGTTTGGTAAATGTTTTAGGCGAACCCATGGATGAGGGAAAGAAGATTACTTCTATAGAGAGTATGCCTATAAGGAGACAGGAGATGGGGACAACTGTTTCCATGAAAAAAGAGTCAAGCGGCTTTGAAATTCTTGAGACGGGCATAAAGATGATTGATTTATTATTTCCTTTGGTCAAGGGAAGTAAGAGTGGTATCTTAGGCGGTGCAGGGCTTGGAAAGAGTGTTTTAACCTTGGAGATAATTCACAACATTATAAAAGAACATAAAGGAAGCGCTGTGTTTGCAGGAGTTGGGGAACGTATTCGTGAAGGCAATGAACTTTATTTTGAGCTGAAAAGGTTAGGAGTCATTTCTAAGACGATGTTGGTATTTGGGCAGATGAATGAGCCTCCTGGTGCCAGATTTATTGGAGCAATTACAGGAATAACCATGGCGGAGTCAATTCAACGTGAGAATAAAGATGTTCTTCTTTTTGTGGATAATATTTTTAGGTTTATTCAGGCAGGAGCAGAGATTTCTACCCTTTTAGGGCATCTTCCTTCGGAGACAGGTTATCAACCTACACTCTTGTCAGAGGCAAGTGAATTTCATGAAAGAATAAGGACATCTTCTAGCGGAGGCTCTATAACTGCTGTAGAGGCAGTGTATGTTCCAGCAGATGATTTGACTGATCCCGCAGTAGTTGCTATATTTAGTTTTTTAGATGCAATTATGGTTTTGTCAAGGGAAAGAATTCAACTTGGTCTTTATCCAGCAATTGACCCTCTTTTGTCATCTAGTGCCAATCTTGACCCTGATATCGTGGGAACGTACCATTACAATATTTCTCAAGAAGTAATAAGGATATTTCAGAGATACGAAGAGTTGCGACGTATAGTTATGGTTATTGGCGTAGATGAATTATCATCGCAGGATAGGATTATTTATGAGAGAGCAAGGAAATTGCAATTTTTCTTAACCCAGCCCTTTTCTGTAGCTGAGTCTTACACAGGAAGAAAAGGAGAATATGTGCCTATAAAAGAGACTCTTTTGGGATGCGAGAATATTATAGAAGGTAAAGCTGATAATATACCCGAAGAGAGATTTTATATGATTGGAAAGTATCACTTTTGATGGGATGCGGGGTATAGGATGTAGGGATTAGGGATTAGTGTATAGCGGATAGCGATTAGTTATCGGGTGACCTTGTAACCTGGTGGCTTTGTGTTTTTATAACGTATGACCATTGACTATCGACCAATTATTAAGAAGGAGATATGATGAAGAAGACAGTGGTTTTTTTGTTTACGTTTTTTGTGCTATTTAAAGGTTTTTGCGGAGAAGTTGCTGATAGATTTGAGCGTGCCAATGCTTATGTTAAAGCCCAAGACTACGATTCCGCTATTAAAGAATATGAGAAGATTATAAAGATTAATCCCCGTCATAGTGTTGCTTATCTACAGTTAGGTCTTATTTATGGCCTAAAAAAGGAATATAACAAGGCGGTAGATTGTTACCAAAAAGTTATAAAATTAAATCCCGCCAGTTTCAGTGCCTATTATAACTTAGCTTTAATTCTTGCAGCTAATTCTGACTATAAAGGGGCAATAAGGTATTTTATGAAAGCAAGAGCTATTAATCCGAAAAGTCATAGGGTATATTATGGGCTTGGCCTTGTTTACAGTAGTTTAAGAGATTATAAAAATGCCATCAGAGTGCTTAAGAAGTGCATAGAGATTAATCCTGGCTATTTTGATGCTTATGTTGCTTTAGGAGGAGCTTATTTTAGAATGGGTGATAAGGCAGCTGCTTTAAAAGAGGTGAAGCGGTTGAGGTCTTTGGGCAGGGAAGATTATGCCCAGGCTTTGCTTAATTGGATAAATGAGAGTGAAAGAAAAAAATAAAGAGATAGATTGTTGTTGGGGCACTATGGGTACAGCAATTTGTGTAAGAGGTAGATAAATGGCAGGAAAATATGACCAACAGATAAAAGAAATTCTTATTAAAAAGGGAGTGGTATCACAAGAAGTTGCCGAAACTATTGTTAAAGAAATTTCTGCCAATAAAGACAGTTTCCTTTTTACTCTATCTAAGAAAGGGATTGTTGATAAGCGAACAGCCTTGAAAGAGTTGGCAGAAGAGCTAGATTTGGAGGTTGTTGATTTTAATGAAACTATACCCCAGAAAGAAGCGTTGGATAAGGTGCCAGCACGGATTGCTTTTTATTACCACTTTCTACCTTTAGAATTTAAAGAGGGGCACAGTTTAGTAATAGCTGTGGGCTACCCTTTTGATATAAAGATACAGGATGAACTAATGATTCACTTAGGCTGCAATATAAAAATGAAGCTTGCTTTAGAGGAAGATATTTATGAAAGTTTAAAGCGTTATTATGGTTTAGGCGCAGATACTGTGGATAAGATTTCTCGTTCTACTAAAGATACAGGGGAAGTTCCTGTAGAAGAGATAGAGAACATAGAAGAGTTAGCGGAAGATGCTTCTATAATGAAGCTGGTTAACCAGATAATCTTTGAAGCATATAAAAGAAGGGCTACAGATATTCATATTGAGCCATATGGGGGGGAAGTTTCTATACGTTATCGTATTGATGGAGTGCTTTATGATGCTAATGTTTCTCCTCAGATAAGAAGATTTATTCTTCCCATTATTTCCCGGATAAAAATAATGTGTAACCTTAATATTGTGGAGAAACGGTTGCCTCAGGATGGACGGGCAATAGTTAAGACCCATGAGCAGAATCTGGATTTGAGAATTTCTACTCTTCCTACTCCTTATGGAGAAAGTATGGTTATTAGGATTCTTCCTACAAAGATGCTTTTTAGCTTAGAGAGGTTAGGTTTTTCTGACAATGATTTAAAGATTGTAGAAAGACTTATTTCAAAGCCCAATGGTATTATTTTTATTACAGGTCCTACGGGGAGTGGCAAAACCACAACTCTCTATGCTTTTTTAAGTAGACTCAATACGCGCGACAGAAAAATTATTACAATTGAAGACCCTATAGAATATGAACTTAAAGGTGTGACTCAGATTCAAGTAGCTCCTGAAATTGGTCTTGATTTTGCTAAGGGATTACGCAGTATTCTACGTCATGACCCCGATGTTATAATGGTTGGGGAGGTTCGTGATTTAGAAACCGCGGAGATTGCTATAAGAGTTTCCTTAACGGGACATTTGGTTTTTTCCACTCTTCACACCAAAGATGCAGCAAGCGGAATAGCTCGGCTTATTGATATTGGTATAGAGCCTTATTTAGTCTCATCCAGTATTGAGTCATTTATTGCCCAGCGGTTAGTGCGAGTTATATGCCCTCATTGCAAAGCAGATGACAAAGGAGTTTCAGTTGAGCTTAAGAACCAAATTGCTCAAGATCTGTCTTTAGCCTCACCAGAGGAGTTAAGAGTATTTAAAGGCGTAGGGTGTGAGAAATGTAATTTTACAGGATATTTAGGTAGAACGGGTATATATGAGATT
>CAYXBX010000087.1:0-3911 GCA_964463445.1 uncultured Planctomycetia bacterium
ATATGTAAGACGTCCGACGTCCAAAAATTCAACGGTTATTTTGTAATGCTGGCTTATGTTTTTTGACGCACTTTCCAATTTATGAAAAAAAATAAAAAAGTAGCGGTTGCTTTAAGTGGAGGGGTGGATTCTTCATTTTGCGCCTACCTTCTTTCGCAAAAAGGATATGAGGTGGAAGCCTTCACTCTTAAGATACCTTTTATGCCGTCTGATTATATAGAACGCGCCCACTCCATTTGTAAAAAAATTGGCATTCCCCATCATGTAATTGACGTAGAAAAAGAGTTTTCCTCTTTAATAGTAAATTATTTTATAGATTCTTACCTTCAAGGTCTTACTCCTAATCCTTGTGCTTTCTGTAACTGTCTTGTAAAGTTCGGCCTGCTTATAGAAATAGTTAAGAAAAAGGGGTTTAAACTGTTTGCCACCGGTCATTATGCAAGCCTCATTAAGAAAAACAGGCAAGTGCACCTTGCTGTCTCAAGAGCAGGCAAAAATTCCCAGGAATATTTTCTTGCTCTTGTTCCCAAAGGGACATTTAAAATGTGCATTTTTCCTCTCGGTAGTTACACAAAAGATAAGGTAAAAAAGAAAGCAAAGGATTTTTACCCTTTCAGAGTTTCATCGAGCCAGGAGATTTGTTTTATCCGTCATAAGGATTACCGCTATTTTATCTTAGAACATGTCCGTACCATAAAAGGAGGCTATATACGCTATCATGATGGCAGGGTATTAAAAAGACATGCCGGTATTCATAATTTTACCTATGGCCAGAGGCAGGGCCTGGGCGTTTCATGGAGAGTTCCTTTGTACGTGTTTGATATTGACCATAAAACAGGCGATGTTTTTGTCGCAGAGAAAGAGTACGCCTTTAAAAAAGATTTTTACGTTGGGAGTGTAAATTGGTTTTATCCTCCTAAAGATTATTATCGTATTCATGTAAGAATGCGTTATAACAGCATACCGTTATCATGCGAAATAAAGCTTATCAATAAGAAGCATGTTAAATGTACACTTTATGAGAAGAAAGAAGTTCCTTCTTATGGACAGGTAGCAGTTTTCTACGATAAAGATAAGGTTATAGCTGGAGGTATTATTGAAAGATAAAAGTCTCTCTAGGAAATTATCTTGCTTAGAGAAAAATATTAAGAGCCTAAATTCTTGCCTTGTAGCTTTCTCCGGTGGTGTCGATAGTTCGTTTCTGTTAAAGATTGCAAGTGATATCCTAAAAGATAAGGCTATCGCTGTCACCTTAAAGACTTTTTTTATTGCGGATAAAGAAATAGAGGAGGCAAGAAATATATCTAATGCTATGGGAGTAAAACATATTATTCTTTCCGTAGATTTTACAAGAAACAGAAAGTTTTTAAATAATACCCCCAATCGTTGTTACTGGTGCAAAAGAAAAATATTTAAAAAGCTAAAAGATATTGCAAACCGCTGCGGAATGGATACCGTTGTTGATGGCACTACTTTTGATGATGTAAATGATTATCGCCCTGGTTTACGCGCAATAAAAGAACTCAAGGTAAATAGCCCTTTAAAAGACGCTAAAATATTAAAGAGTGAAGTTCGCCTTTTATCGCGGCGCATGAAGCTTCCTTTCTGGAACAAACCTTCTACTACTTGCCTATGTTCGCGTATTCCTTTTGGAGAAAAAGTTACTTTATCCCGTATAAAGAGAATAGAAAAGGCGGAAATTTTACTGCGCAGTCTTCTTGGAGGAAATACAATTTTTCGTCTAAGGGAACATAAAGATTTTGCCCGTATTGAGATAGAAAAGAAAAAGATTGGGTATTTTCTTAGACATAAGAATTTAGATAAGTTAACAAGGAGTTTAAAAAAAATAGGGTATCGTTACATAACACTTGACCTGGAGGGATATAAGGCGGGTGGTAATTTCAGAATGTAGGACGTCGGACGTCCAAAAATTTAGGGGGAATTTGGTAATACTGGATTAATTTTTTAAGGATGATATTTAAAATAGAAACAAAATGAAGAGGAAAGGAGTGCTTTTGTTCTCAGGAGGTCTGGATAGCCTTTTAACTACTTTTATCGCAAAAAAAGAAAAAATTGAAACTTATGCCCTATATTTTCACACAGTTTTTTCTCATATTTCACGCAAAGAGGCAGAGGATAAGTTCAACGCTTATCTTAAAAAACTCGGTATTCCTTTAAAAATTATCGATTTTTCCTCCTCTCACATTGATATGGTTAAAAATCCATCTTACGGTTACGGAGCAAATCTTAATCCTTGCCTTGACTGCAAAATATTTATGTTTAATGCAGCCAAGAAATTTATGAAAAGAATAGGCGCCTCTTTTATAATAAGCGGTGAGGTGTTAGGGGAACGCCCAATGACTCAACATAGAAGTTTATTTAACAAGATAGAAAAAGAAACAGGGCTTGAAGGGTTAATTTTAAGGCCTCTTTCTGCAAGACTTCTTAAACCTACTCTTCCCGAAAGAGAAGGTATTGTTAATAGAGAGGGGCTTTATGGTATTCAAGGAAGAGGTCGTACACAGCAGTTTGCCCTGGCAAGGGAGTTTGCCATAAATAACTTTCCCACCCCAAGCGGGGGATGCCTTCTTACCAACCCTTCTTTTTGTCTCCGCCTTAAAGACTTACTTAATTATAACCCTAATTTCTCTCTTAGAGACTGCAGGCTTCTTAAGATTGGAAGGCATTTTCGCCTAAGCTCAAAAGCAAAGCTTATTGTTGCTCGTAATGAAAAGGAGAATGTTGCCTTAGTAAGATTTAGAAAAAATGTGTTGCAATTGTGTCCTCAAGACGTAAAAGGACCTTTTGGGTTAGGAATAGGAGAGTTTAATTCTTCTCTTGTGAAAAAAGCGTGCTTTATTCTTGGAAGGTATTGTAAAGGTGATGTTTTTGTTATTAAGGTAAATGATAGAAAAGTTCTTGTGGATAAAAAGATTGCATTTTCTCTGGTGAAAAGATTTCTTATTGGAGGATGATAAGAAGCAGAAAAGCTATAGCAGTAAATATTCCTATCCACTTTATCCACCCTTTTGATTCTGGATGGTGTTGTTCTACGGGTTCTCCGCAGTAAAGGCACATCGTAGCATTAAAGGGAATGGGTTTCTTGCAGTGAGGGCAAGGTTTTAGATTTTGATAGTCTAATTCCTCAGGATACTCATCTATTGTTTCAAAGTCAAAATATTCCTCACTTTCTTTCATTTTCTTAATATATCCTGAAGTTGCAGTATTTTCAAGTCCAAATTCCTTAAAAAAACATAGGCGGAATAATATTTTTTTGATATAATTTTTTGTCTTACATTCAGTCTATAATAGGGTAGGTGGAAATGAGAAGGTATTCTGTATTTAGTTTTCTTGTGTGTACCGCTTTTTTCTTCTGGGTTGTCGAACTTTTTCTTTTGGTGCTGGTGATACAAATATAGTTATTGGATTAAATGTGCCTTTAACAGGAGCGTATTCTGAACAGGGAATCGATGAACTTAAAGCGTATAAGCTTGCTATTGATGATATTAATGCCAACAGTGGTATACTGGATAAAAGTGTGGTTTTTGTAGAGAAGAATCCAGAAACCAATGCTAAATTGCTGCCTGTATTCTTATTGAGGAATATGAAGCACAGATGATAACAGGTGGTTCATCAAGTACTGTTGCTTTAGCTTAAGGGGTGGTAGCTAAAGAGAAGGGAATAATATTTATGGCTGTCCCAACCTACGAAGATGATACTTTTAAGATTATAGATGAGACGCCGGAGGGCAAAGTTGCGCGTATAAAAAAGATAATCCTGTTAAGTGGGAAGTAAACTTAAGGTAAGAATAATGTTACATAAGCTAATAAAAATCACAGTGGGGTTTCTTATTCTATTGCTTTCAGTTTCTTCTTTTGCTCAAGATAAAGTTTTGGTAAGAATAGGGGTTA
>CAYXBX010000088.1:0-3869 GCA_964463445.1 uncultured Planctomycetia bacterium
TTTTTGTTTTTACAAAGCACAGGGTTCCCTTTTAAGCCTTTTAGGCACCGAAAAATTATTTCTCTAAAACAATTTAAAGAGCAGATTAACTATATAACAGAATGGTTCTTATGTCAAATAATTTTTATTGAAAAGTTATTCTTCTCCTTCAATTTTGAAAGGAGAAGAATATTTTATTTCGCTAATTGTAGTTAAGCGGATACCTAATACATATGTGCCATCGGGCAAATCAGTGGGTACAGAGAACTTTAATTCTCCTGTGTTATCGACATCTTCCGCTATCTTTGCAGAAGAAATTAGCTTTTTATCTTCTTGTTGCCTGAAGAGATTAATATATACTTTTGCTTCTTTCTGTGTAGCTTTTGTTTTCCATTGAATAGAGTAAGTTTTACCTTTTCTCCAGACAGTATCTTTGTCTGGTGTTATGATGGTAATAGGAATGGGGGGAATTATATGAAATTCCTCGCTAGAAACACGTGCTTCTGTGTTGATGCTTGTTATTTTTATCTGATAGTTTCCTTCTTCTATATTATCTGGAATTTTAACTTCGTGGTGACCGTTATTGATAACTTTTTCTGCAAGAGTAGCTATTGGTTTTTTGTCCCTGTACAGTTCTATTTTTAAGCGGGATATATTCCGTGCACTGTAAGAATAATTTAACCATTTGACATCAAGGGTTTCACCTTTTTCTACTCGTGTGTTTTGGTCAGGGTAGATTATTTTAAAGTCCTCTGTATCTTGGGAGGCAGTGTAAGTATACCCTGGGAAAAGCAGGCTTCCGATAATAATAAATATGAGATGTTTCATTTCTTAACTTTTGTAGCTTTTTTGCGATAGTTTATAGCTAATTTTACCATTCGTTTTAAAGAAGTTGTTACTTCTGGCCAGTCACGTGTTTTAAGACCGCAGTCCGGATTAAGCCATACATTTTCTTTGCCAAATATTTTTATAGCTTTGCGTAAGACTTCCTCCATTCTTTTAAGGCTTGCTGGGTAGCGGGAGTGGATATCCCAGATACCAGGGCCTATCTGGCGGTAAAACTTTTTGCGCTTGAAGTCGTCAATTATCTTTGCCTCTTCTCTTGCCGCCTCAATGGTTATTACATCAAAATTCATTTTTAGTATCCAGTCAATTATGTCTCCAAAATCAGAGTAACACATATGAGTGTGGATTTGTGCTTTGGGAGGAAGTTTTGCTGCCATATTGAATGCTTTTATTGCCCAGCTGAAGTAAAAGTTGCGTTTTGTTTTCTTTATAGGAGCGTATTCTTTTATTGCTGGTTCATCTATCTGGATAAAGTTGATTTTATTTTTTAATAAATCCTTTGCTTCTTCGTTCAAAGATTTTGCCAGTTCAAAAGCTATTTTATATATTGGTTCGCAACGCAAGTTGTAACTCCACGCGATTATTGTGACAGGCCCTGTGAAGATTCCTTTTACAGGCTTAGAGGTAAGTGATTGTGCAAAGGTTATTTCTTTCATAGTTAATGAAGATTTACGCTGTATAGTAGAATAGATTATGGGAGGCCGATATACTCTTGTTCCATAAGAGATTACCCATCCACGTTCTGTAGTAGAAAATCCTTTCAGCTTCTGTGCGAAGAATTCTACCATATCAGAGCGTTCAAATTCTCCATGTACCAGGACATCGAGCCCTATCTTTTCCTGGAAATCAATTAAATTCTTTATCCGCGACTTTATAAATTCATCATATTGTCTTTGGTTTATTAAGCCGCGTCTATAGTGACGGCGCATTTTGCGCAACTCAATATCTTGTGGAAAGCTGCCAATAGTTGTCGTAGGAAAAACCGGCAGGTTGAAAAGCTTTTTATGGAGTTTTCTTCTTTTGCGAAATTCAGTATTACTTATAGAGCCTACAGAGAACATCTTTTTTGTAGCCTTTATGTGCTTTTCAGTAATTTCTCTACTCCAGTTTTCTGCTTCTTTCACCAAACCCTCTGATACTTCTTTGATTAGATGCAGTTCGTAGAGTTTTTCTTTTGCAAAGCTTAATTTGTTTCTTATAGATAGATTTAAATTTCTTTCGTTTTCTAAGGTAACAGGAAGGTGGAAAAGAGGGCAGCTGTTAGAAACCATTATTTGTTCTTCACTCAATCGGGCAGTCTTTTTGATATACTCGAGGAATTTGATTCGGCCCATAATGTCTGCCCGCAGAGGGTTTTTACCGTCGATTATTCCGCATATAAGCTTTTTCCCTTTAGGGAAGCGGTTTCTTCTTAGAATCTTTAAGTTGTCTACGCCTGATATGAAGTCAAGGCCTATTCCTGAAAAGGGAAGGTCATAGAGTTTGGGAAGAAAATCTACGCTCTCGTAATAAGTAATGAGATTTATCTTAATATTAGCGCTCAGAACCTTACGGTATGTTTTAAGTATAGATTTTACTTCTGCTTGCGTAGTGTCGAGACAAAAAGCAGGCTCTTCTAGATGGATAGTTCTTACTCCTTCCCTGGAGAGTTCGCTAAACAGCCGAAGATACCATTCAGAAAGTTTGCTTAGTAAGCGATGTGTACTTTCTTTGGTACGACTTAGTTTGATTAAGGTATAGGGTCCGATAAAGAATACAGGCATATCGCGGAATAGGAAGAAATTGTTAAAATATATAAGAGGCTTATTCCATTGAAGGGAAAATTTTGTGTGAGGGGATATTTCTGGAACAATGTAATGATAATTTGTATTGAAATATTTTTTTAGCTCCAACGCATGTTTGCCGCGGGCGTAAGAGTAGTATTGATTAAGATTACGGAAGCGGTATATGCCAAATACAAGAGCAGTATCAAGGATATTGTCGTAGAAGGTGAATTCTCCAAGAGGAAAATTTTCTATACAACTTTTGTATGTTGAAATGCGCTTTTGCTCAAGTTCTAATAGTTGTGATGTTAATTCTTCTTCAGTAAGTCTATCCTTCCAGAACTCTTCGATAAATTTTTTGTATTCTCTGTTTTCTCCTAAACGTGGAAAACCATAAGCATAGGTAAACATTTAACCTCCAGATTTTAGAGGGTGGTTTCTAAAAAGCGATACTTTCTTTGGGGAGCTTGAATCTCCTTAGAAAGTATTCGTATGTGCTAAACAATAAACCCACATATATGAAATTCGCCAAAAGGGATGTTCTAAAGAAAGGGATGGCGAGGATAAAACATTTAATAAGGCCCTCTAAAGTATAAGTATACCATCCTAATAGCCATACCCCAAGGTTTGTAATAATGAAGAAAAGTATTGAAGAGATAAGGGTATAGAGCCCTATATTTTCTATTGTCTTATGTCTTTTCAGCTTACTGCCCAGATAATAAATAAGTAATATAGAGCCCCATGTGAAGAATATCGCAGAGTGTAGTCCTATTATGATGTCAGACAGTACATAAATTGCCAAAGGGATTAAGTAAGCGTGCTTTTTGTTAAGGTATACGCCACTGAACAGAGCTATACCCACAAGAGGAGAAAAATTCGCATCATGGGGAATAAGTCTTGTTAATACACCTATAGTAATTAATACTATAGCGACCATAGCAGAATTATAATAGCAAATTATTTAAATTTGTCAATATTTATTTAACATCTGCTGTATGTTTATTTTGTTGTTTAAAGGGATTTTTATGAATTCTAATCAACTCCCATGGCAAATATATATCTTGATGTGATAGTGATATGTCCATTGATACAAATATAAAATTTGGGTCATCCAGAAGGGCAATAGGTACTTTAAATAATATGCGATTATTTCCATTAATATTAAATGAGATGTTTTCTGTCTTTACCATCTTTTTGTCCTGGTTATAAATGTTCCACCTGTCTTTTCTAAAACTTAAATATGTTTTAGGCATTTTCCCAAACCTTATATTCCTTTTATAC
>CAYXBX010000089.1:0-3849 GCA_964463445.1 uncultured Planctomycetia bacterium
AAATCAGAATAAAAGCTACAATAAAAGAAAGAAGCTGTGGATAAATAGCAATCAAAAGCCCTGAGATAATTAATATAATCCCTAAAACCATTCTCTACCTCCTTTTTTACTAATATAGCTGTCTTCACATATTATTATACTATACTATTTAATATTCTCCTTTTCAACTTTTGTATGAGCTGATAAATTCCTCCATATCTCTAGCCAGTCCTATTCTTATTTCCACCCTTTTTTTACTCACAGGATGAATAAAACTTATAAATGAAGCATGAAGGGCTAAGCGTTTAAAGTCAACTCTCTTTGAACCCACCAGGAAATCCCTTCTATAAGCATATTTACGTTCCCCCAGAATGGGTATTTTATGTTTAGCAAGATGAATTCTAATCTGATTCGTTCTTCCTGTAAGAGGAATAAATTTCAATAGACTAAATTCTCCAAAGTTTCTTACAAGGCGATAATAGGTTTTTGCTCTTTTTTTCTTTTCACCAAAGCGTGCACCTTCTTTATCCAAAATATACTCATCAAATAATCCTTTACTCTTCGGCGGTCTTCCCTTTACAAAAGCAAGGTACTCTTTTTTCACCAAGCCTTTTCTAAATTGTTCCATAATGTTTTTTTGAATATCTTTAGCCTTAGCATAAATGATAATCCCTGTTGTTTCTCTATCCAGACGATGACAAGGATAAACAGATTCTCCTAAAGCATCCTCCAGTATAGAAGTTAAAGTATGTTTTTCTTTTTTATAAGAGGGGTGGACTAAAAGCTTTGCTCTCTTATCAATAACCACAACATACTCATCATTAAACAGTATTTTAAAAGGCTCTGTCTTCATCTAAAGAAGTTTGGCGTCAGAGGAAGAAAAGGTCTTAAAAAAGATATTCTCTACTTCTTTTTTCAACTCTCTCTTAAGAATCTTGCCCGTTGTGTTTTTGGGAAGCTTATCTTTTTTTATAATCTTAACAGGAACTTTATAAGAAGCAAGATTGGCACGCAAATATCTCAGAAGGCTTCTCTCGTTTATGCCATCACCCGCAACAAAGGCAACAGGAACTTCTCCACGGTGAGGATGTCTTACACCAACGCATGCAGCTTCCTTAACCTCAGGTTGTTTATATAAAAGTTCCTCAATCTCCCTTGGATAGACATTAAACCCACGCACATTAATCATATCTTTCTTCCTGCCTCTTATGTAAATATACCCCTCTTCGTCAAGAAAAGCCAAATCTCCGGTATAAAGCCACCCTTCTTTTATAACCTTATCTGTCTCCTCCTGTAAGCCATAATACCCCTTCATCACATTAGGGCCTTTGACTAGAAGCTCTCCTGTCTTTCCTGTTGATAAACTTGCTCCTTTATCATCCACCACCCTAACTTTAAGAGAAGGCAAAGGTAATCCCACGGAAGACAACTTTCTTCTTCGTGGAAGATTTAAAGAGACTACGGGAGAAGCCTCGGTAAGCCCATATCCTTCAAGAAGGGGCCGCTTAAATTTTTTCTCAAACTTCTTTAGCACCTCAGCCGAAAGCGGTGCTGCTCCTGAGATAAAAATTCTCACCGGATTAATAACTATTGCCAAAAATCGCTTGTACCATGGCATCCTCATCTGAGCTAAGATATTATATATGGAAGGAACACCAACAAATACTGTAACTCTATTTCTATACACCACCCTTAGCACACGTGCAAAAGGCTTTACTGTCCTCATAAGAACAATCCTCGCTCCCCTATAAAAAGGAAGAAGCATACATACTGTAGAGGCGAAGGAATGAAAAAGTGGCAGAATACACAAAAAAGAATCCTTCGGTTTTACCTTAATAGCGTCGACACAATCCTTTACATTGGAAAGAAGATTCCTGTGGGTTAGAGAAGCTCCTTTGGGAATACCTGTGGTGCCTGATGTATAAATTATTTCTGCAATACAGTCAGCAGTAATGCCTCCTCTAAAAAGAGGCGTCTCTTCTTCAATTAACTTATAAAATATTTCTACTGAAGCGTCATTGCAATAAGAGACACATATAATATGCTTAAGCGATGAGACTCTAGAAAGAATAATCTTAGAATCTTCCACCTTATCAATAGATACAATGATTATAGATGCTTGGGAGTTTTCTGCAATAAACTTAGCCTCCTCCCGCTTAAAGAGATTATTTATAGGAACAACTATTGCTCCTAAAGAAATTATTGCAAAATATGAATATATAAATTCGGGACAATTATGAAGCCATAAACAAACTCTATCACCTTTTCTTATTCCTTCCCGATAAAGAGCAGAGGCAAACTTTCCAGAAATTTCCTTAACCTCTTTATAACTTATTCTCTTAGCTCCAAAGACAATGGCTTCCCTGTTAGAAAACATACTGGTACTCTTATAAAACATATCTGTCAAAGTAATAATATTTTCTTCTTTCATCCTGCCTTAACACACACTATCTTTCTAACTTCCATAACAAAAATATACCTGCAATACTGCCTAAACTATTAGCAACAATATCTCTAAAATCAAAGGAACGATAAGGCAAAAAGTATTGAATAGTTTCAATGAAAGTTCCCAAAAATAAAACATAAAGAAAACTCATCAAATACCTTGATGAAGAAAAGGATGATATACAGAAATACGTCATAATAAAATAAATAAAAAAATGTATTATTTTATCAAGAGTGTATTCTTTAATATGAGGCTCTTTTATAGGCAGTATAGAAACAAAAATTACAAACAAAGAGTATATAACTAATATCTTCTTAGCAGTTTCTCTCTTCATAACACACTGATATATAGATAGTTACGGCAGAAGAAAAGTAAACCCGTCATAGGCAAACTTTATGTTGGGAAATTCTTTCCTTACCTTCTTTTCAACAAGACGTAGTTTAGCACGTAACATACTCATACCGAAATGGGTAAATATCGCAACCTTAGGTTTTATATCCTTAACCAAAGAAATGGCCTCATCCAGACATAAATGTTCATAGTCTCTACGCGGCTGATAGAATACAACATTGATAACTAATGTAGTTGAATCTTTATATGCCTCTACCAAGTCTTCTGTATACCGGGTATCGGAGATAAAAGAAACCGTTTCCTCTCCAAGATAGAATTTTAAACCGTACGTTTCTACAGAATGGATATTCTTAAAAGGCACAGATAAATTAATATCTCCTAGCGAATACTTTCCTTTTTTAAGTGTTACTATCTTTTCAGGAAGACTTTTCAAATAAGAAAAGATAACGCCGTCTTTTCCGAAAGCATCTGAAGGGGCAAAAAGAACTCCTCTTTTTCTAAACCCACCTTCTGTCATCGCCTCAATCATTACATTTACATCTCCTGAGTGGTCAAGATGCTTATGAGTAAGAATAATACCGTCTAAACTCGTAGGGTCAAGTGAAGGACGTGCATGATTACAACGGACAATCGCTCCTGGGCCGGGGTCTATGATAATATTGGTAGATTTATAATTAAGCCATACCCCCCCTGAAGAACGCAACTGTCTTATCATTACAAACCGTGCTCCTGCCGTACCTAAGAATTTTATAAATCCCATACTCTAATGTTAGTGAACTAATAACAATCCATCTTCTTGCTTCTTTACTTATACCAATTTTCTCTAACTTTTGAAAGGAATTTATTTTAGCTTCCTTTCTTAGAACAATAATATCATTGGCTCTTTTTTTACCAATCGTAGGAATTTTTATAAGGTCTTCAAAACTTGCTTTATTTATATCAATGGGAAAAATGTGAATATTCTTCAAGGCATATCCTACCTTAACATCTTTATCTCTCAATAAATTCCCAACCTCATCATATGAAAAATCGCAAGGTGAAAAATTATAGTCTCTAATTAAGAAATCTGCTTC
>CAYXBX010000090.1:0-3725 GCA_964463445.1 uncultured Planctomycetia bacterium
CTGCAATAAAAGAGGCAAAGGCTGGTAAGATTGAGTTCAGAATGGATAAGTTTGGTTGTTTGGCTGTAGGTGTAGGAAAGATTTCTTTCTCTAAAGAGGCTTTGGTGGAAAACATAAGAGTTTTTTTAGAGGCTCTTAATAACGCTAAGCCAGCTGCGGTAAGAGGTGAGCTGATAAAAAGTATGTTTATTTCTACCACAATGAGTCCCTCTTTAAGACTGAAGGTGTCATTATGAAGAAAGTGGGTTTGCTTTATCGCCAGAAAATAGTTGATAAGATAACACAGGATTGGAAGAATTCCCAAGGATGTATATTTGTTAACTTTAGCAAAGTATCTGCTTTAAGTTTTAATATGTTACGCAATTCTTTAAGAAGAGAAGGTTCTTCCCTGTTTGTTTCTAAGAACTCTTTGATTAAAAGAGCGATTAAGGAAATAGAGGCCCAGGATGTTAGTGATTTTGTTGACGGGTCCACCGCCTTAGTCTTTGTTAAAGATAGCGATGTAGTGAAAGTGTCTAAGATGCTTTTTGATTTCTCTAAAGAAAATGAGAATTTTGTTTTAAAAGGAGCATTCTTGAATAACAATAAGTTAGGACATAAGGAATTAGAAGAGATAGCCAAACTGCCGTCAAGAGAAGTTCTTGTTGGCCAGGCAGTAATGGGGTTAGCTTCGCCTCTTACAGGGTTTGTGGGGATGTTAAACAATATTATTCTTAAATTTGTCTGGGTAATAGAGGAGATAAAAAACAAACAGTCCAAAAAATAGGATTAAGATTAAGGAGGTAGTTATGTCTAAGGTAGAAGAGATTTTGAAGATGCTGGAGGGAATGACAGTTCTGGAACTTTCTGAGTTAGTTAAAGCATGTGAGGAAAAGTTTGGTGTAACAGCTTCTGCACCAGTAGTTGCTGCTCAAGCTACTGTAGCTGCTTCTCAAGAAGAAGAGGAAGAAAAGACATCTTTTAGTGTTGTTCTTTCTGCTGTAGGGGGTAACAAAATTGCTGTCATAAAAGAAATAAGAGCAATTACTGAGCTGGGCTTAAAGGAAGCAAAAGCATTAGTAGATTCTGCTCCCAAAACAGTTAAAGAAAATGTTTCCAAGGAGGAGGCAGAAGAGATAAAGAAAAAATTAGAAGCAGCCGGTGCTACAGTAGAACTTAAGTAATAGATTACTTTTTTAAAAAAAGTGAGGTAGAATGAAGCGTGTTAAAAGAAAATCCTACTCCCGTATAAAGCCAGGTTCTTCTATGCCTCATTTTCTTGAGCACCAACTGCGTTCATTTGAAGAATTTTTGCAGGCTGATGTTCTCCCTGAAAAGCGTAAGAATGTAGGATTGCAGGAGATCTTTAAAGAAGTTTTTCCTATCACCAGTCCTGATGGCAGGTTTAGTTTAGAATTTATAAGTTATAGCTTAAGCAGGCCTCGCTATGTTATAGAAGAGTGTAAACGTCGTTCTCAAACGTATGCTGCTCCTTTAAGGGTTCGTTTAAGGCTTGTGGAGGAATCAAAGTCAATTAGAGAACAGGAAATTTATTTAGGAGATATTCCTCTTATTACCGATGTGGCCTCTTTTATTATTAACGGAGATGAGCGGGTTGTAGTAAGTCAGTTGCAGCGTTCTCCTGGTGTTTTCTTTGAAGAAGAGTCTCATCCTACAGGGAAAAGAGTGTATTATGGGCGAATAATACCCTATCGTGGTTATTGGTTAGAGTTCAGATGTGATATAAATGATGTCATTACAGCTATTGTAGACAGACGAAAAACTTTTCCCGCTACTCAAATTTTGCGCATGTTTGGGCTTTCTACTAACGATGAGATATATAATTGTTTCTCTGACAAGCCTTATCCTGACCTTGTTAACACAATTAAGAAGGATACCACCACTAATAGAGAGGAGGCATTTCTGGATTTCTACAAAAAGATGAGGCCAACCGAACCGGTTACCTTAGAGGCAGCAAAGGAAGTATTCAATCGTATGTTCCGAGACAATAAAAGATACGATTTAGCGCGCGTGGGAAGGTATATGCTTAACAAGAAACTTTCTTTGAATATTCCTCTAAATAAACGTGTTTTGGATTTAGATACTATTGTAGCAGTTATCAAGAACCTTTTAAAAGTGAAGAATGGCGAACGCGATATTGATGATATTGACCATTTAAGTAACCGTCGGGTAAAGTTAATTGGAGAGTTGCTTCAACATCAGGTAAGGGTTGGCCTTTTAAGGGTAGAGAGGACTTTTTTGGAAAGGTGTTCTTTGATTTCTAACAATGACTTTTCCATTCAACACCTTATTAATTCACGAGCATTTTCTTCGCAGATAAATGATTTCTTTGCACGCAGTTCTTTATCTCAATTCATGGATCAAACCAATCCCCTAGCAGAAGTTACCCATAAGCGCCGTCTTTCTGCAATGGGACCAGGGGGTCTTTCGCGTGAACGGGCAGGATTTGAGGTGAGGGATGTTCATCCTTCTCATTATGGAAGAATATGTCCCATTGAGACACCCGAAGGGCCTAATATTGGACTTTTATCCAGCCTTACTACTTATGTTAAAGTCAATCCTTTGGGTTTTCTTATTACTCCTTATAGAAAAGTAGAGAAAGGTGTTGTTTTGGATAAAATAGAATATTTAACTGCAGACGAAGAAGAAGACAGGATTATTGCTCAGGTTACCCCTAACATAGATGATAATGGAAGAATCAAAGATGATTGGATATATTGCCGTCATAAAGGCAAATTTCCTAAAGTAGCACCTGAAGAGGTAGAATATATGGATGTTGCTCCTCATCAGATTGTTTCTGTATCAGCTTCAATTATTCCTTTCTTAGAACACGATGATGCTAACCGCGCCCTTATGGGTTCTAATATGCAGCGCCAAGGAGTACCTTTGCTTTTTACGGAAGAAGCACTGGTAGCAACAGGATTGGAAGAGAAAGTAGCTAGGGACAGTGGGGCAGTAGTTATTGCAAAAGATTCAGGATATGTTACCGAAGTAGACAGCTTTCATATAAAGATAGGAAACATTACTTACAAACTTAAAAAATTCTATCGTTCCAATGCTGATACCTGTATTAATCAAAGACCTTTGGTTAATAAAGGTGATTATGTAAAGAAGGGAGATATCATTGCAGACGGTGTAGCTACCAAGAATGGGGAATTCGCTTTGGGCAAGAACCTTCTTGTAGCATTCCTGCCTTGGCGCGGTTACAACTTTGAAGACGCAATTATTATAAGTGAACGCTTAGTAAAGGATGACATTTTGACTTCTGTCCATATTGAGAGATTTGAGATAGAGTCACGTGAGACGCGCTTGGGTAACGAAGAAATAACCCGCGATATCCCCAATGTCAGCGAAGAGGCGCTTAAAAATTTAGATGAGAGTGGGATTGTACGTATAGGAGCAGAGGTTATGCCTGATGATATCCTGGTGGGAAGAGTTACCCCTAAGACAGAAAAAGAACTTTCCCCTGAGGAAAGATTACTTAGAGCTATTTTTGGAGAGAAAGCAGCTGAGGTTAAAGATACTTCTTTGAGGGTTCCTCCTGGTGTTAATGGCGTAGTCATTCATGTTGATGTTTTTCAGCGTAAGGATAGGGGCAGGAAGTCTAAAAAGGAAAAGACTGAGGAACTTAAAAGGCTTAGAGAAGTAGAACAGTATTATGAGGAAGAGGTTGAACTTATGGAGCGTGAGAAGATTAAGCGTTTAGCTGCTGTGTTAGGTAAGAG
>CAYXBX010000091.1:0-3538 GCA_964463445.1 uncultured Planctomycetia bacterium
AATTGTTTCAGGTTATTGAGAAAGAGCTTGTTGTCTGTGAGATTTGTAAGAAACCCATTGCCCCAAAAGAACAGATACTATGGACAATAAAGAAATTAGGCCCTTTATATGCCTCAAATACCTCTTTGATTGCTTTTTCCCAGGAACACATTGGTTTAAGAGATAGAGTCCCTGCCGGCGTTGATTTAGGACGGTGGGATCGGTTTAAGATTCTCTGCCCTTACTGCCGGCGCAAAGTGGTCGTTACCTCCTAAAGATTTAAAAGATTTATATGCCAGCTTCTATAAGTGAACCAGTTAAGGTATGTTATTCTATTGTCAAGGATAAGGGATGGTGGGACGAGGAGCCAAGAGCTACATTAACTAATTATTAATGTGAATTATGAAGTGTTTGGCGTTTGATTTAGGGAGGGTTGTTTTTGATTTTGATTATAGCCGCGCCATTAATAGAATGGAAGGTAGAATAGGTGTTTCTCTGGATGATATTATCGATGCGCTTTTTTATAGAGATTTTGGCGCTGATTTCGAGAGAGGGTTAATTGACGCAAGTAATTTTTATAGTAAGTTTATAGAAACTTTTAAGGCAGATATCAGTTTTGATGAGTTCAAGAGCATATGGTGTGAAATATTCTGGCCTAAGAAAGAGGTTATTGAATTTATAGAGAAGTTGAGCAGTGTTTATAGAGTTTATTTAATTTCTAATATTAACGAACTTCATTTTAGTTATTTGTATGGTAAATGGAGAGATGTTTTTTCTTTGTTTGATGGGTTAGTTCTTTCTTTTAAGGTAGGACAAATAAAACCACATCCTAAGATTTACCAGGAGCTTAATAGAATAAGTAATTCACCTTATGAAGATATAGTTTACATAGATGATAGAGAAGACCTTATCAAAGAAGCAGAGAAGTTAGGTTTAAGAACCATTAGGTTTAATGGCCTAGACGGACTTACTGTAGCATTGGAAGAGTACGATATATTTTGTCCTTCTTATAAAGAAACAGAGTTTCTAAAGGAGCTTAAGAAGCGCATCGATAAGAGCAAATCTATTTTACTGGTAGGCATGGGAAATGAGCTGCGGAGCGATGATATGGTTGGTTCTTCCCTCATTGATAGTTTAAACGCTAAGTTGACCATAGAAACTTTAAATGTAGGAGAGTCTTTGGAGAACCATCTTGGAAAGATAAGGGATTGTAAAGCTGACCTGATTATATTTTTCGATGCTGCTTCTTATGATGGTGAGGAGCGGTTTAGGTTTTTTTCAACAGAGGAGATAGGCGATCATTTTTACCTGACGCATGATGCCTCCTTGCAGTTAGCAGCTAAATACTTGCAAAGGAATAGTTCGTTTGATATACTAATTTTTGGCATTAAAGGTTATAGTTTCTTTTTAGGTAACCAGATGAGCAGGAAAACCCAAGAGGCTAAGTGCATAATAGAGGATTTTTTTATAACTAACTTTTCTAAAGACAGCAGAAAAAATGAGTAGGTATATTCCGCTTTTAGTAATAGTTATTCTTATGGGATGCGTTCCTGTTCTGGTAGGAACTGGTATAGTTACAGGGTATGTTTTAAGCAATGACTCTGCTATGGGTAATATAAATATAGGGTATCATGATTTATGGATTGCCTGTCGGGATAAGCTTGAATCCAGTGGTGCAGATATTCTTTTGGCTCGAGAGTCAAGCGGGATAATTAAAGCAAAGTTGTCAGAAGAAGTAAAAATTACTGTTAAGATTGATAGTATTTCTTCTGATGTACAGAGATTAAGGGTTTCTGCCCGTAAGTATCTTCTGCCCAAACCTTATATTGCCCAAGATATTTTTATAAAAATTGTTAAAGATTTAGAGTGATAAGATTACTCTTCCTTATTTTCTTCCTTGGCTGTTCTTTTACCCCTGATTACACCCACATAAAAGTAGTTAAGGTTATTGATGGCGATACCGTAAAGCTTTCTAACGGTAAGTTGTTGCGTTACATAGGCTTGGATACTCCAGAGGTACGTATAAAGAAGAACGGGCGCTTTATCTATTCTCCTCAACCTTTTGCTCTGGAGGCAAAAGATTTTAATCGTCATCTTGTAGAAGGAAAGTTTGTAAAGATAGAGTTTGATGTTGAAAGAAGCGATAAGTATGGCCGTCTTCTCGGATATTGTTTTGTAAGAAATAAGTTTGTTAATGCCAAGCTTATAGAAGAAGGTTATGCTGTTGTCTACACGCGTCCTCCTAATGTAAAATATACAGATTTATTTCTCAGTTTGCAGCAAAAGGCACGCCGAGAAAGGAAAGGTTTGTGGGGAAGTTATGAGGTGATAGAAAGTAGAAATGCTTATCAGTATATTAATCAGATAAGAACAGTAAGAGGAGTGGTGTTAAGCACTTACATGTCTAAGAAGGCGCTCTATTTAAATTTCGGAAAAGATTACCGGAAAGATTTTACTATTGTTATTTTTAAAGATTGCTACAGCCAGTTTAGTAAAATTGGGATTGACCCTTTAACTTTCTATAAGGGCAAAACTGTTGAAGTAACAGGCCGTATTCGTTCTTATAATGGACCAGAGATTATTGCAAGTTCTCCTTTTGATATACGTATTGTAAAATAAATACAACAGGGGGTATGTTTATGTATAGGGTGTTTATGTTTTTATTTTTAGCCATAACAGCAGGATGTGTTACCGTATATAATCCAGCCACTGAAAAGAAAGAAATTTATTTTATAGATGATAAAAGCGAAGTATCGATAGGTAAGAGTATTGCCCCACAGGTTATTAAAGATAATCACATCATAAAAGATTATCTTCTGAACAAAAAAGTAGAAAGAATTGGAGAAAAAATAGCAAGAGTGTGTGACCGCGATTACCTTGATTACCATTTTTATATTATTGACGAGAAGGGAATAAATGCTTTTTCTCTTCCCGGTGGATATATATTTGTAAATAAAGAGGCAGTGAATGCTTTAAGTGAGAATGAACTTGCCTTTGTTCTCGCACATGAAATTGGCCATGTATGTGCACGCCATGCTGTTAAGCGCCTTCAAGCGTCGTTAGGGATGAATTTAGTTCTATCTCTGGCTTTGAAAGACGTTGAAAGTGTTGTTGTAAGGGATGCAGTAGATATAATATATAACCTTGTTACTCTGGGTTATTCCCGACAGGATGAGTTTTTAGCGGATTCCCTTGCTGTAAAATACACTTACAAAGCAGGGTATAATCCCGAAGCAGGTGTTACTCTGATGGAGAAACTCAAGAGAAGTAAGAAGAATAACTATACTTTGATTTTTCTGCGCAGTCATCCTCCTATACCACAGCGCATCAAGAATATTGAAGATAAAATAGGTGCGATTAAGGCTGCTAGAGAGTAGCTTATGACTCTTTAGCTATTAAATCAGTAGAGTTTTATAACCGCTAAAGCGTATGGTTTCTAGTGGTTTATTATACGAAATGAGCCTATACGGGAGATGCTGGCTGCTGTTTGTAAGTGTTTCTTTGCCTTAGTGTAAGATTTAGTAAGGTAGTTTAATACCCTCTGGAGGCAAAAAAGCTT
>CAYXBX010000092.1:0-3443 GCA_964463445.1 uncultured Planctomycetia bacterium
ATGAAGAAAAAGAGGCTTCCTCTGATAAAGAAGAAAGAAGAGCTATTGAGAAATTTATTGCTTTAAGTGTAATTGATACACGCTGGAAGGAGCATCTTTTGGTTATGGATACTCTCAGAGAAGGCATATATTTACGTGGACATGCTAATGTTGACCCTCTGGTGGAGTATCAGAAAGAGTCTTTTTTCGCTTTTAGTGGCATGATTGATTCTATAAAAGAACAGATAACAGAACTTGTGTTTAGAGCAAGAATATCCCCTCAGAAGGAAATAAAAACAGTTTTCTCTACCACACCTAAAAGCTTTGTACATTCCGAATACTCCTCTCTGAAATCTTCCAAAGATGAAGGTAAGCCCGCCTCGCCTGTAGTAAACACAGAAAAAAAGAAGGTAGGAAGGAACGACCCCTGTCCTTGCGGAAGCGGAAAGAAATATAAAAAGTGTTGTGGAAGATAATAATGGTGTATAGCGGATAGATTAGGGTGTAGTGTATAGCGATTAGAAGATAGTCACATGCTCACTATGTTCGCGTCATACGATAGTCATAAGTTCCGCCTGACGGCACAACGTCATACAGTTGTAAGAAAGAGGAAATTTGCTAATGGTAAAAGATTTTGATGAGTTAGATGTATATGACAACGTATGACTACTGTATGACGTGAGCGAAGCGAACTTATGACTACTGTATGACCATGTATGACGTGAGCACAGCGAGCAGTATGACGGCCGAAGGCCTTATGACGCGAGGCAAAGCGACACATATGACGATCGTAAGGCCATACGTCCCACGTCCCAGTGGGCGCAGCGAAGTCCTGAGTTCGTCGAAGGGCGAGCGGATGTCCTTACGTGTGCCGTGTGACTTGGTGACCTTTATGTTAGGGTAGAGGGTGTTGGGTGTAGGAATATCGAGAATCTAGGATCTAGTATTAAGTTCTCATTGCGCAGCACACAATACGTGGTATGTAAATACAAAATTGAATATTAACTGTTTTTATGTCTATTAATTTTTTTCTTTCTATTTTAAGCGGTGTTTTAGGCGGGTTAAGCTTTGATTTTCCTGAAGTATCATTCCTTGTGTGGTTTTCGTTTTCTTTCCTTTTTTATATTCTTTTTACTTCAAGACGCCCTTACTGGTATTTTTTTCTTAGTGGCGTGGTTTTTTACTCAATAGTTATATTCTGGCTGGGGTTTGTAACGCGTTTAGGTACATTTCTTCTTGTATTATATTTATCTTTTTACTGGGTTGTTTTTTCTTTCTTAGGCAAACGTACCCCCAGAAAGTATGCTATAGTTATTATTCCTTTTTTGTGGGTAGGTTTAGAGTTTATAAGAGAAAACATTCCTGCCTTTGGATTTGGCTGGGCAATATTGGGGTATTCTCAATTTAAGAATCTGTATTTTATTCAGACGGCTGATATTCTTGGAGTGAAGTTAATTTCTTTTTTTATTGTCACTTTTAATGTAATAATTGCCATTCTATGGGAAAGAAAAAAGTTAAGCTTACCATATTTATTATACGCGTTCTTTATTGCAGTTTTTTCTTTTAGCTATTCCTTCTATAAGATAAATAGATACAAACCAGAGGAATTTGTTAAGGTTACTGTTGTTCAGCCTAACATTCCTCAGCTTTTTAAGTGGAAAAAAGAGGCACGGCCTTTTATTATCAAAAGGCTGTTAAACTTAGGTGTAAAAACAGAAAAAGAGTCTCTTGTTGTCTATCCTGAGGCGAGTTGGCCGTTTTTATTGGATATGGATGATAGGGATGATTTTGTTAACTGGGCAAAAGAGGTTAAAAGAGATATTGTCATAGGGGCAGTAATAAAAGAGAAGGAAAAATTTTATAATGCAGCTATTCTTTTGGATAAAAGGGGTGTGATTAAAGGAATATACCGCAAAATAATCCTTGTTCCTTTTGGAGAATACGTCCCTTTAAGAAAACTTCTTAATTTTATTTCTGTGTTTAATTCTTTAGGGGATATCTCCCCGGGGAAAGAAGATGTGTTTTTTGACTATCACAACATTAAATTTCCGGTCCTTATCTGCTTTGAGGATGTTTTTGGAACTTTTGTATCCTCGGTATCTTATTATAGTGATTTTCTTATAAGCATTACCAACGATGCCTGGTTTGGCGGTAACCCCGAGGCTATGCAGCATTTTTCTATCATGACGCTGCGTGCAATAGAGAACCGCATTTCTATTGTCCGCTGTGCCAATACCGGTATAAGTGGATATGTTGATGGTATTGGCAGAGGGTATTGTTTAGAAGATGACTCTTCAACAGTATTCTTTCAAAAACAGCAGATGTTTCATGTTCCTTTGAAGAAGGGGAAAACATTATACAGAAGAACAGGTGATTGGATATTTGTTGTGGGGTTTATTTTTTCCCTCTTTTATCTGTATATTTTTAAAAGAGGCTATGAAAGATAACTATTATAGCTTAGCCAAAAAGATAAGTATTGTTGGAATAGTTGTAAATATTATTCTGGGAGTATTGAAGCTTGTTGTAGGCATAGTTACTAATAGTATTGCAATTATTGCTGATGCTTTCCATAGCTTTTCCGACTTGATAACAACATTTGTTGTGATTGTTAGCTTGCATTTAAGCACAAAACCCGCGGATAAACGCCATCCTTTTGGGCATGGAAGGGTAGAAGATATTGGCGGTCTTTTAGTAAGTTTTATCTTGGGGTTTGTGGGGCTGCGTTTCTTAAAGACTTCTTTTATGAGGCTTTTTAATCCTGAGAGGGTAGTTATCACAGAGGGTGTTATTGCTGTTATATTCGTTACTGCCTTGGTAAAGTTATTCCTGGGAATTTATACTAGCGTTTCTTCAAAGAAGATAAATTCTTTTATTTTACATGCTGATGCTTTGCATCATTATAGTGATTTCTTTACAAGTCTTATCGTCTCAGCGGGCCTTTTATTTGTATGGAGAGGAAAGCTTAAGTTTGATTGTTACCTTGGTGTTTTTGTTGCGTTTGTAATATTGTTTTGGGCGATAAAAATGGCAAAAGAATTTATCGATAACCTCATAGGTAAAGAGTTGTCCCCTGAGACCTATAATAAGATAAAGGATACTGTGTTTTCTTTCCCCAATGTAGAGGGTATACACAACATTAATATCCATTCTTACGGACACAGAAAGATTATATCTTTTCATATCGTTGTCGAAAGGGATTTATCATTGGAGGAAGCACATCGTCTTGCCGACAGTATTGAAAAGAGACTTGTTAATGAGGGGTGGGATAATTGTATTGTGCATGTAGATATAGCGCGGAATTCTTTTCATTTTCGACGCAGTAGCATAGAAAAAGTGATTGTAAGACTTGTAAGAAGGGTGTCGTTTCTTAAAGGGTTTCACAACTTAGAGGTTATTACAACTGAAACAGATAACATTCTTAATTTTCATCTTCTTATAGATAAAAATGTTTCCCTTGAGGAATC
>CAYXBX010000093.1:0-3418 GCA_964463445.1 uncultured Planctomycetia bacterium
CCGCGACAGAAGAGCTAAGAAAAGAGAATTCCGCTCTCTCTGGATATTAAGAATAAATGCTGCAGTAAAAGAAAGAGGATTGAGCTACCGTGAATTCATCTCTTCTCTTAAGAAAAAAAATATCCTTCTTTCTAGGGATATTCTTGCTCAGATTGCTGCAGAAGAGCCGGGGGTTTTTGACAAAATTGTAGAGTTAGCAAGAAATTGAATATAGAATCAAAACTCAATTGTTATGAAATACATAGTTATTATAGGTTGCGGTAAGACAGGAAGGGAACTTGCCAGAGAGTTTTCTCATCAGCATAATGTGGTGGTTATTGATAAGTCCAAATATGCTTTAGATTCGTTGGGTGAGGATTTTAATGGTAAAAAAGTGTTAGGCGATGCCTTAGATTTAAAAGTTCTGGAGGACGCAGGAATAAAAGAGGTGGATATATTAGTTTTAGCCACAGGAAATGACAATGTAAATATTGTTATAAGCAAGGTAGCCAAGAAGTTGTATAAGAATATAAAGAAAATAGCGCTTCAGGTTTATGATACAAGCAAGAAGAAAATATTTTCGGAAGAAGGGTTGATTATTGTTAATAAAACCTATATTTTAGTAGAGGTCTTTAAAAAATGTTTATTATAATTGCAGGAGCAGGTAAACTGGGCATTCTTTTAGCCAAGAAACTTAAAGAGGATAAGCATCGGGTTTCTATTGTTGATAAGTCCGAGATAGTATGTAATAAGCTGGCAGAGGAGTTAAAAGGAGTTCTGATTATCCAGGGCGACGCTACCAACCCAGAAGTGTTAAAATCAGCCAAAGTAGAAAAGGCAGATGTTTTGGTAAGCACCACGTCTTCAGATGCCGACAACATCATTATTTGTAACATTGCCAAAGAGGCCTTTTCTATTAAGAGAACGGTTTCGCGCGTTAACGACCCCAAACATCTTCTTCTCTATAAACATATGGGAGTGGATGTACCTATAGATTCTACTACTATTCTGGCAAGAATTGTAGAGGAAGAGGCATCTTTCTCCGATGTCATGAATCTTTTAAGCGTTAAAAAAGGAAGGCTCTCTATTGTTAGAGTAGATATCCCCCCTAATGCGCCGGTCGTAAATAAAATGCTGAAAGATATTTCTCTTCCTGCTAACTCTGTTCTTATATCTATATTAAGGGGACCTGAAATAATAGTTCCTTCGGGGATTACCAAAATATTGTCTGGAGACGAGATTATCGCAGCTACTATCATTGATAACGAAAAGCAGTTAATAAGGTCGCTTATCGGAAAACTGTGAGTACATCCTGATTTATTTTAAGATGAAGATAGTTTTTGGAATTATTACAGAAGTACTTTGTTGTCTGATGATTATTCTTATAGGGTTTGTCCTTTCAATGGTATTCTAAAAAACCATGACTATTTCCCCAGACAGAGACGATTTCTTTACAATTTTTCATATATTAGGACGGCTAATTATAGGTTTAAGTGCCTCTTTACTGTTACCCTTCTTAGTGGCCATATTCTATAAAGAAGCTTCTCCATTTTTTGATTTCTCAATAGCCATATCCGTTTCTGCTATTTTAGGGATAACCCTTGTTATGATATTTCCCTTAAGGAAAGAAATTAGCTGGGTCCATACTTTTTTCATTGTAAGCTTAGGATGGCTGGTTGCTTCTCTTTTGGGAGCAGTGCCACTTTTTCTTTCCGGGCATTACGCAGAATTTCTTGATGCCTGGTTTGAGGCGATGAGTGGCTTTGCAACAACAGGCTTAACGCTTGTAAAAGACTTAGACCACCTTTCTCTATCACACAATATGTGGCGGCATCTTATGATGTTTATCGGGGGTCAGGGTATAATACTTGCTAGTATTTCTCTTCTTTCTCATGCGAAGGGTTCCGTATTGGGTTTATACGTGGGAGAAGGAAGGACAGAAAAAATATTACCCAATATAATTGCTACCGCTCGGTTTATATGGAATGTCAGCATTATTTATTTAACGTTAGGAGTAAGCTTTCTTGTTATTTTTCTTCTTTATAAAGGAATGGCGATAGATAGAGCTATTTTGCATGCTCTTTGGATTTTCTTTGCCTCTTTTGACACAGGAGGGTTTGCCCCTCAAACCCAAAATATTGCTTATTACCACTCCTTAGGGCTAGAAATCATAACAGTTATTCTTATGATGTTGGGGGCATTTAATTTTAATCTGCATTTTTGGGTATGGTTTAAGGATAAGAAAGAAATATTTAAGAATTTTGAAGTAAAGACATTTCTTGTCAGTTTCTTTTTGCTTTTACTTATGGTTTTTTTCTCTCTGCATAATCATCCACATTTTTCTATTTTTCGTAAAGGTTTTTATCAACTGATATCAGCCCATACGGGTTGTGGCTTTACTAATTTGGCGCCAGAAGAATTGAATGGTATGCGCCACATTGCACTTTTAGCAATAATATTTGCTATGATGATTGGAGGTGGGGGTTGTTCAACTACCGGCGGTATTAAACTCATGCGATTAGGGCTTGTATTTAAATCGTTTTTTATGGAGATTAAGAGGCTTATGATGCCTTTTAAAGCAGTCTACCGCGACAGCTATCACCATTTGGGAGACAAGATTATTAATGATAGGCAAATAAAGGAGATATTTATTTTCTTCAGTCTGTTTTTGGTTACTTACCTAATAGGAGGCATAATTGGGATGTTGCTGGGATACCCTGCCTTAGCTTCCCTTTTTGAGTCGGTTTCAGCTACAGCTAATGTAGGGTTATCTTTAGGGATAACCAGTCCTTCTATGCCTGCTCTTTTGAAAATTGTTTATATTATTCAGATGTGGATAGGAAGGTTGGAGTTTTTGGCAGTATTTGTTATGTTGGGGTTTATTTTCTCTTTGTTTAAGAAATGAATAAAAATATTATTAGACTGATTGTTTTTATAGTGATTGGGATAGCCATGGTATTTTTCAAGTTACCGAGCAGTTTTGCACAAAACCCGTTGTCCTTAAAAGAAATCCTTGAACATCCCCAACTTTTTGATAGCAAGACTGTTATTGTGGAAGGAGAGGTTATAGGAGAGATTCTGAAAGAGAAAGGCGGGGGTGTTTGGATTAATATTCTTGATGGAGGATATAATTTAGGAGTGTATGCTCGGGATAAGAGTTTATTGAAAAACATTAAATACTTCGGTGCTTATCGTGTGCAGGGAGACATTATAAGAGTAAGAGGAGTTTTTTATAAGGATTGTCCAGTTCATGCTGAGCGGGATATTCATCTTTTGAGCGTAGAGATTATAAAAAGAGGGCGCAGATTAAAAGACGCTCCTTCACGGTTTAAAAAGGAAACCTCTTTTGTATTGGCCATAATGTGTTTGACATTGGTAATAATTTATTTTATAAGATTAAGATATGCACGAAGATATTAAATCCATAGAGAGAGAGTTC
>CAYXBX010000094.1:0-3417 GCA_964463445.1 uncultured Planctomycetia bacterium
AATAAATAGTATAAAAGAAAAAGCTTCTTCCTTTTCTCTATTATAAGATATTACCTTTATATTACTAAGAAGCCTGCCCTTGGAAAACTGCTCAGCGCTTACAGCTGTTGCTATTATAAAGACCAAACACACCAACAAGAATCTCCTCGCCATACTCTTCCCTCCTATTAGAATAAAACATTTCTTTAATATTTTTTCAACCTTTAATAATAGATTTAATAACAGTTGAGAATAAAGCTATGGCCTTTCTCTGTAGAAGGTGCGCAAGAGAAAAACACTACCTATAACTAGAAACGGTACAAGGCTAAAAAGGGCAATTCTATAACCTAACCCATGCCACTTCTTTAAATAAAAGACAACCACTCCCCACCAAAGAGGACCGATTATGCCTGACAAATACCCAATAAGATTAAAAATACCAAATGCCCCTCCTATTTTTTCTTTAGGAACAATCTTGGCCATAAAAGCACGGCTTGCCACCCACGTTATCCCCAGACTCAACCCTGAAACAGCACCTATCATCCAATACCAAAAAGAATCTGTAATTAAAACTCCACTCATTAAAGCAATAACCCAAAAAACAAAAGCAGAAAGAAAAACCTTGTCACAACCAAAATAATCACTCAATATGCCTGAAACTATACTCCCTAATATGGCAAAAAATGTAGAAAAGATGATAAGATTTATAATCTCTGCCTCCTTCAACCCAAATACTTCGCTAACATAAACGGACATAAAAAGAATTAACACGTTCACTACACCAAAAATAAGTAGACTTGCTTTTAAAAAGTTTACCAACCGGTAATTTTCCTTCCAGAACTTAAACTGTTCTTTAAATTCTTTAAAAACTTTCCTTAAGCCTTTCCCTTTAGTAAAATATAATAGGTTGTTCTGTAGTGATATTTCTTTTACAACTATCATACAAGGTAAGGCAAAAAGCAGAAAAAGCACTCCTGTTATAATAAAAACACTGCTATACCCTCTCTCTAAAGCAACTGGTTTTGTAAACATAAGGGCAACGACCGCTCCTATATATCCAAACATCCTTCCTATCCCCGACACATAACCTATCGTTTCTTTTGAGCTAACCTGTAACATAAGAGAGTTGTAAAAAACCACTGCTTCCTGGCACCCAAAATTAGCAATAACAAAAAGTATCAATCCCACCCATACTTTATTTGTAAATCCCATAAGCACAGTACATAAAGCAGCCAGTATCGTAAAGTAAACAAGAAATGTCTTGTGCCTACCCTTAGCATCAGAGAGAGCACCTAAGAAGGGTGCCAGAATTGCCACAAAAAACATAGACACTCCAAATGCCAGACTATACCATATCTCAGGAACCTTCTTCTCAATAGTTAACCAACGTACAAAGTAAAGAGAGACAATATTGACAGCAAAAAATTGATTGGCTAAATCATATAATGCCCAGCTTACAATTCTAATATGTCCGGATATCCTATTTATGCTAAATATGGGCATAAGAGGCGTGTTTGCGTATAGCTTCAATTCTCTTAAGTACAGGAGGATGGCTATAATAAAGAAAAACTTTTAAGGGATGAGGGGTGAGATTAGAAAGATTATCTACGGTAAGCTTCTTTAAGGCATTAATAAAGGCTTGAGGGTTTCTGTAGGTATCAACACAGAAACGGTCAGCTTCATATTCATGTTTTCTTGAAACCACATTGGTAATTATTGAAAATACCATCTGAATAGGAGTATATAAGAAGCCAAAAAAAACGAGACTTGCATAAATAGAAATATGATTCATCCTAAAAGCAGAAAACAACCCCTCGTTGTTAATAAAAAAAGAAAGAATGAAAAACATAAACCCATTGGCCAATGAAGAAAGTATAAACATTTTTAAGATATGTCTTTTTTTATAGTGTCCTATCTCGTGAGCTAAAATAGAAACAAGCTCCTGCGTCGTATGCTTCTCAATCAGGGTATCGAAAAGAACAATACGACGGTTTCTACCAAAACCCGTAAAAAAAGCATTTGACTTAGAAGTTCGCCGTGAAGCATCCATCTTAAAAATATCTTTAACAAAAAACCTCTGTTTACGTGCATAATCGTTAATAGCTTCTTTCAACTCACCCTCTTCAAGAGGGATAAATTTATTAAATAACGGCATAATGACAACAGGCGCAATAAAAATAAGAAACAGCTCAAATAAGGTTACTCCTATCCAGCATAAAAACCACCCTATATGCGGAAACCGCATAAAGAACCATACAACAAAAGAAAAAACAACTCCTCCAATAATCGCCCCCAGAATAACTGTTTTAACTGTATCGAAAATAAACGTTCTTATAGTTGTACGGTTAAAACCATAACGTTCTTCAATAACAAAAGTATGGTATATCGAAAAAGGAAGATGCAAGACATAAAACAAAAGCATTAAAACATCAAGAAAAATGAGAGCTGTAATTATAGGACCTTGATTAAACTGACGGGCAAACTCATCAACAAGGTTAAACCCTCCAATAAGAATAAACGCCAAAATAACGAGAGTAAAAAAAGTGTCTTCAATAATTCCGAAGCGGGTTTTTTCTCTTAAATATCTCTGAGAAGCAGCATACTTGCCTTCATCATAGTAACCAACAAATTCACGGGGAAGTTGGGGCTTAAAAGAACTTAAATTAAGAATGTCTACGATTAAATCTAACAAGTACTTCCCCAGAAGAATAACAAGAACGGCTATAAGGTAGACATTCATTTTTCTTACTTACAGAAGAGGTGCAAATACCAGTGAAACAATCGCCATAAGTTTAATAAGAATGTTCATAGAAGGGCCGGTAGTATCTTTAAAAGGATCTCCAACCGTATCCCCTACAACACTAGCAGCATGAGTAGATGTTCCTTTACCCCCTAAATTACCCTCTTCAATCCACTTCTTCGCATTATCCCAGGTGGCACCACCGTTAGTCATCATAATACCAAGTAGCACACCACAGGTAGTTGCTCCTGCAAGAAATCCACCCAGAGCAGATTTTCCCAAAATAAATCCTACTAAAAGAGGGGTTATTACTGCTAAAATACCAGGAAGAATCATCTCTCCCAACGCACCACGAGTAACAATACCCACGCAACTGGCAGTATCCGGCTTTGCCTTACCATCTCTAAGTCCTTTGATTTCCCGAAACTGTCTTCTAATTTCAATCACCATCTTGTTAGCAGTACGTCCTACGGCTTTTAAGGTTATTGCTGCAATAATAAAAGGCATAAGGCCTCCGATAAGCAGGCCGATTACCGTATTAACCTCTGTGAGATTAATAAGCTTAATACCTGCCATTCTCTGGTAGGCACTGAATAACGCTAAAGCAGTAAGAGCAGCCGAACCAATAGCAAAACCTTTACCTATCGCAGCTGTAGTATTACCTAATGCGTCTAACTTATCCGTAATCTTTCTTATCT
>CAYXBX010000095.1:0-3372 GCA_964463445.1 uncultured Planctomycetia bacterium
CGCGTGGTGAATCCTGTTCCTGTAAATGCAGATATCGCCTGAAAACGCGCAGTATCCTCGTCAAGGCCGGTCAACTTCAATATAACTGTAGCGATACGCACAATAAAGAAAAAGATAATAATTATAAGAATTAAAGGAATGATAGCCGAAATTATTTCCATTACTCTGTTAAGTTAAACGTGCAGCAATTCCCAGTAAAGTATTTACAAGAAATAACCGTAAGAAAATAAGAACAAAGAAAGCAATCAACGGAGAAATATCAATGCCTATGGAATAATGAACAGGAATAAGTCTCCTTATAGGCTCAAGTATCGGCTCAGTAGTCTTATATAAAAATTGAACAATGGGATTATAAGGATCGGGGTTCACCCAGCTTATGAGCGCTCGAATAATGATAAGCCAGTATAAAATAGTAATGCCAATGTCTAATATCTTCGCCAACGCTAAGAACAGATTGCCCAAAATAAACATTACCTCCTCCTTAAGACCTAACTCTTATAATCCTTTAGGGTATTATAAACAACCAAAGATAATTTAGCAATAAAATCTTTTGCTTCCTTATAATTCTTAAACTTATCCACCATAACACAAATTATATAGTTACAACTGTTGGAAAATACAATACCAGCATCCGCTACTATACTTCTTTCTAGCCCTGTCTTATGAGCCACCGTTACCGCAGGCGGCAAATACTTAGGTATCCTGTCGTTTACAACCTGCCTCTTAAGGAGCAAAACCATAAACTGTGAATAAAAAGGAGTTATTAAATTCCCGTTATACATCTTTTCGAGAAGATACCCCATATCCCTACAGGAAGTATAATTCTCTAAGCCTTTTTTACGAGAATAAAAATCCATCATCTTACGTTTAAGTACAGTATCCTTCAGGCCTATTTTCTCAAAAACTACGTTTATGTAATCAAATCCCAAGATATCAATAAATTTGTTAGCAGCAGTATTATCACTGTAAGCAATCATGCATTCCAAGAGCTTACCTATGCTAATTTTATAAGGGAGTTTTTTATGCTTCAAGATTCCCGAACCTGCTGTTATATCTTTCTTTCTCAAAGTAATTAATTTCTCCAAAGAAACTTTACCTTCTTTTACAGCAAACAATACTGCCACCATAACAGGTATCTTTATAAGACTGGCTGCGGGGAGCTTATTATTATCACGATAGGATAGAATAACATCATCCTTACTAAGAAGTTTAATAAGAAATGAACTCTCACAATTAAAGGAATTAACCACCGAGTTGACATTTTCCTTTAACCGTCTCTGTATTCTTCTCGTCGCTTGATAATGCTTAAGATTATAAAAAGAGAAAAGGGAAAGGAATAAAACCACACTAAGAAAGCAAAAGACGACGAATTTTCTTCTCATACACCTCTATCCCTTGAATGAACAGAAGGGACATTACTCTAAGGATAACATCCGATTCTTTGGCTCTATCTTCCAGGCGTGAGATGCCACAATAACAGCAAAAAATAATGTATAGATTAACCAATCCCTGCCAATAACAACAATAGCAAGCCAAGGATAATCTCCATAGGGTTTGGAAAACTCTTCTATTAAAGAAGAAGCTAGAAGAGATATCAAGACAACAGGAGTAATAACCTTAACGGAGCTATCCCACCACCATTTGTTTAAATTCCACCTGCTATAATGATTAATATGCTCTCGTAGTTTAGCCGCTTTATAAAACCAACCTAAAATAACACACTCAAAAATAGCAGCAAGGACTAAACCATACTGTGTAAGAAAATGGTCCACAATATCCAGCCAATAAATACCTGCCTGAGTAGTAAAAATAATCCCTCCTAAAAACCCCGCTACAGAAAGGACAGAAACAACGAGTTTACGTGAATAATGAAACTTATCTATTATTGCAGAAGTAAATGCTTCCAAGATAGAAATAGCTGATGAAAGACCAGCAATAACAAGGATACCAAAAAAGATAAGGCCGAACCCCCGCTGAAACGCTGGAAGCATACTTATAGCTTTAGGGTATGCCACAAATGCTAAACCTATAGACTGGTCTACTACCTCTGAGAATCCCTTTGATGTAGAGTGGACCATATATCCCAGAATAGAAAAGACTCCAAAGCCGGCAAGTAACGAGAATAAACAGTTAAAAATGCTTATAATAAAAGAATCCCTTACTATTTCACTCCTCTTAGGCAAATATGAAGCATAAGCTATCATTATGCCAAAACCTAAACTTAAAGTAAAAAATATCTGACTGAAAGCATCCATCCACACTTTTATATCTTTTAGACGACTGAAATCAGGCTTAAGATAAACAGCAATACCTTCCCTTGCGCCAGGAAGTTTTATGCTCCAAACTACAATAATTAAGGTAAGCAGGATAAGAAGGGGCATAAAAATCTTGTTGGCGCGTTCCAGTCCTTTCTGAACGCCACTGAATACAATAACCCAGTTACACAACCAGACCAAAAGAAGACAAAAAAGTATAGGGGTTCTTAAATCTCCCAAATCAAAAGGCCCTTTACTTACAACAAGAAACTTCTGAAAAAAGAAAGCATTAGGATCAGCTCCCCAGGAAAGGTTAAAAGAATAGAAAAAAAAGTTAAAACACCAGGAAATAACTACTGAGTAATATAACACAATGCCAAACATCACAAAAATAACCTGCCACCACCCTAACCATTCCCATTTTTTAGAAATACTCGCAAAACTTGCAGGAGCAGAACCCCTCATTTTATGCCCTAAGCCAATCTCAAGAATCATAAGAGGTATACCCACCACAAAGAGAGCGATAAAGTAAGGAATAAGAAACGCTCCTCCTCCATTTTTGTAACAAAGATAAGGAAAACGCCATATATTACCAAGACCGATTGCTGAACCCACAGCAGCAAGAACAAAACCAATATGAGTCTTCCACTGGGGACGATGATGGATGAAGACATCTTTTTTCATCTTCTATTCTAATCCTCCTTTCTTAGTATATCTTCTCATATTTTCCTTTGTCTACCTTTTTTAACTTATGGAACCCTTTTTCCTTTGCTTTACTGTCAAAAGAACTTTTAGAAAATCCAACAGAAAACACCGAAAAAGTTTTCACAACAGGCCCACCGCATTTAGGACATTTCTCTAAAGGCCTATCACTAACCTTCGCAAAAATATCAAAACCATCCCTGCAATAATTACAACCTCTTCTTCTGTCCTTAGCGCAGTATTGATAAATAGGCATATTCAATCCCTACAAACGGAAAAAGAAATTTATAAGGGGGTCGTCAAAGGTGCGTGAAGCCTTGCGATAATAATAACCAAGATAAACAAAAATTAGACCTGAAAAAATCAGAATAAAAGCTACAATAAAAGAAAGAAGCTGTGGATAAATAGCAATCAA
>CAYXBX010000096.1:0-3357 GCA_964463445.1 uncultured Planctomycetia bacterium
TCATCTGTTATATTCTACATTATATCTTATCTTTAAGCAACCGATATTTATCTTTTTTATAGGTAACATTAATCTCATCTTTCCAAGTTCGCTTGAGCGTTGAGCTATCTTCTTCGTTTAAAAGCCAAGGTAATTATTTTCTGGATAAAGGCAGGATAAGAAATACCGCTTTTTTCTGCTGACTGGGCAATTTCATCATAGCGGTCTAAAGAGGGATTAGCATTTGCCTCAAGAATATATATAGAATTATTGGGGGTGATTCTTACATCAAAACGGGCATAACACTGCATATTAAGAGCATGGTAAGCGCGTTTGCATATTTCAACAATTTTCTTCTCTACCTCTGAAGAAAGCCTTCCCGCAAAGACATTCTTTATTCCCCACTTTTCGCGATATTCATAGTCCCATTTTGCCTTATAAGTGGCGATGCGTGGCTCATCTTCACAAAAAGAGCCAAACTTCATTTCCCTAAAAGGAAGAACTTTAATCCTCTGATTACCAATAAGACTTATATACAGCTCTCTTCCGTCGATATACTCCTCAGCAATAGCATCCATCTTCATCTTTTCATGGATAAACTTAACCCTCTCTACCAGTGCCTCATCACTGTCAACAACAGAAGCTAAAGAAATACCTCTTGAAGCTTCATCAGAAAGAGGCTTAACAATTACAGGCAGAACCAAACGTTTAGGGCGCCAAATTCGATGGTGACGGTAAAAAGTATAAAAACGGGGGACTCTTATCCTGTGGAAACTTAATATCTTTTTGGTAAGGGCTTTATTGTTACAGATAAGAAGACTCGCAGGGGAAGCTCCTGTGTAGGGAATATCAAGCATCTCAAGAAGCCAAGCAACATTCTTATCAAAATGGGATTTCTGGTTAAACACTTCTGCCATATTAAAGATAACATCCGGCTTATTTTCCTTAACTTCGTCAAGTAGAACTCTGATATCGTTATAAAGACCGAGAAGCCTTACGTTATGGCCGTTCTCCAGGAGAGCATTGTAAACATCGACTTCGGTCGTCCAGTCAAATTCTTTAAACTCCTCCTTAAAATCGTGCCCTCTTTCAACGAAATAGGGACTATCCATAAGAAGTAAGACATTGAGCTTCTTCTTCATTTCTTGCCCCGGAATCTTCCTGTATACATATAGTTCATAATAAGGACCGTTACGTAAACAGATATTTTTAAAACAGTCTCGCGATCATCAGGCAAAGAAACCAATTTAAGTTCGCGTAACCGCTCAATAAGTGTATCAAGAAGGTCACTTACAACATACTTCTTCTCTGATGTCCACTCACAAACGGTATTTATAATATTCTTCTTATATCTATTTACCATTTCATAGGCAAGGGGAAACTTTGGATAGGTATCTTTCTCTAAAAATATCTTTTTTAAATTTGTATCGTGGAAATCAGGAAAATCCTCGGCATAGAAATGTTTTTTCTTGCGGTAGTAATTCTTTAAAGTAGAGCGTATGCGCCTAAATTCCCAATAACGCTTGCCATGCTTAACCTTAGGGGGCTTATCTTTGATCTCATTCATAACCTTATCTACATACTCTAACTTTTTAAGTGCTCCCCATCCTTTATATTGAGCGCGCCAGTCAATCTTAGGATTAAGCCATACTGCAAAAGTTTCAGCAAAATCCTCGTCAGGATGATACTGGGCATAATAATCCTCTAAATGCCGCACAAAATTTTTGCTGTAGCGACGAAAGCGGTAAGTATCAGTGTATTCCTTGCTGAATTCTCCAAACACATCTTTCCACTTTCTTCTTTTATACAGTTGATAAGCATAATTTATAGCGTGGCCCGCCTCGTGACGCAAAAGCCGCATACACCAAGAATGCGTACTTCCTTCAACCTCAAGCATCATCTTTTTCTCTAACTTTATCAGGACAGGATGAGCTAAGAAAAATGGAATGCCAATTACTGGCTCTCCATCAGGAGTAAGCCATTCGTCAGCCAAATAGCATGGAGGCTTAAACTTTATTCCTTTATGCGCCAGTTCTAGATAAAGCTGCTTGACACACTTAGTAAGCCAGGTTCCTTCCAAAGATATTGGTAAATCACATATCCTTAAATTAAGCAATTCCTCCTCTGATAATTTGTATAAATCAATGTTTTGCCTACTCATACTTCCGTTTTAGATACTGGACCTAAAACAATAATTACTCACTACACCTCTACAGCAAGGACTATGCACTATTTACCGCCTCCTTCACAAGAAACGGTTGATAGCCACAGTTTAAGTTAGAAAGAAAATACAAAGAGAAACTTCTAAAGAATACTGCAAACGGCAAAGAAATACTGTATAAAACAATCAGAATCATAATAATATAAGGAACACCAACAATCATCACACAAATCATATAAATTATTTTGGCTTTAAGTAAGGCTGCGATAATAAAATACATTAAGCCAAACACCACACTCCCTACAAGTATTAGTACTATGCCAGAGATAATAGCAATTCCGGAAATAACCACCAGCGAAACAACCCCCAACCCCGCAACAACAAGAAGATACAGCAGAAAACCTTTAATGTTATCTCGCAGTATATCAATAAACCTCCTGCATCCCTCAAGAAACAAACAACCTCTTTCTGCCATAATAGGAATCACAAAATGGTTAATGGCAGTATTTATAATCAAAAACGCTATGACAAGAATAACAAAAACAAATAGAGGCAGCAGAAAAATGCTAAATATCTTAACCAAAGAGATATTCGTACCACCATCAAATATACCAGATGATGCCCCTAAAGAGTAAACCCACAATCCAATCAACGCTATAAATACAAGAAACACAATAAACAATGCTATAAAAGCTTTAAATAAAGAATTGCCTTCTTTTCTGTAATGCCTGAAAGGCTCTTTCACAAAAGAAGTGTTGCGAATTATGGCATTAAGCCAGATAAACCTAAAGCGAGATGTCAACCACATAAATAAGACCATAATGGCTAAGAAAATAATAGTTGCCATCGCTATTATGAGCCTTAGCTTCTCAGAAGAATACCTTTTAAGAAGCTTACAACTTATGTTGCCCCTGCTCTCTGCGTCTGCAGATGTACTATCCATAAGCTTGAGTCTACCAGGTGAAGACTTAATACAATAGGGGGTAGACTTATAATCTTTGTTTTCCTTATCTAATTTATCGTAAGGAAAGTTTATGCCTCCATTTCCAAGACTTCCGGCTAACCAGGCTATAAATAAAAGTTTAAGCCACTTCTTAATAGAAAAATTATCAAAGAGGACAGCCTTTGTACGCTTTAGGCTATTATCAATGAGTTCTCCTATTGATATTTCTTGCATATAATGCTTCCTTATAAAAGTCACCAGGTCACAAAGTCAC
>CAYXBX010000097.1:0-3259 GCA_964463445.1 uncultured Planctomycetia bacterium
TCAGCAGAACACGGGATTGGCAAGATTAAAAAGGACTACTTAAAAATTATGTACGGCAAGAGGCATATAGAGGAAATGGCACGCCTTAAAGCATACTTTGACCCTAATTTTATTCTTGGGCGTGACAATATATTTGATAAAAATATCCTCGGGAAATTATAAGCTAAGCATGAAGACTGTTAAGGTTGTTGCTGCTGTTATTATCGATAGCGAAAAGGTATGTATATGCCAGCGTAAAGAAAATGATACTTTCCCTCTTCTATGGGAATTTCCCGGCGGAAGCGTAGAAAAAGAAGAAACATTGGAGGAGGCTATCCGCAGAGAAATAAAGGAAGAGTTAAATTTAGATATTGAGCCCATAAAATTCCTTGGTAAATTTGAAGACACTCTTGATTCTCTTAAGATAGATGTCCATCTTTTTCTTTCTCGGATAAAAAAGGGAATGCCCTCGGCACAGGAATGCGCAGACTTCCGTTTTATTATGCTCGAAGAACTAGACAGGTTTCCTTTAGCCCCTGTAGACAAAAAAATTGCTTCTTACCTTCAAAGTCAAAGAGATTTGTTGTTCTCTATGTGATGACGAATATCTTTCCCCTTTATGATGTAATAAACATCTTCAGCAATATTTGTGGCATGATCGGCAATGCGTTCCAGGTAACGGGCTACAAGAATAAGTTTTATAGCGCGGTTGATATTTTTCGGATCCTGGAGCATATAAGTAAGAAGCTCCCGGAAAATCTGGTCATTTAAGTCATCAACACTATCATCGGTCTGACATACCTGACGAGCAGTGTCGGCGTCTCTGTTGAGAAACGCCTGCAGGGCATTATCTAACATACCTTGGGCAATATCGGCCATGCGAGGTAAATCAATCAAAGGCTTTAACGGCGGTTCTTTTAATAGTTCCTTTGAGCGCTCCACAATATTCACTGCTAAATCAGCCATACGTTCTAGTTCTGAGTTCATCTTCATCACGGAAACAATAAGTCGTAAGTCGCTTGCCGCCGGCTGACGCAGAGCAATAAGCTTCAACGCTTCATCGTCAATTTCAATCTGAGACATGTTTACTTTCTCTTCTGAGTCGAGAACAAACTTCATAAGGTCTTCTTTTCTTTCCTTTAAAGCATCGATAGAAGCAGAAATCATCTCTCGTACCAAACTCGCTGTGCGGGATAATTTCTTTTTAAGCTCGGCTAATTCTTCATCAAAATGGCGCTCCATAGTGCCCTCCTTTTTATTATCACCCAAACCTTCCTGTAATATAACTCTCTGTGCGCTCATCATATGGGTTGGTAAATATCTTCTTTGTTCTTGCAAACTCAATAAGCTCGCCAAGAAGCATAAACCCACACCAGTAAGAAATCCTGGCTGCCTGCTGCATATTGTGAGTTACAATAACAATTGTATAATCTTTCTTCAAAACCTGCAGAAGCTCCTCGATTTTTGCTGTTGAGATAGGGTCTAAAGTAGAGCATGGTTCATCAAGAAGTATGATATCGGGCTTTAAGATTATGACTCTGGCAATGCATAGCCTCTGCTGTTGTTCCAGAGTAAGAGTGCGAGCATTCTTCGTATACAACCTATCTTTCAATTCATCCCACAACCCAACATCTTCCAGGGATTTCTGGATGACCTCTTGCACTTTACGTTTATCCCTTATAAGGCGGTGTATTTTTATCCCAAAGTTAAGATTATCATAAATTGATGAGTTAAAGACATTGGGACGCTGGAAAACCATTCCCACATTCTTACGTAATTCTATAAGATTGGTGTCTTCGCTTAATATATTCTGGCCATCAATAATCACTTTTCCTTCTACCTTCACGTTGTCAATAAAATCATTCATTCGGTTAAAACAACGTAGAAGTGTTGACTTACCACACCCTGACGGCCCAATAATAGCGGTTATCTCTTTTTCAGGGATAGAAATGTTCACATCTTTTAGGGCACAAAAATCACCATAGTAGAGGCTTAAGTTTTCGCTTTTTATTTTTGGCTTAAACTCCATAATTATCCAAACTTACCCCTTATATAATCATCGGTGCGTTTATCGTGAGGCGCTGTAAACAATTTAGATGTCTCATCAATTTCTATTAGCTCACCCATAAGAAAGAAAGCGCACCTCTGGGAAACACGAGCTGCTTGTTTAGTGTTGTTGGTAACAAGAACCTGAGTGTAGTGTTTTCTTAATTCCTGCATAGCTTCTTCAACTTTTGCTGTAGATATGGGGTCAAGGCCAGAACATGGTTCATCATAAAGAATGACGTCCGGTTCCACAGCCAGAGTCCGAGCAATACACAAACGTTGCTGTTGCCCACCGGATAACTTAAGAGCTGGCGAGTTTAGACGGTCTCTTACTTCATCCCAAAGGTAGGCTCTTTTAAGGGATACTTCTACAAGCTCATCAAGAGTACTTTTCTTTCGTATGCCATGCACTCTTGGACCGTAGGCAATGTTATTGTAAATACTCATCGGTAGAACTTGCGGAAGAGCAAAAATAATCCCGATTCTTTTACGCAATTCACTATCCTTTATTTGATTAATGTTTTTGCCTAAGAAATAAATTTCTCCTTTCTCAGAGTAGTTGGGCTTAAGGTAATTAAGGCGGTTCAATGCTCTTAAGAATGTGGTCTTCCCGCTATTCGCAGGCCCAATAATTCCTAAAATCTCATGGGCAAAAATCTTCATCTCCAGATCTTTTAATACGCAGCGGCCATCAAAATAAGCCGAGAATCTTTTTGTCTCAATAATAGTATCTGACATATTCACCACTGTTTTTTCTTACGGAAATGTGCTCGTATTACTATACTTACAAGATTCATCAAGAATACCAGAAGAATAAGAACAAAAGCTGTAGCAAAACTTATTTTAAGAGGCATATTGGGAACCTGTGTTGATATAACATAAAGATGATAGGGTAGAGCCATTACCTGGTCAAATACTGAGCGGGGAAGACGCGGCAAATAAAAAGCAGCAACGGTAAAAAGTATAGGAGCAGTCTCGCCCGCTGCTCTACTTAAACTTAAAACTGTCCCTGTAAGAATTCCTGGTAAAGCATAGGGGAGAACACAGTAGCGGATTGTCTGCCATTTTGTCGCTCCCAAAGAGAAGCTTATTTCCCTAAAGGAGTAAGGCACTGCCTCCAGTGCCTCTTTGGTTGCAGTAACGATTACTGGTAAACTCATTATTGCTAAAGTAAGGGACCCGGCAAGAATGGAAGTGCCAAAACGCATAAATATAACAAAAAGAGCAAATCCAA
>CAYXBX010000098.1:0-3166 GCA_964463445.1 uncultured Planctomycetia bacterium
GAGTATATAAAAGATATTGCTCAGAAGGCTTTAAACGTGAAGGATGAGAAGTTAGAGGCCTTTATTCTTTCTAATATGATTTCTCTAATAAAGGGTGAACTTTCACGGTTGGGAGTAAGTTTTGATGGTTGGTTTAGCCAGAAGGAGTTGATAGAGCAGGGTAAGGTAAAGAAAGCCATAAGTTTTCTTAGAAAAAAAGGTCTTATCTATGAGAAGGATAAAGCGATATGGTTTTTATCTACCAAGTTCGGCGACGATAAAGATAGGGTGTTGGTAAAAAGCGATGGTGAACTTACCTATTTTGCTTCTGATGTTGCTTATCATAGAGATAAAGCGCAAAGAGGTTTTGATGAGATTATTAATCTCTGGGGGCCTGATCATCATGGTTATATAAAGAGGGTTAAAGCAGCCTTAAAGTCTTTTGGGTACGATGAGAAAAGGTTGAAGGTTATTATTATTCAACTGGTAACGATTAAGACTAAAGAAAGAATGTCGCGCCGCAAAGGTACGGCAGTTCTTTTAGCTGATTTGATTGATGAGGTTGGCAAAGATGCAGCGCGGTTCTATTATCTTTTGAGAAGAAATTCTTCGCCTCTTGAGTTTGATATTGATTTAGCTAAAAGTATTTCTTTTGATAATCCTCTTTATTATGTTCAATATGCCCATGCGCGCATAAAGAGTATTTTTAAGAAAGCTAAAATAGGAGAGTTTTCTCCTCATTTTAGCAGATATTTAGAAGAGGAGGATTTATTTCTTGTAAGGGATATTTTGCAGTTTCCCCATTGCTTAGATAAAGTGTATTATAGTTTAGAGCCCGTCTTCTTAATTGAATATCTTAGGGGCCTGTCTTCTTCTTTCCACAACTTTTACGAAAGAGAAAGGGTTTTAAGCAATGATAAGAACAAAACACTTGCAAGGTTGAATCTTTTGGAGGCGTTAAGGGTTGTTTTGGATTGTGGTTTGGCGCTTCTGGGCATACCAGCCTGGAATAAAATGTAATAAATACAATGAGAAAAAGATGGGAAATTTCCTCTTTTGCTACAGAGACCTTTGAATTAGCAAAGAAGTATAATTTAAGCCCTATCACTGTGCAGCTTTTGATTAACCGGAAGGTAAAAGAAGAGGATTTTCTGACTTTTCTTGGTTATAAGGATTATTCTTTTGCATCTTGCAGTCTTCTTCCTGATATCGGGAAAGCAGTAGAGAGGATAAATAAAGCGATTAAGGATAAGGAGAAAATTTTTCTTTTTGGAGATTACGATGTCGATGGCCTTACGTCTTTAACAATTTTTCATGAGTATATAAAGAATAAAGATGTGAATTTTTCTTTTTATATTCCTCACCGTATAAAAGAAGGTTTTGGTTTAAACAAGGAGGCTTTAAGGAAGATAAAACAAGCAGGAACCCGCCTTGTTATATCTTTTGATTGTGGCACCAATGCCTATGAAGAGATTAATTTTGCCAGGTCTTTAGGCATGGATGTTATTGTGGTGGACCACCATAAACCCAAGAGAGGAATGACCCCTGCTTATGCTTTTGTGAACCCAAAGAGAGACGATGCTTATTATCCTTTTGGGTATTTGAGTAGTGCTGCAGTTACTTTTAAATTAGTTGAAGCTTTAGAAAACAAAGGACGTAATGATTTACTTGATTTAGTGGCTTTATCAATAGTTTGCGATGTTGTTCCTCTTATAGGGGAGAATCGGGCTTATCTAAAAGAGGGATTGAGGCGTTTTAGGAATAGTTTTAGAGTTTCTATAAATGCTCTCTGTGAAGTAAGTGGTGTCAAAAAGGAGAATGTGGATGTTTTTCACCTGGGCTATATTCTGGGGCCGCGTATTAATGCTTCAGGCAGAGTTAACACAGCAAAGGATGCCTTGAAGATGTTCTTGGAGGAAGATTTTACATTGGCTAAAGAACACGCTTTAAGGCTTCAAAGGTATAATCACCTCAGAAGAGATATAGAAACAGTGGTGTTAAGGGAAGCAGATGAGTTTATTACTGCTGATTTGAAGGATAACCCAGTGTTAGTATTGTACAAAGAAGGATGGCATCATGGAGTATTGGGTATTGTAGCATCCCGACTCGTAGAGAAATACTATCGTCCTTGCTTTGTGATTGGGTTTGATAAGGAAATAGGCAAAGGCTCAGCTCGTTCCATAGAGAATTTTAACCTTATGGACGCATTAGGGCGCTGCGAAGAATATCTTTTTGCTTATGGTGGCCATAAGAAAGCAGCAGGTATAGAAATTTTTTATAAAGATATAGAATCGTTTAAAAGTGAATTAAACAGTATAGCAGAAAGGATGTTGAAGGGGACTGATCTTATACCTGTTGAGAAGATAGATTTAGAGATAGGGTTTAAGGATATAACATTTTCTCTCTTGGATGATATTGAAAGAATGAAACCTTTTGGGGAAGGTAATCCAGCTCCTTTGTTTGTGACTAAAGAGGTAAGCTTAAAACATCCTCCTAAGAAAATAAACAAGGGTATGTATTCAGTATGGCTTACCAAGGATAAGTTTACCTATGAAGGTGTATATTCTGCAAGAGATGATTTTACCAGTATCTTTGAGTACGCAAAGGAGTTTGATATTGTGTATCGCTTGGAGAAGAATAATTATCATAACAGCATAAGGTTGTTTATTCGGGATGTGCGTCTTAGATAGGGGCTGCTTGAGAGGGGATTATTTCTTTTTTATAGGGGGGAAAGTTAATTTACCGCTTTTTATACATTTAGCGCACACCAGGATTTTTCTTATTTTACCATCTATGATAACCCTTTTTCTTTGAAGATTGGGTTGGAATTTTCTTTTTGCTATCCCTGTGGTTTTCTTACCAACTCCGCCTTTCTTTTTAGCTAATCCTCTGCGGGTAATAGAATTGCCACTAATTGCCTTTTTCCCACAAATTGCACATTTTCTTGCCATACGTTTTCCTCCTTTAATAGCGTTTATTGAAGAGTTAATATACAAACTAAGTAACGTTCTGTCAAGAAAAATATCTTTATTTATTTTACTTATCCTTGGCGGTTTTAGGAAATGTACTATACCCATTATCAAGTAACATTTTTAACCTATCTTTGATATTTTAAAAAGAACTGGTAAGAAGTCATAGTGTCAATAATCTTGTGCACTTTTAATCCTCCTGTATTGGGGAATTAAAC
>CAYXBX010000099.1:0-1795 GCA_964463445.1 uncultured Planctomycetia bacterium
GAATTAACCGCCAAACCCCACACATTGGCAATAATATCTTTTTTAGGAAAGAGTTTTGTAGACTTTTTATAGCCCAGTTCTTCAATGCAATCATCAATCAGGTCTTTGGAATCCTCTTTATCGATTATGCTGAAATTTGAGGAGTATCCCAGAAGATGTCCTTCCTTGCGCAAGATAAGATTTCCTACATGGTGAAAAGTTCCTGCCCAGAGTCCTTGTAAGCTCATTTTAATAAGAGATTCGGCACGGTTTGTCATTTCTTGAGCCGCTTTATTTGTAAAAGTGACAAGGAGAATATTTTTTACATCACAACCTTTTTCATATAAATAGGCAAGACGGTAAATAAGAACCCTCGTTTTCCCGCTTCCTGCTCCCGCAAGCACTAAAGAGGGGCCTTCTGCTTCATAGACGACCTTTAACTGTTCAGGATTTAAATTCTCCTCGTAGTTAATAATAAAAGGCGAAGAAAAATGTTTTAGTTTATACTTTTTCATTTACTCATTAATGCGATAGTATTTTTTTTAGCTCAAGAGCATTTTTTGCCGCAAAACCGTAGGCATCATTATTAAAGAATACAAAAACCATTTTTTTATTTTTCTTAAGGCGTTGTATCTTAAGAGCCCATTTTTTAAGTTCTTCTTTTGAGTATCTCGAGGCATAGAGAGTTTTGCCCCCATGGAGGCGGAAATATAAAAAGTTGCCCGTGGTAAATTCTGGGGAAGGATAAGAAGGGGGGTCAGCAAGGCAGATGCTTACATTGTATTTATTAAACAAACTGAATATTTCCTTGTTGAACCAGTTTTTATGGCGGAATTCAAAACTGTAAAGATACTGTGGCCAATTTTTAAGAAGGGCAAGGAATTTTTTAATTCTCTCAAGGTCATAATCAAACGACGGCGGCATCTGCCACAGTACACTTATTAGCTTATCTTTTAAAGAACGTGCTCGTTTAAAGAAAAGTTCAACCGCATCTTCACAGTCTTTAAGGCGCTTTATGTGGGTTATAAAACGAGACCCTTTCAGTACGAACTTAAAATCTTTAGGAGTGCGGTTATACCATCCTTTAAAGACATTTTCGTACGGGAGCCGGTAAAAAGTAACATTTAATTCCACAGCACTAAAATATTTTGCGTAGAATTCTAACCATTGTTTTTGAGAGAGACTCTGGGGGTAAAACTTTCCCCGCCAGTGTTTGTAGTTGTATCCGCTTGTTCCAATAAATATTTGAGACATCTTGTAAGGGTAGATTTATTATATGATAGAAAAAGAACCCTTACAAATATTTTAGAAAATATGTTATTATTTAGGTAAAAGAATAACAATAAAGAGGTAAAAATATGATAATTATCGTAGTCTTAATTATCTTTGCAGGGATAGGAGTAGTTGCCTACTCATTTCTCTATGAGAAAAAAGAAGAAAAAGAAAACACAGAAAAGCTTAAGAGCAAAATAGAGCATTTAAAAAGCATAATAAAATCCAAAGAAGCCGACTTGGAGAACCAGAAGAGTGTAATCGAAAATATTAAGAGAGAGAAAGAAAAACTAACCGAGCAGATAGAGCTATTACATAAAGAACTGTCAAGACGTAAAGAATGGCTAGAGCATCAGATAGAAGAAGTTGAGAGAATAAAAGATGAAAACGCACAGGTCAGAGAACAGTTGGCTAAGAAGGATAAGGAATTGGAGAAAGAATTTTCAAAGAATGTCAGATTAAATAAAGACTTACGTGAGGCCGAAGAGAAGGTGGCTGCTTTAGCGAAGGAAAGCGAAGAGAAAGACAATCAGATAGCCCAACT
>CAYXBX010000099.1:1805-3117 GCA_964463445.1 uncultured Planctomycetia bacterium
CCAACTTAAAAAACAAATAGAGGAATATTCTGTTAAACTAAAAGAGGCTGCACAAAGAGCAAATGAACTTACTAATAAATTAGAGAAAAGCTCCTGGGTGGCCAAAGATGAGTATGTGTCTTTGAAAGAGGATTATGTCTTGCTGGAGAAAGAACTAGAGGCTAAGAAAAAACAACTGTTTTTAAAAGATGAAGAATTACGCAAGCTAAAAGATACCATCCGGCATCTTAAAAATATTTCTGGAGAAGATAGAGAGATTCGTGAAGTTAAGGGTTTAGAGCCACAGAAGGAAGTTCTTAAAGAGTCTTTACAGGAGGCTGCAGAAAAAGAAGACGTCTCTTCCCAGGAGGTTTTATCGGCGGAGGGTAAAGACGATGATAACGCAGAGAAAACTCCTTCACAGCAGTTCACGGAGGAGGTTGTAGAAGAGAGTAAGCCGAAGGAGAAGGATAAAAAAGAAGAGCCAGTTAAGATTGATAAGGATAGAATAGAGGAGATAAAAGCCTCCTTTGATTTAAGTGCAATAAGAAATATTGGTATTGTGGCTCATATTGATGCGGGGAAAACCACTCTTACTGAGAGAATTCTTTTTTATACAGGAAAATCTCATAAAATAGGAGAGGTTCATGAGGGTAAAGCTCAGATGGATTGGATGAAGCAAGAACAGGAAAGAGGTATAACCATTACATCCGCAGCTACAACGTGTTTCTGGCTTGATAAACGTATCAATATTGTAGATACACCGGGACATGTTGATTTTACTGCTGAAGTTGAGCGGTGTTTGCGTGTTCTTGACGGTGTTGTAGTTGTATTTTGCGCAGTAGCAGGAGTAGAGGCGCAGTCAGAGACAGTATGGCGGCAGGCAGATAAATACGGTATTCCTAAGATAGCTTTTATTAATAAAATGGACCGCATGGGTGCAGACTATTTCAAAGTGTTAAAGGACATGGAGGATAAACTTGTTGCTAGTGCTGTACCTGTGGTTATTCCGCTGGATAAAGAAAGCGAATTTAAGGGTATAGTAGACCTTATTAATATGAAGGCCTATTTGTATAAAGATGAGAGCACGGGGAGAGACTTTTCAGAAGAAGATATTCCAGATGATTTTCAAGAAGAGGCTAAAAAATACCGCCGTGTTATGATTGAAAAGATTTCTTCTGTTGAGCATACAATTATGGAGAAATTCTTAAAAGACGAAAACTCCCTCTCTGAAGAAGAGTTACGGGAAGCATTAAGAAAGGCTACTATTGCCAATAAACTTGTGCCGGTGTTATGCGGGAGTGCTTTAAAAAATAAAGGTATTCAGAAGTTG
>CAYXBX010000100.1:0-3096 GCA_964463445.1 uncultured Planctomycetia bacterium
CCGCTTTCCTATACCAATCCATTCCGCCATATTACCTCCTTATTTACAATAAATACTTTAAATATGCCTTTTTAAAATAATATTATACTATTACATATTGCTAATAAAATCAAGCACTTATTGAATTGTAATTATACACCACCTAAACCTACATATATTATCCAATACAATCTCTTTTCTTAGACGAACGCCTTAAGGAATTAATCATATTATAAAGAGATTAATAAGATGGTATTGTAAAAAGAATATTAACAACTAATGCGGCAGCTTAACCTGCTGTAACAATCCTGCTAAATACTCCTCTTTTTTAGAGAGAGGGGCCTCTTGAGGAAAATAAGGCAATTGTTCTCTATTAATAAGCATCTTTGCCAGAAAAACAGCTTCTCTTCTTACCTCTTCGTCCATATCAATAAAGAAACACTCATTCTCAACATGCAAACTGCCTGCCCCACCCAAGAGATATATATCAGGAAAGGGAGAAAAAAACACATCCCTTGGGATAATTTCTTCTTCAAAGAAATCCCTGTTGGCTTTAAACCCGCTATCAATGAATACAAGTTGAGAAGAAAACACCTTAGGTAAAGATATCTTAACCGCTTTAACTATTGACTCTCCTATAGCCTCCTCTATCCTTACTCCCGTATACACATCAATATTACGCTCCTTTAACAAACCTCTAAAAGATTCCTGATAATCCCCCAGAAAATCAAGACTATCCGCCATAAGCTTAACGTCTTTTTTTAATAGAGATAAAGAAAGAACAAGCTTTATGCCCAGTAACGTTGAAACATACACAACAATATCGGAGGAAATACTCAGGTAATCTTTTACCTTTACGGGTTCTATGTCGGAAAGATACCAGAAACCTTCCCTGAAATCCCCTTTGATTGAAAGGTTTTTTGATTTAAAACCTGAAGCAATAACCAGATTGTCAAACCCAAGAGAAGGCTTATCTTTTAAGAAAACTCTCTTTGTATTAGGATTTATACGCTCAACCTTTGCCTGCACAAATTCTACTGAATACTCAGCACAAAAGTCAACTAAAGGCAAAACTTCTAACTTAGATAGAGAAGACCAGTAATTAAATATGTCCCGTCTTTTAAAATATTTATCTCTGGTATCTACAAGTTTTAATGGTATATCGCGGTTAAGATTGCGTATTTCTTTTATGAAATTTATCCCTGCTTCTCCTGCGCCAATTACACAAATGCTTTTCATCTCTTAAAGTAAAACCTCAGAAACCATATCATACATTCCTAAAGGCATAATATGAATACCACAGGATATACTCTTTAAGTCAGAAATTATCTTCTTAATTATTGCTCTCATTTCTTCCTTAAAACTACGGCTGCTTTCTAATCTTTTAATATACTCTGCGGGTATCTCTATACCTTCTACTTTATCGTTAAGGTAACGTGCAGACCGAGAGCTCTTAAGGAATATTATCCCTGCCATTATTTTCGGCTTTAGGTAAGAGACTTTCTTTACGAAAGAATAGAATTTTTCTACGTCAAAAATCGGCTGCGTTTGAAAAAAAGAAGCGCCTGCTTTTATCTTTTCCTCTAACTTAGATATCTCCTTATCAATATCCCGGCTGAAAGGATTAAGAGCAGCACCGATAAAGAAATCAGGTTCTCCTTTAAGCTTATTGCCTGACCAATCAAAGCCAGAATTCAACTTATTAGCAAGATTTATAAGACCTATGGAATCCAGATCAAATACCGGCTTTGCCTGAGGGTGGTCTCCAGAAGATGGCGAATCCCCTGTAAGAAGAAGCAGATTCTTTATTCCAAATGATGCTGCACCCAACAAATCTCCCTGTAACGCAAGAATATTTCTGTCCCGACAGGTAACTTGCAAAATAGGGTCAAACCCTTTTTCTTTCAGTTTTAAAGCCATTGCCCAAGAGCTCATTCTCATAACAGAACTCTGCATATCAGTAACATTATACGCATCTACTCTGTCCTTAAAAGGATTTAACTTCTCAAACACAGAAGATAATTCTGTCCCTTTAGGAGGCTCTACCTCTACAGTAAAAGTGAAATCTCCTTTTTTCATCTTCTCTCTAAAACCCATTATGCAATTTCCTCCTCTTTTAACTATCCTTCTGAATCCCGGCTGCTTTTAATAAATTAGAAAAAAGAAAAGCAACGGTTAACGCCCCTACTCCTCCTGGAACAGGGGTAATAAAAGAGGCTTTCTTCTTAGCCTCCTCAAATTCTACATCACCAGTTAATTTACCTCTTAACTTGCCCATACCAACATCAATAACCACTGCTCCTTCTTTTATCCAGGAACCCTTAATAAGATGGGGTTTACCTACAGCAGTTATGAGAATATCAGCGTTACTTACATAAAACAAAAGATTATTTGCCTCAAAAGTTCCTATGTGGGTTATAGAAACTGTAGCAAGCCTGTCAGCCAAAATCACGCTTAGCGGTTTACCCAAGATGTTAGAAAAACCCACAATAACTACGTTCTTACCGTACAATTTACACTCACTTAACTTAAGCAACTCCAATACGCTTAAAACTGTAGGGGGGATAAAAACAGCCTCACCAAAAAACACTCTCCCTAAATTATAAGGATTAAGCCCCTCAATATCCTTACTAACATCAATGCTTGAAAAGAAAGCCATTTCATCCCACCCTGAGGGAAAAGGCTTGTTTAGAATAATACCCTGAATATTCTTTTTATTAAGTTCTTTAATTATCCTGATAGGCTCATCAAAAGGCGCTTTTTCTTCAATCAGGATATTTTCATATCTGATATCTAACGCTTCCGCCCATTTCTTCTGAGAGAGACAATAAGATTGTGTAGCATCGTCATTTTTAAACACTACTGATGCCAATGTCAACTCGGAGAATCTCTTTCTCTCTTCTAAGAGTTTAAGTTTAATCTCTTCGGCAATGTTTTTAGCGTTTAAAATATTTGCCATCTTCCTTAGCCTAAAAACCTCTTTAGATAATTTATTTTTTTGCCACTCCTAAGAGAAAAAAACTTTTGGTTTGCCTCCATGTTTTTTATCGAAGCAAACAAAGACACACGAATACATTTTAAACCAATATCAAAATCGCTCAAAATACTTTTTTTAAT
>CAYXBX010000101.1:0-3056 GCA_964463445.1 uncultured Planctomycetia bacterium
TATAGTATGTATAAGCTCTTTTTAAAGCGCTTTTAAGATTACAAGCAATATCCGCCTCCACACCCGCAAGAGAAATAATCTCGCCAGGTGTAAATGAACGAGGATTGTTAAAAGAAGTGAGTATAAGCTTATCGTAATCAAAAAGCGACAACATTTTCTTGACATCTTTGTCAGAAGAAGCTGCAAAAATAAGAATAATCTTCTTCTGGGGGAAATAAGCATCTAAGTTCTTCCTAAGGGCCATAAAAGAAGATGGATTATGTGCTATGTCCACAATGACAAAAGGGTCTCTGCTTACAACCTCAAACCTCCCTTCTATATATGCTTCCTTTAAGGCTTCTTTAAAAGCGCTTTTGTTTCTATCTTTTGTTATTAGGTAAACAGCCATAATTGCTAACGAAGCGTTGTCTATTTGGTGCATGCCTTTTAAAGAAATACGTATATCTTTTAAAACGAAGTTCCTGTAGGTAAAATCAAAATGAGTATAAGTTCTTCCCAACTTTATATTATGATAATAAAAATCTTTATTTAATACGTAAAGGGGGGAATCCATCTCTTTTGCCTTTTTGTAAATTACATCAAGTGCTGATTTCTTTTGATGAGAAACTACAACTGCGATTTTCTTTTTTATAATTCCTGCTTTCTCGTAAGCAATATCTTTTATGCGTTTGCCCAGTTTTTGAGTATGGTCGTATCCTATATGGGTTATAACAGAAATTAACGGATTAACTACGTTGGTGGCGTCAAAACGCCCCCCCAAACCTACCTCTAAAACAACATAGTCTAAGTTCTTATCCAGAAAGTATTTAAAAGCCAATGCAGTATAAACCTCAAAAAATGTAATTTTACCAAACTTTTCTGTAAAACGCATCTTCTCTAAGTATGGTTTGAATATATCTACAATTCTTACCACTTCTCTCCTGGAAATCATTGTATTTAATACTCTCTTGCCATTGCTTTTCAATATTCTTATTCTCTCTCTTAAATCTATAAAATGGGGAGAAGTGTAAAGACCCACACGGAATCCCTGTTTTGCCAATATATAAGCAATAAACGTAGCAGAAGAACCTTTCCCTTTCGTCCCCGCAATGTGAATAGCTTTCAATCTTCCATAAGGTATTTGTAGAACACGAAAAAGAAATTTCACCCGCTTAAGTTTTAAGTCTTTTTTGTAAACGTAGCTAGTGCTCTTCTCATAATTGATAAAAGTATCTAAGTACTTCTTTGTCTCTTTAAAGTTTCTCTCCATAATGATTAGGTTTCTTTTAGAAAAGTATAATTTGCTCGGGCTCTAATTAGTGGCGGAAATGGCGAATACCTGTAAATATCATAGAAATACGGTATTTGTCACAAAGACTTATAATCTCGGAGTCTTTTATGGAGCCGCCGGGCTGGATTATTGCCTTTATTCCATATTTTCTTATGAGCTTGATGGCATCTTCCTTAGGAAAAAAGGCCTCTGAAGCAATAACTGCTCCTTTAGTGGACTTAAGAGAATTCTTCCCTGCTATTTCAACGGCCCCCACTCTTGAAGGTTGCCCTGCTCCTATTCCTAAAGTGGTGAGATTTTTAGCAATTACCACGGCATTAGACTTAACAAACTTCACTACTCTCCAAGCAAAAAGAAGGTCTTTTAACTCTTTAGGAGTTGGCTTCTTCTTTGTCACTATTCTTAAGCTGCTTTTGTCTACAGTTACAGCGTCTGGCTCCTGAACTAAATATCCGAAAGAAGTTCTTTTAATATCCTTTGCATCTATTCGCTTGGTGAAATCTGCTTCAACAACTCTTAAATTTTTCTTTTCGGAGAAAATACGTATCGACTCTTTAGAGTATTGGGGGGCAATTATGCACTCTCTGAACCCACTTTTTATAATCTCCCTGGCGGTTTTCTTGTCTACTTTGCGGTTCAAACCAACAACACCTCCAAAACTAGAAAGCGGGTCGCTTTTGTAGGCCTTAGTATAGGCTTTATATATGTTTTTATCTATGGCGACGCCGCAAGGGGATAAATGCTTTATTACCACAGCCGCCGGCTCAGAAAATTCTTGAAGAAGCAAAAGGGCGCTATCTAAATCCAAAAGATTATTAAAAGATATAACCTTTCCCTGCAACTGCTTAAAAGAAATTCTATCTTTATCCGTCAATTTAAAAAGAGCTGCTTTCTGATGAGGATTTTCTCCATATCTTAACTTTACTATCTTTTCTAAATCCCAAATAAGTACATCTTTGTTTTTAAGATAACTATAAATACAGCTGTCATATTCTTTAGTTATCCGGAAAACTTCACAGGCAAGTTCTCTTAATAACTCCTCACTAATAACTCCCTTATTTTTCTCCATCTCGGTGATTACAGTCCTGTACTGAGCAGGAGAACTTATACAGGCAACATTTCTAAAATTTTTTGCTCCTGCCCGCAAAAGAGACGGTCCTCCAATGTCAATATATTCCAGCATCTGGCCAAAACTTATATTCTCTTTAAGCATCTTCTTGAAGGGGTAAAAATTAACCACCACCATATCGACAGGCTCTATATTGAAATTCTTTATTTCCTCTAAGTGCAAAGGATGCTTTTTGTTGGCTAGGACAGCTCCGAATATTTTTGGATGCAAAGTCTTAACCCTTCCAGAAAGAATTTCAGGAAAACCTGTTACAGCAGAAACTTCCTTTACGGGGATGCCACTTTTACGCAACAGAGAAGCGGTTTTGCCCGTCGACACTATCTCTACATTAAAATTTTTTAAACGACGAGCAAATTCAATAACACCGTGCTTATCCCAAACACTTATAAGCGCCCTTCTTACTTTGAGCATAATTAGACCTTAAACTTAATATTCAATACATCCCCATCGTTGACTGCATAATCTCTATCTACAACCCTCATTATTCCTTTTGCCCTGGCATCTTGGGGATTGGCGAACTCATCCAAATGCTCTACGTTGTAAACTTCAGCACGAATAAAACCTCTTGCTAAGTCTGTATGTATTTTACTAGCCGCCCCAACTATACTCTCTCCTTTTTTTAAAAGCCATGCCTTTGCTTCATTAGGTCCTGCTGTA
>CAYXBX010000102.1:0-2986 GCA_964463445.1 uncultured Planctomycetia bacterium
GGGTTTCAAGCGACGGTATTCATCCTATTGAGTATCCCGCAATGGGCATTGAATTTTACAATATTACAAGCAGGAAGCAGAAGGTAATTATTGATTTCGTAGAGAAACACATAGCAAGTAAAGGATTTTAAGCTGGCATCACATATCCAGAGTTTGAGATGAGAGTGAGGTTTGAGACCAAAATATTTAGTTTTACAGCCCACCTGAACAACTCTTTCTGCGCTAAAGAGATAGTTGCTAATTTGCCTATAGAATCTTTTGCTTCTCGTTGGGGAGACGAGATATACTTTGATATAGGGTTTAAAGCATCTGCGGAAGGCGCTTCGATGGATGTTGAGGTGGGAGATATTGCTTATTGGTCTCAGGGAAAGTCGCTTTGTGTATTCTTTGGGCCAACGCCAGCAAGTGATACGGAGAAACCCGTGCCGGCAAGCCCTGTTGTTGTTATAGGAAAAACCAGTGCTTCACCGGCAGATTTAAGGAAAATCCAGTTGGGAGAGAAGATAACGGTTGTGCTTGATGAAGAAACTAAAGTATAGCGTTTATGAAATTAGTATTTAAGACTAACAGTTACGGCTTCCATGTGGATATTTCTAATTACCTGTGGATTAGTTCTGTCAAAGAAGCTTTTCCTTTGGATTCTTATGCAGTTGTGCTTCCGGAAAGAATTTGTTTTCCTGTTGCAGGTATAAAGGCGGGTATAGAGGATAAGATGCTTATGGTAAGGGGTGGTGATGTAATATGGAGTGTTAAAGAGGAGCTTATATGTATATGTTTGTGTAAAGACCCTCCTTGTTTAGAAGATAGAGAGTTTAAGGGTGTAAAGATAGGCAGAACGCTGGCTTCCATAGATGAGTTACAGCAGTTAAAAGCTGACACAAAAGTTTCTATTTCTTTGCTTGAAGAGAAGAAGGAGCCGGATAACCGTATTCTGAGCCAGAGAGAAATAGATGAATTGGTAAAGCAGCTTTTAGAAGGAAGATAACCGTAATATCAAAGGAGTTAGTATGACAAAGAAGGTAGATATAAGGAGAGTAAAGATATTTAAAATAAGAAATAGAAGAGGATATGCATGTCTGTGTCTTAATCATCTTACAGAAGGTAGAACCCCTTATGAGGCGTATCGAAGGATGGTTAAGGCATTAAGACGCAGTGGGTTTCTCCTTAAAGATATTAGCGCTAAGGGAACAGCGAAGCTTGTTACTTTTATTTAATATCCATTAAGGAGCTGTAGCAGTTATGGTGGAGTGGGATGGTATAAACAGGAGAAGATTTATCAGAAGGAAATTTCCCTATACTGTTCACCTTTATAGAGAGGAGGGAGAGCCGATTTCTACTTACACAGAGGACATTAGTGGTTGTGGTATAAGGGTAACCATAAAAAGAAAGCTAAATATAGATGAAGAAGTAAATTTAAAGATTTATTTGTCGAGCAACCCTATAGAGTGCAGAGGCAGGGTGGTATGGATTAGAGAGAAGGTTAATCCTATGTTAGAGGAGAGTTTCTTTGAGACCGGTATAGAGTTAAAGCATATTTCAGAAGAGACAAGAGAATATATTAATGGATGTATTGTGCATTTGGATGATAGAAAATAGTTTACCCGTTGAAGGAGAAGACGATGGAAAAGGTTAAGTTAGTAGTTTTGGGAAAGAACGAGGCCGACCTTCGTTTTATAAAGGAAGCCTTTAGTGGCACAGCTGAATCATCTTTTGAGATAAAGGAAGTCAATGATACAGAGGAACTTATTAAATTGATGGGTGAGTATACCTTTGATATTGTTTTATTCAGTTCTTCTTTTGCTGAAGATAGTTTAGATACCATAACCCAGATCAAAAAAAAATGTCATTATGCGCCTCTTGTATTAATGGTTGATGTTGATAAAGAGGAAGAAATCTTGAAGTGTATAGAGATGGGAGCCGATGAGTGTATTATAAAAGATGAGGTAAATAGAAAACAGCTTAGGCGAGAAGTTCTTTTATCTCTCAAGCGGTATCGCAGAATGAAATCTCTTTTTGAAAAAATTAATTACCTAGTTTCTGTGGAGGAGACTTTAAGAGGAATATTAGAGGAAAATACTGAGCCTATTATTATTGTGGATGTTGATGGAGTGATAAGGTTTGCTAACTATGCCGCAGAATCTCTTTTTGGTAGGGATAAGAAAGGTTTAGAGGGAGAGATGTTTGAGTTCTGTGTAAATCCCCATAGAACTACTGAGATTGAGATTACCCGCTCTTACGAGAAGAGAGTCCTCTTGGAGATGAGGGCTATACCTATAGAGTGGCAGAAAGAAATTGCTTACCTCGTCTGGTTGCATAACATAACAGGGCTGGTTCAAATAAGAGAGGAACTGCGCGCTATGTCTTTGGTTGATGACCTTACAGGTCTCTTTAACGATAAGGGGTTCATTCTTCTGGGCGAACAGCAGATTAAACTGTCTAACCGGACCAAAAAGGGGATGTATATCATTTACATTGATATCGTTCATCTTCAAGATATTAACAGGAGTTATGGACCTTATGAAGGAGATGCTGCCTTAGTCGATATGGCATCTTTATTGAGAGATACTTTCCGCCGGTCTGACATTATTGCTCGCATAGGGGATGATGAGTTTGTTGTGCTTGCTATTGAGGCTGAGAGGAATAGCGGTGATATTATATGCTCCCGTTTCCTTAAGAACGTTGAAAGATTTAATGCTTCTGAGGGCAGGAAGTATAAATTATCCGTCGATATAAGAAAGTTCTATTATGACCCAAGCAATCCAGTATCTTTCGATGAGCTTCTTAATAGAATAATTGCTAAACAGTTTGAGGATTAGATAAGATGGTGGTATATTTTTTGTGAAAGGCAGGAAAATATAGTTTATGGAAGGGGGTAGAGATGGCATACAATAGGCATTTGGATGAATGTCTGTTTTCTAAATCTTGGGAGAATAATGCTGAAAGGCTTACTGTAAGTGTTTATTCCTATAATAAAGGCACAAAGAAG
>CAYXBX010000103.1:0-2960 GCA_964463445.1 uncultured Planctomycetia bacterium
CATCATCATGCTGACCACGATTTTACCGAAGGATTAACAAGTGCTACCATTATTGATAAAGAAGGTGTATTTACAGTTAAAGATGTTAAGGTGGAAGGCATAGGCAGTTTTCACGATTCTTCTTTGGGTTCTCAGCGCGGCAAAAATATTATTTTTATCATAGAAACAGAAGGGTTAAGAATTGTCCATTTTGGGGATGTGGGCACTTTGGATTTGGATTTTGACAGGCTCAAAAATATCGATGTTGCAATGGTTCCTGTGGGAGGAGTTTTTACTATAAACCATAAAGATGCCACCGTTCTTTTAAAGAAATTACAGCCGAAGATTTTTATCCCCATGCATTTTAAGACCCACAAACTGGAGTTTAATATAGACGGAGTGGATAAATTTCTTGAGGATAAAAGCGATATAGAGAGGCAAAAAAGTCTTGTTATCAGCAGAGACTCTTTAGGTGACCAGACAAAAATAGTGGTTCTTGAACATTTAAGATAAAGTTGTCTGTTTATGGGAGAAGAGAAGATTACCTTAAGCTGCGGCGATGGAATGCAAGAGGCTTACAATCTTATCCGTGATGTATTTCTTCCAGCGCTTTCCAATCCTTATCTTGATAAGTTAGATGACGCAGCGAACATAGAGGATTTTGTTTTCACATGTGACTCTTTTACAGTTAAACCTATTTTTTTCCCTGGCTCTGATATAGGGAAACTTTCTGTTTATGGAACAGTTAATGATATATGTGTTAGCGCAGGCGTGCCGTTATATTTGAGTTTAGCAATAGTTGTAGAAGAAGGATTCAGCTTAAACGTTTTAAAAAAGATAATCTTTTCTGTAAAAGAAGCTACTGAAATATCAGGCACTACAATTGTAAGCGGTGATTTTAAAGTTGTAGAAAGAAAGAAGGCGGATGGAATATTTATAACAACATCAGGTATTGGCAGAAGGCTTAAAAGAAATCCTTCCCTAAACAGAATTAGAGCGGGCGATAAGATTATTATTACCGGAGGGATTGCTGAGCACGGAATAACCATTCTTCTTAGCCGAACAGAAATCTTTGAGTTTAACATAGAAAGCGATTGTCAAAGCCTCGTAGATATTCTTATTCCTTTTTGGAAAAGGTTTCCCAAGACAAGGTTTATGCGCGACCCCACACGAGGAGGCCTGGCGAGTGTTTTAAACGAAATTGTGCGTGGTACAGAACTGGGGGTAAAAATTTTTGAAGAAAGAATCCCTTTAAAAGAAGACGTCAAAGCAGCCACGGAGCTTTTAGGAGTTGACCCTTACTATTTAGCTTCCGAAGGGAGAGCAATAATTATTGTTTCCAGAGAAGATGCCAGAGAAGCCGTAAAATTCTTACGTAGCTTGGGCTGTAGAGAAGCAGCAATTATTGGAGAAGTAACAAAGCAAAAAAAAGTTATAGTTAAAACCATTTCTGGGGGAGAAAGATTCCTTGATTTTTCCTATTCTCTTACGTTGCCGCGAATATGCTAAATAGTGTATAGTGAATAGCGGACAGCGATTAATGAGTTAAGGAATTCCAGTATAGAAAATTGAGCATCTGCGATTGAATATCCCGTATAAGTTGTATATGAAGGATTCTTAGACTAAGTTCTATAAGCTAAGAGAGAACTATTAGCTATTTATTGATTATGAACAGTCAATAATATGTATGAGGAAAGGTTTTACCGGTATCATCTTAATAATGAATTTAGTCTGGAGATAGCCTACCAGGAGAGCGACCTTTATATTATTTCCCCCAACGTCTTAGATAAAAAGTTAACTTTGAACATTTTGATTGGTTATTATACTCAGATAGAAGATTATATTAAAAAAAATCCTAAATTTTTTAGTTCGCTTTCCCCCTTAAAATTTGACACAGACGCCCCTTTCATTATTCAGGATATGCTAAAAGCTTCTGAAATCTCTGGCATAGGGCCTTTTTCTGCGGTTGCAGGCGCAGTCGCAGCTTATGTAGGCAGCGAACTCCTTAGATTCTCAGAGGAAATAATTGTAGAAAACGGAGGGGACATTTTTTTAAGTATTAAAAAAGACAGAAAAATAGGAGTTTATTTGGGGACTAACTTCGACCCTTCTTTTTTAACTCTTAAGGTTAAGAAGAGAAATTATCCCTTTGGGATATGCAGTTCTTCTTCTACCATCGGGCACAGTATTAATTTTGGAGAAGCTGATTTGGTTATGGTATTGGCAAAAAGCTCTATTGTAGCTGATACCTTTGCCACCCTTTATGCCAACATGATTAAGAACGAGAAGACAATTAAAGAAGTTTTCAAGAGGGCAGAACGCAATAAATTTATTGAGGCTGTTGTTGTTGCTTTTGACAGAAAGCTGTTTTTTTGGGGAGAGGTTGAATTAGATGGATAACAAAAGAAAAGTTCCCGACCAGACTTTAATAAGGCTTTCATACTACTTACGCGCCATTAATTATTTTTTAAACAAAAACAAAGAAGTAATTTCCTCTGAAGAGTTTGCGGATTTTTTAAACATAAGTTCCCACCAATTACGCAAGGACCTTTCTTATTTTGGTCAGTTTGGGAGAAAAGGCGTAGGATACAATTTGCGGTTTCTTAAGAAAAAAATTCAGGATATCTTAGGTCTTAACCGCACATGGAATGCGTGTGTTGTTGGTTTTGGCAATTTAGCTAAGGCAATATCTTTCTATAAAGGATTTAAAGAGCAGGGGGTTGTGATAAAAGCAGCTTTTGACATTGACAAGAAAAAGCAGAATAGAAACTACGGAGAAGTTAAAGTTTTTCCTTTGGATAAAATGAGAGAGGTTATTAAACGGGAGAGTATAAAGATAGGTATTATTACTGTACCAGAAGGGGAGGCACAAAAGACAGCAGAGAGACTTATGCGTTACGGAATCAAGGCAATTCTAAACTTTGCGCCTGTAAAGCTGAATCTGCCTTCTTATATGATGATAAAAGACGTGGATTTATCAT
>CAYXBX010000104.1:0-2800 GCA_964463445.1 uncultured Planctomycetia bacterium
CCAGTCCTTGCATATATAGCCTCCTGTTTAAATTGGGTTAATAAACTTGAATTTCCCCCAATACAGGAGGCTATCTTTTTATACCTTCCTTGTCAAAGGAAAAGTGCACAAAATATTTTACATTATCAATTATCAAAATAGACATGAAATTCCTACTGTAACCGCGTTTAAAAAACAGCCTAAACAGCATCCCTTTAAAACCCCCGCAGCGAGGAAGTATCCTTAGTCTTAAAAGTGGTTTGATAAGAATACCGATTTTTGTTATAAGTAATAGAGAAAACGAAATTAAATAAAAGAAAGGTAATCTCTTCCTGTAGAAAAAGGATTGAGAGAAGATTTTATCTTTATGTCTCTTCTGTCTTTTAAGTCTAGCAATTCACCACGTCTTTGAAGAGGAGAGACTATCTCTACCTCTGGAGAGAAAATATCTTCCTCATTCTGCCTCCTTACTATACCCACCCACCCCTTATTTAGCTCCACAATTGTACTCACAGGATATACACCCAAGAAACTAAAAAACCTATCGAATAACTCCGGATTGAATAATCCTCCTCTTTCTCTTTTCATAATCTCATATATCATTTCAGGAGGATAATCTCTTTTGTAGCTTCTCCTTGAACGAAGAGCGTCGTAACAGTCGCATAAGGATATCATCAAAGAGATAAAATGAGGTTTTCGGGGGTAGTGCAACTTAGGATACCCTTTTAAATCATAACGGAGGTGATGTTCAAAGGCAACCAATGATGGTAGAAATCCCAAAGAATCAACCTGATGAAGAAGAATCTCTGCGCCAAGGATAGTATGGCTTTTTATATATTCCATTTCCTCCTCGGTTAAAACGCTAGGCTTATTAATTACTTCTCGCGAAATAGCAATCTTACCAATATCGTGAAAAAGTCCTGCGGTACCTATATCCAGTACATCATCTTTAGCAAATGCTGACTGAGAAGCAAAAACCATTGCCAAAACACTTACATTTAAAGAATGAACAAAAGTAGATAAATCGTGCCTTTTGATTGAGGTTAACATAAGTAAATCCCACCGTCCCTCTAAAACCATACTCAGAACACTCTTCATCGCCTTGCGTGTACTATAAGAATCAACAAATTCTCCTCTCAACATTTCTTTAAATGACTCGGATACAACGCCTAAAGCACTCTCATAATCAGTTAAGCTTGCATTATCTTTATCTTTTATTACCTCTTTATCTATTTTTATTTTGCCTACCTCAATATTCTCCAGCTCAAGGCGCTCAAAATAGTTTAAAAAATCCTCTGTATCATCTATCCTCTTTATTACAGCAGACATAAACTTCTTTAGCTCATCCTTGCTTATGCCAAATCTAAATGTCATCTTCTCAATGCCTTTGGATTCTAAGTTTTTTGTAAGAATGCCCGTCTGCTTACTTAATTCAAAAAATATCTCCTTACCAAAAACTAACTCTCCCCCTACAAAACCAATTGTAATCTCTCTGAAAGTGCCCAAAGCGTCGGTCAACCTTTTATAAACGCTGTTGATTGCCTCTTCTGACTTAGGATGATTATCAGAATAGAGCATTAAAACCTGTAGTGCTGATGATAACTCTTTGAGAAAAATTTCTACCTTACTCATTTATTTAAATCCTCCAAGGCTTCTCTTACTGCTTCTTTTAGAACCTTACCTCCAAATAGATAGAATTTTTTTCCTATAGCGACTATTCTTTCTTTTGCCTCTTTGATATTCTTTTTCCCAATCATCCTGACATTATCCGCAAGAATACTATTCCTTATACCCAAGGGGTTGAAAATACTAAGAAGAGTTTCAATCGCCTTTCCTTTTAAATGAGGAGCTTTTAAGATTATTGCCTCAAGAGCCTCTTTTCTTATAAATACGCTCTTATCCTTTAATGACTTCAGCATAAAATCTTCATCTATCATCTCCATGCCGGACATTGCCTTAAGAACCTCTATCTTAATAAATGCATTCCCTACGTTAAATATCTGTTTCATAACCTCTAAAGATTCTTTTGTATCAATATATTTTAAGATACTTACTGCTTGTTTTGCCGCTCCCAACGTTGAAATACTCCTCTTTACCGCCTTAAACAACAAGTCTACCTTGTCAGGAAAAAACTTATAGAAAAGTTTTATCAATCTATCACGAGAAGACATCTCGCTCATAATTTTGTCTATATATATTTCTGGCTCAAAGGTGCTTCTAGAAACAAGACCAAGAAAGAAAGAAAAGTCTTCGCTGCTCATACCATTAATATTATCAAGAATAATCTCTTCTATGGAAGAACTAATCTGATTTCTTGCTCTTTCACATGCATCAACAACCTTACTATCCAAAGAACCTCTTATCTTACCTTCCAGTACTCCTATAAGGTTCTTAATAAAGGTCAAATCTTTTAACTCTAAAATTTTACCCCAACTACTCATAAGCCGAGAAACTATAAGCTCAACCTTTAAGTATCTCTCCTCTAAGTAAAGTGCATTTAGAAGAAAATAGAGATAATTAACAAATATTTCATGTGAATCAAAGTCAACCGCCCCTGACATTTTCATCTCTTTAATAAGGGTACTTAAAGTGTTCATATACACACTAGATACAAATTTGTTTTCAAAAGAAGTCACTAATACTTCAAATTTTTTTCTTATCTCTTGATTGCTTAAAATATGGCGGTTAGCAATGAATTTCTTTTTAAGCAAAGTAGCAACAGCTTCTTGGACACCACCATCAAGAAATTTTGAAAACACTTCTAAGGCAAAGGTATCAAACTTTTTACTTTCAAAATTATACTCCCAGAGTATATCGCTTA
>CAYXBX010000105.1:0-2765 GCA_964463445.1 uncultured Planctomycetia bacterium
ATATTTTTTCATTTGGGTCAAATAGTTTTTTATATTCCTCTAAAGCGTAACGATCAGTCATTCCTGCGATAAAATCACAAACAATTCTTTTTAGATTCTTTTTGTCTTTTTTCACAATCTTCCTGAAAGATGGAGGTAGGATATGAGGGTTGTTTACATAGATGGTAAATAACCTCTCTATGAATCTTTTTGCTTTGTTAGACATACGTAATACCCTCCAGTGGCAATACAGAGTCTCGTATAGAAAATTTCTCAGCTCTTTTTTATCATCTTGAAGCGAAGGGCTAAAAGATACTATCCTTTCTTCGCAGTTACGGACATCATTTATGTTCTTTATTGACATTTTTTTTATCTTTGTGGTGGTTGACTTTATTAGGTCGGTTACCTGGAGGTTGATGAGGTTTCTTATAGCAAGGTATACTTTGAGCTTTTTATCAAGGTTAGAGTATGATTTTGCTATAGTTTTAGCAATATGTTTCCAGAGTGCTATCTTTCTTAAATTATTTTCTTTTATCATGCCTGATTTTATACCATCGTCAAGATCATGACTATCGTAAGCTATTTCATCCGCAATATCCATAAGCTGTGTTTCTAAGGTAGGCTGGTAGTATTGGTAAAATTCCTTTGCTTCCTTGAAGTGCTTCGTGTTGTCTTTGGGGTTGTGCCTTATGATTCCTTCTCTGGTCTCCCATGAGAGGTTAAGACCACGAAAATTAGGGTATTTTCTTTCCAGCTCATCTACTACCCGTAAACCCTGAATATTATGGTTAAACCCTCCTTCTTCTTCTGTGAGGCGGTTGAGGGTTTCTTCTACGGCGTGCCCGAAAGGCGTATGGCCTACATCGTGTGCGAGGGATATGGCCTCGACTAAGTCCTCATTGAGCTTAAGGGCTTTTGCTATAGTACGTGATATCTGGGATACTTCCAGAGTGTGGGTTAGGCGTGTTCTGTAGTAATCTCCCTCGTGGTATATAAATACTTGTGTCTTATATTCTAATCTCCGGAAAGCAGCGCTATGAACTATACGGTCTCTATCTCTTTGGTATACAGAACGGTAAGGATGTTCTTTTTCTCGATGCCTTCTCCCTTTAGAGAATCTGGATTTCATAGCAAGGGGAGAAAGATTTTTTTCCTCCCATAATTCTATTTCTTCTCTTGTAAACATCTCTTAATACTTTTATACAGCTCTTTAAGGTCTTGTGATATAACTTTGGTATTCCCTATAGTGGGCATAAAATTAGTATCTCCCTGCCAGCGAGGGACAATGTGTAAGTGTAAATGCGATGCTATTCCTGCACCGGCTACCTTTTCTATATTCATACCGAGATTAAATCCTTCTGGTCTGAGTACTTTCTTGATTATGTTTTGTGTTTTTATTGTTACGCACATAAGGTCTAACATCTCATCTTTGGAGAGTTTATCCAGCGTTTTTATATGTCTATTAGTTACAACCATTGCATGTCCATTATTGTAAGGGTATAAGTTAAGCAGGGAAAAGCAATATTTAGAACGATATATTACAAGATTTTTATTATCTTTTTTCTCTTTATATATACGGCAAAAAGTACATTTCTTTTCCTTGTTTTTTTTGGTTATGTATCCTATACGCCAAGGGGCCCATAATCTATCCAATTTTCACTATCCTCCTTTCCAGTTTACCATCCTTAATTTCTATAATACCATAGGAATTGTAAGGAGCGAATATTCTATCCGTAGGTGAACCAGGGTTAAAATATATCTTGCCATCTATTATTGTATCCAGAGGGGTATGCGAATGACCGAAAATGAAGATTTTTATTTCAGGAAATTCTTCCTTGAATACGCTATTCACTACAGAGATAATATTATAGGGAGACCCTCTGCCATGCGTTAAGCCAATTTTTATGCTTCCTAATTCTATGATTTGTTTAGGAGGAAGCTTGTTTCTCAGATGATAATCATCCATATTTCCACATACCCCGTAGGTAGTCGTTATTGAAGACAATTCCTTAAATACAGTGTATTCTACAAAATCTCCTGCATGTATGCACACATCTGAGGATTTGAGGTCCTCCAGTAGTCTTTCTGGTAAGTCTTTTTTTGTAGTGTGCAGGTGTGTGTCAGAAACAACCAATATTTTCATTTATAATTAGTGGCTTGCAGTAGACTTTAAGTAATTTGTTAATATCGTTAGCATTCCAAACAATGAGTCTATTTTCCTTGGCAATAACCTTGGCAGATATACTAACATCATCCAAAGTTATAAATATTCTTTTGATGTTTTTATTCTTAAAAGCACGTGTTCTTTCCAGATAGTACAGTATATCCGATTCTTCGGTTACATCTTTTTTAACACCAACTATTATGATGTTTTTTCCTTCCCCCATTAGAAAGTTTAATCTGTCAGAAGGCTCTGAAATTAACTTTATTTTATTTATTTGGGGCAAACGTATTTTTTGGTTATTTATCTTTAGGTAGTCATTGTTGAATGAATTTATTAAGTCTATTATTCGTTCTGTTTTATCTTTAAGATAGGTTGTATTGAATATATCCAATGTTTCACTCAAACGGGCCTCAAACATACTTTCTTTTTCTTTTGTATTTAATAACATTGGATAAAAATAATAGCAGAACACATGATATAACCAGAAGGAAAACAAATCGTCCTTTATTTTATACACACTACCATGATTTATAATAAAATCTAATTCTATTAATTTGTTTAAAGCTCTGTTTATATTTTTTATCTTAGGTATGTTTAATGAGGTGAGCTCTTTCTTTCTAAT
>CAYXBX010000106.1:0-2748 GCA_964463445.1 uncultured Planctomycetia bacterium
CTTTACCCAAGAAATCCCCGCTCTCACATACAGGCCCAACCACATCTACTAACTTGTGATTTTCTGACATTCTGACCTTATGACTTCTGTTTAAAGGGATAATTTCATGATAAGCATCATAAAGAGCCGGACGCAGCAAATCATTCATTGCCGCATCTACTACTACAAATCTTTTATGAGAAGTATCTTTTACATAAAGCACCTTTGTCACTAAAATACCAGCATTACCCACAATAAAACGTCCGGGCTCTAAAATTATCCTAAGGCCAGTATCTCTCAATAAAGGAACTATACGATGAGCAAATTCTGAAGCACTCTGCGGTCTCTCTTTATCATACACAATACCCAGTCCCCCTCCAATGTTTAAATATCTGATATCAACTCCTTTCTTTTTCAACTCCTCAATCAGTTGATTTGCTTTCTTTATCGCCTTTATAAAAGGAGCCGCTTTAGTAATCTGGGAACCAATATGCATATGGATACCACAAATATCTAAATTCTTATAACTGGATGCTTGCAAAAAAACTCCTCTTACGGTATCGATATCCATACCAAACTTAGTCTCTTTTTTACCTGTAGTTATATACGAATGTGTTTCTGGTTCTACATCAGGATTAATTCTTAAGGCCACAGTAGCTTTTTTCTTTAACCTATTGCATATATAATTTATCCTCTTTAATTCCGGCATTGACTCTGCGTTGAACATAAGAATGCCACGGGTTAGGGCTTCTTTTATCTCTTCATCTGTCTTACCTACAGAAGCATAAACAATTCTTTTAGACGGACAACCAGCAAGTTTAGCGCGGTAAAGTTCTCCACCAGATACAATATCCAATCCTGCCCCTTGACGTATAAGTATATTTAGGATGGAAAGATTAGAGTTAGCTTTTACAGAATAGCAAATAAGGGGAGATATTTCTTTAAAGGCGTTTTTTAACTTAAGAAAATGTTCAAGTATTGTTTCGTAACTATAAATATAAAGGGGAGTGCCGTATCGACGTACTATCTTCTCTATTCTAAGACATCCACAATAAAGAGCATTTCCTTTATACTGAAATTGATGCATGACTATCGCTAACTCTCTACTTTTCCGGCAGCTTAGGTACTTAAGGAGCTACCACTTTTGCTATTATACCAGGGGTAAGAGACTTATGAAAACTTCTAAGTACACTCTCAGGCATATCTTTTAAACTAACTTTATTATCTTCAATATACCGTATAAGCTTACCTACCACAGTATGAGCTTCTTTGAAAGGAACACCTTCATAAACCAGAGCTTGAGCAATCTCAGTAGCATACAACTTCTCATCTGCCAAAACCTCATTGATACGAAATATGTTTAACTTTATACCTCTTAGAAACTTCGCAAACATTCTAAGCTCGTTCTGGATAATCTCAACAGAAGAAAACAGGGGTTCTTTATCCAGCTGCATATCACGGTTATAAGTTAACGGTAATCCCTTCATCGTCACTAAAAGAGAAACTAAATTTGCATAAATTCTACCTGTATAGCCACGCACAAGTTCTAAAAAATCGGGGTTTTTCTTATGTGGCATAAGCGATGAGCCTGTACAGAACTCTTCAGGTAAATTCAAGAAACCAAACTCCTGTGTTGAGTAAAGAATAAAATCCTCTGCCATCCTTGATAAATGCATCTGAGTAAGAGAAAGTATATGTAAAAAATCAATAATAAAATCTCGGTCCGAAACATTATCAAGAGTGTTCGGGGCAATCTGAATCCTCACATTTTTCTTTCCATACTTTACCTTAATCTTATTTATGGCTTTCAAATAAGACGTTTTACTCACAGGATTTCCTGCCAACGCTCCGCTTTTTACAAAGACAACAGTACTCTTAATAAAGTAATATAACTTACGTAAATCCCTTTTTAACATAGCTGAGTATACCCCCACATAGTCAGGGAATCTTACCACTTGAGCCCTCTGGGTATGGGTATAACCAGGAATAAAGGTATTCTTGTACCTGCGGGCAAGATAATTCAATGATTTCAGAATATCTTTTATAGAACAAGAAACTTTTTCTGCTTCCTCAATGCAGTAAAATTTTTCATCAAAAGCAATCTGTTCATTTCTTGAACGGAAAGTATGTAGCTTAAAAGCAACGCTTCCTGCTCTTTTTTCAACTTTATTCTGGATATCCGTATGAACATCCTCGGAGGAGAAATCAAATTTGAACTTACCATTTTTAATCTCTTTAAGAATACCTTCAAGTGCAGAGGTAAGCTTCTTTTTTTCTGAAGTAGAAATAATTTTATCTTTGAAAAGAGCCTCGACATGTATAAGAGAATGGTAAACATCATATTCAACAAGTTTGTAATCATACATAATAGATTTTGAGAACTCATCAAAATTCTTATTCATTTTCTTCTTAAATCTTGCACCCCAAAGTTTCTTGCTCATATTCTTTCTTCCTATTTATATGGTAACCCAAACAATCTAATGAATCCTTCGGCCAAACTACGTTCAAACTTATCCTCTTTGCCATAAGTAGCTAGTTCTTTCTTGTATAATGAAACTAAAGATTTTCTTTTTTTAACTATAATATTCCCCTTAAAAAGCCCCAAAGTCACTTCTCCTGTCACCGTTCTTTGTGACTCTTCTACAAAAGCATCTAATGCTTTCTTCAGAGAAGAAAACCACAACCCCTGATAAACTGTTTGAGCGTATTTTAAAGCAACTATCTCTTTAAAAAAGATAGTTTCTCTATCTAAGGTTAAACTCTCAAGCT
>CAYXBX010000107.1:0-2732 GCA_964463445.1 uncultured Planctomycetia bacterium
CCATATCTTCAATAAGCTCAGGAACCCGTGGGACTAACCCCCAATTTATAAAAACGGCCAAAGCTCCCAGATAGGCATTAGCTAATATTACTCCAATCTCCTTCAATGCAGAGCGTTCAAGGTCACTAATAACCTTACTGCCATTAGGATGCTTCTTATCAATCATAAGAGAAGCTAAACTCTTAGCATCATCCTGAGAAAATACAAGAAGAATTACGCTGGGGAAATCCCCCAGTATCTTTATTACAAGCCCCACCACCAGTTTATCCTCTCCCCCTACTGTTTTAGGAACTTCCTCCACAGGAAGAAAAAAAATATCAGGGACATCCATCTCCACTTTTTTATTAAAGAGCTGAGACAGGGCTGTAGCAGCATTGCCTGCACATATACTGCCAATCTCTTTTAAAGCATCTTTTTGTAATTCACTAAATTCTATCTTCTCCATATCATTAATTTTAGAAAATCTGGTTAACTGTATCTAAAAACCTGTCCGGCTTGAAAGGTTTCACCAAAAATGCTTTTGCTCCGCAAGAAAGCGCCTCTTTAACCAAAGCTTCTTCTCCTACCGCAGAGATAATAATTATATTTGCGTTGCTGTCAAAAGATATAATTTCCTTCACTGCCCCCACGCCATCAAGCTCTTCAATGCGGGGCATAATAATATCCATAGTAACAAGGTCTGGCCTTAGCTCTTTGTACTTCTCTACTGCCTCAGGAGCATTCATTGCTTCGCCACACACTTCAAAACCCGCTTTCTCAAGTATACTCCTTATGTAATTACGCATAAAAAGGGCATCGTCGACAATTAATACTCTTTTTCTCATAACAAATCCTTTTTTTAAAACGTTACCTCTCCTTTTTATTATTATTATATCTCTTTATAAAAAGAACTCAAGATTATTATTAGCATAGAGCAACCAGAGTTTAGCGTATAGAATTTAGCTCGTAGCTGTTAATTATTGTTCAATACAAAGGCAAATTGTAAAAATCAAGAATACAATAATAAGAAAGAACGATAAATAAAATACAAACCCTTCTCTCTGCTCTTATACTAAGAACTCTATACGCTGCTTTATTTCCCGTATTTCTTAATAAGCTCTAATGCAATTATATTTTTCTGAATCTGGTTTGTTCCTTCGTAAATCTGAGTAATTTTGGCATCACGCATAAACTTCTCTACAGGATAATCACGCATATATCCATAACCACCAAAAATCTGAACAGCATTGGTGGTAACCTCCATAGCCACATCAGAAGCAAAAAGTTTTGCACAAGCACTTGCCCCTCCAACACCTTTAACCCCTCTGTCTACCATCGAAGCTACACTGTAAACAAGGCTACGTGCTGCCTCAACCTTGGTCGCCATATCTGCCAACATCCACTGTATGCCCTGAAAAGAACTTATTGCTTTCCCAAACTGAACACGGCTATGGGCGTACTTCACAGCCAATTCTAATGAACCCTGGGCAATACCTACTGCCTGAGCAGCAACACCTGGCCGCGACTGGTCAAATGTCTTCATCGTGGCAATAAAACCTATTCCTTCTTTTTTCCCCAAAAGATTATCTTTAGAAACTTTTACATCGTCAAAAATCAACTCTCTTGTAGAAGAGGCGCGTATACCAAGCTTTTCCTCCTTCTTGCCAAAGCTAAAACCTTCTGTGTCTTTCTCCACAATAAAGGCAGACATCCCTCGGGGGCCTTTTGTCTTATCGGTAACAGCAATTACAGTATAAATATCGGCATCCCCGCCGTTAGTAATAAAATGCTTTGTGCCATTTATAACATAGTCGCTACCAAATTTTTTAGCTACTGTTTTTACATTAGAGGCATCAGAGCCTGCCTCTGGTTCAGTTAAAGCAAAAGCAGCCAATTTTTCTCCACTAGCAAGGGGAGGTAAATATTTTTTCTTCTGATCCTCCGTTCCAAACAAAAGAATAGGAAACATCCCCAAAAAAGAGGCGGCATAACTTGCTGCTATGCCTCCGTCTATTCGTGATATCTCTTCTGTGGCAATACATAAGTCCAACAACCCTGCCCCCATGCCTCCGTACTCCTCGGGGATACAAAGAGAAAAAAGGTCTGACTGGGCTAAAGTCTTCATCACCTCTTGAGGAAACCTTTCTTCTTTGTCGCATTCCTGGGAAACAGGCTTAATTTTTTCTTCTGCAATCTGCCGACAGAGCTCTTTTAATATTGTCTGCTCTTCGCTCAAAGGATAAACAACCATTGTGCCTCCTTTCTAAAGAACGTTCTTAGTTTTTAGTTTTTTTCAGATGAAAAATCAAAGCCTCTTCTTTGCAGTTGGGAAAATATATACAATTAACGCAGTCACTCCATATTTTATGTGGGAGTTTTTTCTTATCTATCTTTTTGAAGCCGCACTTCTTAAAGAAATTGGGAACAAAAGTCAAGGCAAAAACTTTTTTTGCCTGAAGGTTCCTTGCCTCTTCTATACACGCCTCTACCAAATCCTTTCCAATTCCTTTCTTATGATACTTCTTATCCACAACCAACGATTTTATTTCTGCTAGCCCTTGCCAGCCTATTACATGCAAACTGCATGCTCCAACCACCTTATTCTTGTATTCACAAACCCAATAATCCCTTATATGCTCAAAAATATAATTTAGGGAACGTTCAAGCACGGCATTCTTTTTTGCCCAGAATCTTATAAGCTCGTGAATTCTTTCGGCATCCTTTATGTTCGCTTTTCTTAACATAAGTTAAAA
>CAYXBX010000108.1:0-2724 GCA_964463445.1 uncultured Planctomycetia bacterium
GATGATAAAGGTAAATATCTTCTGCGCAGTCATACTTCTCCTTCTCAGATAAGAGTTATGGAAAATACTTCTTTACCTTTGGCAGTGATATCGCCAGGGCGGGTTTACCGACCAGACAAGGTGGATGCTTCACACTCTTTTATGTTTTTCCAGATTGAAGGATTCTGTGTTGATAAATGTATAAGTTTTTCCCACCTCAAAGGAGTTTTATTGTACTTTGCTAAAAGTTTTTTTGGAGATGATGTATCTTTACGTTTTCGTCCGCATTTTTTTCCTTTTACCGAGCCGTCAGCAGAAGTTGATATCAGCTGTATGATTTGTAAAGGTAAAGGTTGCAGTGTTTGTTCGCGTAAAGGATGGCTTGAAATATTAGGATGCGGAATGATTCATCCTAAAGTTTTAAAACACTGCGGTATTAATCCCAACAAGTACAGTGGGTTTGCCTTTGGTATGGGGGTAGACAGAATAGCAATGCTTAAATATGGCATAAATGACATTCGCCTTTTTTATGAGAACGATACAAGGTTTTTAAGGCAGTTCTATGAAGTTTAGCTTAAACTTTTTAAAAGAATTTTTTGATACCAGAATTTCTCCTCAAAGAATAGCCCATATTTTAACTATGGGAGGCCTTGAAATAGAGAGTATTGAGCAGGTAGGAGATGATTATATCTTTACTGCTGAGGTAACTTCCAACCGTTATGACTGGTTATCTATTTTTGGGATTGCCTATGAGTTAGCAGGGTTAAGCGGAAAAAAGTTAAAGTTTAATTTACCTAAAATAATACGTACCCCCCATCTTAAAGGGGTTAGAATTAATATAGAAGATAAAAAAGACTGTATGGTTTATATTGCCCGTCTTATTAAGAATGTAGAAATAAAAACTTCCCCTATTTGGCTTAAGGAGAGGGTTAAAAATTGTGGGATTAACACCGTAAATAATGTTGTCGACATCACTAATTACTGTATGCTTAAGTGGGGCAACCCCTTGCATGCTTTTGATTTTGATAAGATAGAAGGTGATATTTATATTAGAAGAGCCAAAAAAGGAGAATCTTTTGTCGGTTTGGATGATAAAGAATATGTACTGACAGAGGATAATTTAGTTATTAGTGATGACAAGAAAGTTATTGCTTTAGCAGGAGTTATGGGAGCAAAGAGTACAGAAGTAGATTTCACAACCAAAAATATTCTCTTAGAAGCAGCGATTTTTTCTCCTCTTAGGATCAGACGTTCTCGCAGAAGTGTAGGGCTTGATACAGAGTCTTCGTATAGGTTTGAGAGGAATGTTTCTGATAGGCTTTTAGAGGTCGCCTCCTATGAAGCTCTAAGATTGATTTCCCAAATCTGTAATGGTATCAATGCCGGTTATAAGAAGACAGGAAGAAACAGACCTTCCTTCAGCAAAACGATATCTTTTGATTTATCTCAATTGAATAGGCACATAGGAGAAGCGTTTTCCTCTTTTAAAGTAGAACGTATCCTTACCAACTTCGGTTTTAAGGTAAAAATTAAGAATAAAAAAGAGTTCTCTGTAGTCCCACCCTTTTTCAGGTTAGATGTGAGGCTAAAGGAAGATGTTTTTGAAGAAGTTGCCCGCGGCTGGGGATATAACCGCATAAAAGAGGAATTGCCCCCGGTTAAACCTCAGAAGACAAAAGATGAACTTTACAGTTTTAAGCAAAAGTTAAGGTCTTTTCTTGCTAATCTCGGATTAAATGAGATTGTTACTTACAGTCTTACAAGCGATAACAAACTCAGTGTCCTTGGCGAGAAAAGCTTTATTGGTTTAGACAATCCTTTGCGCGTCCAAGAGAATGCGTTAAGGACTACTTTGTTATTAGGTATGGTAGAGTGCATTCAGCATAATATTAATCAGAAAAATGACAACTTAAAGTTTTTTGAAATAGCCAATATCTACAGGAAAGATAATAATGCTATTGTAGAGCAGCCTTTTCTAGGATGTATAGTAGATGAGGAATCCGGCGGTTTTTATTATTTAAAAGGAGTGGCCCAAAAGATATTAGAATTTTTGAACATAAAAGATTTTATATTCTTAGAGGCAAAAGAAGAATGTTTTTTAAATACACTTAGAATTGTGACAAAAGAAAAATGCATAGGTACTTTAGGGGTTTTAGACAGAGAAACACTTCAAAAAGTTAATGTGAAAAGTAAAGTTAGTTTTTTTGAACTTGATATAAATATGGCGTATAAGTTTAAGAAGGAGTTTAAGTATTCACCTTTTAGCCGTTATCCTGTTATTTATCGTGATGTAAGTTTAGGAATAAAGAAAGATGTGAAGTTTATGGAGATAGAAAATATTATTAGAGGGTGTGTTAAAGAGTTTTTACATCATTATCGTATTCTTGATATCTACCGTAGTAAAGATTTGTCAGAGGAGTTTTTGGCAGTTACTTTGAGAGTGTTTTACCAGGCAAAAGACAGGACTTTAACTTCTTGTGAAGTAGATGACCTTCATTTTAAGTTAAGAGAGAAGCTCGCTCATAGGGAAGGAGTTGTTTTACGCTGATATCTTGAAAATAAAAAATCCAAATGCTATACTTATAATGAAAAGAGAAAATTCCCTGCCTGTCTCGTCGACAGGTAATAGCGCTACAGCCAACACTTCCAGAAAGGGAGCTTACATTTCTTGCTGTTGCGGCAGCAAGATGCGGCGCCCACCTGTATGAGGACTGGACTGGAAGCGGCAAACCTGCGACGGACCGA
>CAYXBX010000109.1:0-2699 GCA_964463445.1 uncultured Planctomycetia bacterium
TAGATGAGAAAAGTCTTTTCTCTTACCATCCATAATTCATCATTATAAAAAGAAAATTTTATTCTTTATAAGAACGCTCAATTGCTCTTCTGATATCAGAAGCAGTACTTACAAAAATTTGGATATTTAAAGAGGTTACATCTTCCAAATCTTCGGCTGCTTCCATATTCAAAGGGTTGGCCATCGCAACAGTTAGAGTGTTACCAATCTTATCTATAGGAATAAGGCAATAGTGCTGAGCAACATTCTTGGGAATGAGTTTAACTGCATCTGGAGGAATGTCATAATTTTCCAGAGGCAAGAAAGGAAACCCATACTGGAAGGAAATACACTGGGCAATCTCCTCTTCAGTAGCAAATTTTTTATTAACAATAATCTCACCAATTAAGCCACCTTCTTTTACCTGTGTATCTAAAACTTCTTTTAACTGTTCCTGTGTGATAATATTTTTTTCGACAAGAATCTCCCCCAATAATTTCTCTATCTTTTTTTTTCTAAATCTCATTATTCTTTAAGCTGTGCGTGGATACAATCCAAAAGTTCCTGCGCACTTGCGCCATCAATAGGATTCTCAGCTACAGCCAAGGAAACTCTAGGTGCTAATGCTACGTTTTCCTCTAAAAAGCTATAAATTACCTCCTTAAGCCGTACTCCTACATAATGGGACTGCCGTTTATTACGCTCAATAAGTATGATACCAAACCTATTTTCACGAATCCTTCCCAAAATATCTATAGGTCTTACATTATCCTTAAAAATATTCACTAACTTTTTCAATAGTCTTTCAAGCTCTAAGAATCCCAGCTTCTCTCTATATTCATTATAATTACCAATTTCTATAACCAAGAGTCCGCATGGCCGTTGATAGGTAGTAGCGCGTTTTACTTCTTCCTCAAGACGGTTAAGAAAAAACTTATCGTTATAGATTCCTGTTAAAGGATCGAGGATCTCTAAATCCTCTACTTTTTTATAGAGGTTTTTTCTCTCCCAGACAATGCTCATATTATAAGAAAAAAGGTTGACGGCATCACTGTCGTCTTTGGAGAAAACAAAATTATCAAGACGATTTCCTACAACAATAAAACCTACAATACTTTCTCGTAAGTAGATAGGTTGGACAATAAAATTATTAACACCCAAAATTTCTCTAATAAACAAAAGTTCATCGTTTCTGTTGGAGTCATCTACGACACATCTAGTAGTAATATGTTTTATCTTTTTTATATTCTCTTCACTTACCAGATAAAGAATTTTATCTTCCTCTATCCCAGAGAAGAAACGATAAGACTTACTACCTGTGTCTTTGACAAAAAAAATAAAAGATATGTTGGCAGGAACTATTTCCCTTAATCTTTCTATGAGAAACTGTAGAATATCCTCTGATGGCGCTCCTTTTGAGAATAAAGAATTGGCTTCTAATATAGAAGAAAAAATTCTAACTTTCTGAGCAATCGCTTTACTTAATTCTTCGGTCTTAGAGCTTACTATCCTAAGTTCCTCAACGCTTTCTTTTACTTTCGAAGAAAGCATACTAAATACAACATCAAGCCGTTCCACTTCATTTTTTATTCCAGTGGTTTTTACTTTGTCTGCTTTTTCTATTTGCTTAACAGCCTCTTCTGTCTTGCTGTAAATTCTTAAAACATGAAGAAATATCTCAACTACAAAGCCCCATCCAACAAGAATAATAAAAATAATCACCGAGATAGTAAAAAAAGATATCGTATAGGAATTAAACCAGTAATAGAAAAGTATGGCTGTGGGGAAAAAGGTGGCAAAAGTGAAAGCAAGCCACAGTCTGCTTTTAAGCCCTAACTTACTCAATGTAGATTTTTCAGCTTCTTTCACTGTTCTTAAACTCCTTTAAAGCACTCAACGTATATATCCCTTTTAAAATATCTTTGACTCTTACCGGCTTAACCAGATAATAATCCGCTTCTAAATCATAAGTTTTCTTAATTTCCTCTAAGGAATCCTTAGCAGAAAGAATTAAAATAGGAAGAGAAGTCTTTGCCTGCTCTCTAATCCAGTTTAAAACATCCCATCCACTAATCCCCGGCATTACCAAATCAAGGATAAGTAAATCGGGGTTTTCTTCTAATATTCTCCTCTTGGTTTCTTCACCATCAAAAGCTACAACAACCTCAAACCCTTCTCTTTTTAAAGCAACCTTTAAAAGTTCAACAACATCTCTCTCGTCGTCAGCAATAAGAATCTTCTTAAACATATACTTTCTCCTTCTTTTTAATGCGACTTTCTTTTTTTATAAAAGCAATTATTTCTCTTACAAATTCTTTTTCTGCCATAGCTAGCTTGAGATGGTGCTCTACAAGTAATATAAGATTATAGGGGGAATTTTTAAGTTCCTTTCTTTTTGAAATTAGCCACTTCTCTACATTATCAAGAAATCGCGAACGTAACCTCAAAAGAGGCATAATTTCTTTTTTATCCAGGAAAGAAAGAAAATAGAGAGGTATGTCTAACTCAATAAATGGCCGCTTTTTAGAAATTAAAGCCTGGGCACAAAGGTTTAGAAACTCTTTTTCTCCTTTTGGTGTAATATGATAGACATATTTCTTTATATTGAATTTTCTTAGCACTTCTTTTTTAATAAGCTTCTCTTGCTCCATCTTTTTCAGAGGATAATATTTTGAAGAGGTATCTAATTCTGATAATAACCCCCGCTCTTTTCTTATAAA
>CAYXBX010000110.1:0-2676 GCA_964463445.1 uncultured Planctomycetia bacterium
CCAAACTTATCCATTCTGAACTCAATCTTACCAGCCTTTGCCTCTTTTATTGCAGAAGAAATATCCTCTGTAACAGTCCCTGTCTTGGGAGAAGGCATTAACCCTCGTGGCCCTAAAATCTTCCCTAAGCGACTCACTAGACGCATCATCTGAGGAGTAGAAATGCAGGAATCAAACTCCAGCCATCCTTCTTTCATAATCTTGTCTACCAAATCCTGCCCTCCTACAAAATCTGCTCCTGCATCCTTAGCAACCTGTTCCTTCTCCGGTTCACAAAAAACCAAAACCTTAACCTTCTTCCCTGTACCATGTGGCAAAACCACTGAACTTCTTATCATCTGGTCAGACTTCTTGGGCTCAGCATTCAGCTTACAACTAATTTCTACAGTTTCATCAAACTTTGCCTTGGGAATACTTTTTAAAATATCAACTGCTTCTTCGAAAGAATATACCTTCTCTCTATCTATCAACTCAACTGCTTTGCGGTACCTTTTGCCTCTTCTCATCCTTTCACCCTTATCCCCATGCTTCTTGCTGTACCCTCTATTATTTTTATCGCTGCATCTAAATTAACGGTATTCAAATCCTCCATTTTCTCTTTCGCAATTTGAGCTGCCTGCTCTTTAGTAATCTCTCCAATAATCTCTTTACCTGCTAGTCCTGAAGCTTTTGCTAAATTTGCTGCTCGTTTAATAAGTACAGAAGCAGGTGGGCTTTTAATAATAAAATCAAAACTTCTATCTTCATAAACGCTAATAACAACAGGAAGAATTATTCCCTCTTTATTTTTAGTAGCATCGTTAAAGGCTTTACAGAACTGCATTATATTAACTCCATGCTGACCTAAAGCAGGCCCCACAGGAGGAGCAGGATTAGCACTCCCTGCAGGAATCTGAAGTTTAATAAAAGCAACGGGCGTTTTCTTTCTTTTCTTTGCCATTATCTTTTCTCTCCTTCTATATTTTCTCTACCTGCCATAGCTCTAATTCCACAGGAGTAGTCCGGCCAAATATAGTAACACTCACCTTTAACTTTCCTTTCTGAAGATTAACCTCCTCTACCACACCATTAAAATTAACAAAGGGACCTTCTACAACTCTCACATTTTCACCTTTCTCAAAGCTAATCTTGGGAGAAGGATTAACTTTTGTTTCTTCTGATTTCATAAGAATTCTCTCTACTTCTTCCTCAGAAAGAGGGGTAGGCTTTCTTGCAGGACCAATAAATGTAGCTATGCCAGGAGTTTTTTTAACAAAAAGCCAAGTAGCATCATTCAAATCCATATGCACAAGAATATATCCCGGGAAAAACTTCCTCTCTAAAATCCTCTTTTTGCCAAGACGCACCTCTGTAACCTGTTCTTTAGGTATTACAATCTTATCAATAGAATCTTGCATATTAAACGCCTCAATGCGTGCTTCAAGGTTAGCTTTTGCCTTTTCTTCTGCCCCACTTAAGGTATGTAATATATACCACTTCTTCATTGAATAATAAAACGCATTATTTTTGACACACAAAAATCTATAACTGCAATATACGCCGTCAAGAAAGCTGAAGCAACAATAACCACCCCCGTAGCTGCTATCAACTCTTCCTTTGTAGACCAGGTAACTTTCTTCAGCTCAAGGCACACTTCTTTCAAGAATCTTTTTACAAATGAAGGAAATCCGACTATCTTTTTTACTAATCCCATTTTAGTTTAACTCTTAATCAGGTGAGGCAGGACTTGAACCTGCAACCCCCGGTTTTGGAGACCGGTGCTCTAGCCAAATTGAGCTACTCACCTTAAACCACTACGGTTTAGTTTCTTTATGTTGAGAATATTTTCTGCAAAACCTACAAAACTTATTTATAGTAAACTTACCAGAATGTTTTCTCTTGTTTTTGGTAGTGTAATAATTCTTGCGTTTACACTCAGTACATTGTAATGCAATCAATTCTCTCATAACAGCTTATAAGGAAAATAGAAAATAAATAAACATAAAGAGGCTAAAAAACCCCATTCCCACTTTTCGTGGTCTTTATAAAGATTACTCTATTTTTATTAGCCCACGACCGGAATTGAACCGGTGACCACTTCCTTACCAAGGAAGTGCTCTACCGACTGAGCTACGTGGGCATCCGAAAGAAAAATAATACTATAAAAAAAATTTTTGTCAAGGAAAAAATACATAATTTTCTAAAAAGGTAATTCCTTATTCTGCAACAGGTTACTGATATTTTTCTTATGTCTCATCACAATAAAAACAAATAATACAATGCTAAGTATCTTAAAAGAAAAATCAAGGAGAATTAAAGAACCGCTAAGAAATACAAATGCCCCTAAAAGAGAAGCCAAAGACACTATTCTAAATAACATAAAAATACACACCCACGTCAACACTCCCAAAGCTAAAGGAAGTATTAACTTAGGATATACAAAACACAATCCAAAGAGCGCCCCTATGCTTGTAGAAACTCCCTTGCCTCCTTTAAACTTAAGAAACATACTCCAGTTATGTCCAACAACAGAAAAAGTAGCAATGGATATATAAAAAGGGTAGGAATGATAAGGAACAATCATATTTGCTATAGAAACGGGCAAGAAGCCTTTTATAAAATCAAGAAAAAAAGTCAAAACCCCCCATTTCTTACCTACAACCCTTACAACATTTGTTGCTCCAATATTTCCTGAGC
>CAYXBX010000111.1:0-2663 GCA_964463445.1 uncultured Planctomycetia bacterium
AAGGGATTTTGTAAAGGGCCCTTACGGCGTAAGAGAGCCAGATATTAAAAAGACAAGACAATACCCTGTTGAGAATCTTGATTTAGTGTTTGTTCCTGGTATTGCCTTTAGTCCTTCCAAGTATCGATTGGGCAGGGGCGGAGGATTTTATGACCGCTTTATCAAGACGCTCTCAAAAGGCACTAAAACTATAGGTGTAGCCTTTGATTGTCAAATCATTAACGACCTTCCTGTTTCTATCCCGCATGATGAACGCGTAGATTTTGTTGTTACAGAGTCAGGGATTCACTAAAATATCATTTTAAAAAGACGATGAAGACAGTCATCTTGGTAGTATTTGTCTATTTAGGAACTACACAGCAGAGTAGGCTCATGAAAAGGAGGTACATATGATTAGCGTGTATATAATCGTTTCTTTATTAGGAGGAGTAGTTGTCGGGTATATTATGAAAGGAATTGCGGGCAAGAATAAACTTAAGAAAGCCGAAGACGCAGCCCAAAAAATGTTAAAAGAAGCAGAGATTAAGGCAAAAGAAATAATAAGAAAGGCCGATTTAGACGGAAAAGAGCTTCTTTATAAACTGAGAGTAGAATTTGACAAGCAGACAGCCCACACGCGTAACGAATTATCTCAGCTAGAAAAAAGACTTTCTCAGAGAGAGGAAAATTTAGAGAAGCGTTTGGATTTTATTGAGGCTAAAGAGAAGGAAATAACAAGAAAGGAAAAGGAGTTAAAGAATTTAGAAAGCTCTTTAGTCGAAAAAGACCAGACTTTAGACCACCTTATTAAGGAGGAAAAGGAAAAGTTACAGAAAATATCCACCCTTACTCCTGAAGAGGCAAGAAACATCCTTCTTAAGCGCTTTGAGGATGAGTTAAGAAGAGAAAAAGCAGTTATGGTACGTCAGATGGAAGAGGAGGTAGCAGAGGAGGTGGACAAGAAGGCAAAAGAGATAATTTCTCTTGCCATTCAGCGCTGTGCTGTAGAACATACAACTGAAACTACGGTAAGTGTGGTACAGCTTCCTAACGATGAAATAAAAGGAAGGATTATTGGAAGAGAAGGCAGGAACATAAGAACATTTGAGATGGCTACGGGTGTAGACTTGGTAATCGATGACACCCCCGAAGCAGTGAGTATTTCCAGTTTCGACCCTGTTCGAAGAGAGATTGCCCGTATCTCTTTAGAACGTCTTGTGACAGACGGAAGAATTCATCCTGCCCGCATTGAAGAAGTAGTTGAGAAGGTGAAAAAGGAATTTGAGAAGAAATTAATAGAGGAAGGAAAATCTGTATCTTTTGAGGTGGGAATTCACAACCTACATTCTGAGTTGATAAAACTATTAGGTAAGCTTAAATACAGGACAAGCTATGGCCAGAATACCCTGCAGCATTCTAAGGAGGTCGCTTTTATTATGGGTGTTTTAGCGGGGGAGCTGGGATTAGATGCACGGATTGCTAAAAGAGCCGGCCTTCTGCATGATATTGGGAAAGCAGTAGACCATCAGGTTGAAGGTACACATGCTAATATTGGGGCGGAACTTTTAAGAAAATATGGCGAAAATGAGATAGTGGTTAATGTGGCAGAGTCTCATCATGAGGACGTGGAGTTCAAGTCAATTTATTCTATTTTAGCCTTGGTAGCGGACGCAATTAGTGCCTCTCGTCCAGGAGCAAGAAGAGAAACAATCGAAACTTATATAAAACGGTTAAGAGATTTGGAGTTTATCGCTAATGCTTTTGAAGGAGTTGAGAAGGCTTTTGCTATCCAGGCAGGACGGGAGATAAGAGTAATTGTTCAGCCCAATAAGGTTGGTGATGATGAAATAGCACTTTTAGCACATGAGATTAAAAAGAAGGTGGAAAAAGATATGGAGTATCCAGGGCAGATAAAGATTACTGTGATTAGAGAAACGCGCTCCATAGATTACGCTAAATAGTTTCTACAATATTGTTATTTTTTAAAAAAGAGTTAGAATATAATTTATGAAAATACTTTTTGTCGGGGATATAGTAGGTAAACCAGCACGCCTGTATCTTAAAGAAGTCCTTAGAGAAATAAAGCAAAATTTGGGGGTTGATTTTATCATTGCCAACGGAGAAAACGCCGCTGGTGGTTCAAGCTTAACTGTTAAAACTGCCCAGGAAATATTCGACAGCGGTGTCGATGTTATAACCAGCGGAGACCACATCTTTAAGAAAAAGGAAGCCAAGGATGTGCTGGAAGTTTTTGATGCAATAAGACCTTTAAACTATGGGGCTTTAGCGTACGGCAGAGGATATATTATAAAAGAGACAGGAAGTGTTAAGGTAGGGGTAGTTAATCTTATGGGGAGAGTATTTATGCAGCCAGTGGATTGTCCTTTCAAGGCGGTAAGAGATGTTCTTGAAGAGATAAGGAGCAAGACAAGCATAATTGTTGTTGATATGCATGCTGAGGCTACAAGCGAGAAACTTGCTATGGGATACTTTCTTGCCGGTAAGGTAAGTTTGGTGGTAGGCACTCACACTCATATTCCCACCGCAGATGAAAGAATTATTGATGGCGCAACCGCTTACATTACTGATGTAGGAATGACGGGCAGTTTTGATTCTGTTTTGGGCAGGGAGAAACACCAGATTATAGAAAGGTTTATTACCAATATGCCTGTACGTTTTAATTT
>CAYXBX010000112.1:0-2550 GCA_964463445.1 uncultured Planctomycetia bacterium
CCTTAATACTTTTAAGGCCAGAAAAAAACTACCTACTAAAACTTGACACAGACTTTCTTTGCATAACTGTTGACTAATAATATTTGTTCTGGTATTATGGAGGACTTGTTTTGGGAGAAGGAGAAGTCGTGATTGAGCGCTATAGCCCCAAAGATATTAGCAAAGTATGGACTGAAGAGGAAAAGTTTAAGCGTTTCTTAGAGATAGAGATTCTGCTTTGTGAAGCGCTTGAGAAAAAAAAACGCATCCCTCAGGGAGTAGCAAAGAGAATAAGAAGAAAGGCTAAATTTTCTCTTCAGCGCATAAAAAAGTTAGAGGGAAGTACCCGCCATGATATTGTTGCCTTTATAAAGGATGTATCTTCTTCTATTGGCAAAGATGCCCGTTATCTGCATTACGGACTTACTTCAAGCGACCTTTTGGATACAACTTTGGCCTGGCAGATAAGAGATTCCCTCAAGATAATCTTACAGGATTTGGCCGCACTTATAAGTGAAGTTAAGAAAAAAGCGCTTAAGTACAAAGATACTGTATGTGTTGCCCGTACGCACGGTGTTCATGCGGAAATCTACAGTTTTGGGTTAAAGTTTCTTTATTTTTATGAAGACTTACGAAAAGAAGAGGAACTCTTAGAGAAGAGTTTAAGCTTTGTGGCACAGGGAAAAATATCCGGAGCTGTGGGCACATTTGCCTATCTGGACCCTGATATTGAGAAGTATATCTGCAAAAGAATCGGCATAGGCTATGCTTCAGTTTCTACCCAGATTGTTTCAAGGGAAAGGTTTGCCTATTACCTTTCTCTTTTATCCCTTCTGGGGGCAACCCTGGAGAGGTTTGCCACAGAGATAAGGCATCTGCATCGCACAGAGGTAGCGGAGGCAAAAGAGCCGTTTTATAAGGGCCAGAAAGGTTCCAGCGCTATGCCTCATAAGCAGAATCCAATAATTTGCGAGAGGATATGCGGCCTTGCTCGCCTGTTGCGGGGCAATATGCTTGTTGCCTTCGAGAATATAAATCTGTGGCATGAACGGGATATTTCCCATTCTTCGTGTGAAAGAATTATTATTCCTGATTCGTCCATAGTAGCTGATTACATGCTTAAGAAAATGTTAGCTGTTATAAAGAATTTAAGAGTTGACTCTGCCAATATGGCAAGAAATATTGAGTTAAACAGAGGGCTTGTTTTTTCCCAGCACCTTCTGCTTAAGTTGATGGATAAAGGGTTAAAGCGGCTTAAGGCCTACAATATCATCCAGGATATTTCTTTAAAGGTTATAAACAATAATTCTAATTTCAAAGAAGAGGCAGAAAAGGATAAACGTTTACAGAAGTATCTTACTAAAAAAGAGTTAGAAGAGGTATTTGTTCCTTATAGCTATCTTAGGAATATAGATAAAATATATAAACGTATTCTTTAAGGTTATTCTGCGGTACGGTAAATATTTGTTTATCTTATCGTTTAATTATCTATTTTCTTCTTGTCGTTATAACTTAAGGGAAAGTAATGGTTTGGCGTATTGATGTTAGGCGTAAAGAAACGTCTTCTTCCAGCTTGACTCATCACATAAAAGATTTGGGCATATCCAAAGATACAGAGGTTATTACCAAGAAAATATATTTTATTGAAGCTGATTTAGATGAAAATTCCCTTCAGACAATAGCAAGAAGACTTCTTGTTGACCCAATTTTAGAAGAGTATTCTATAAACAGAGGGTTTTTCTTTCAAAAGCCCCTTGATAATGAAATAATTATAACTTATAACCCCGGCGTTTGTGATACTGTAGCTTTGTCGCTTATAAAAGCTATAGGTGATCTTTCTTACAAAGTTAAAAATGTGCGTACAGGACGGTATTATAAGTTTAGCAACCTAACCCTTAAGGAAGTTTCTTTTGTGGCTCAGAAGTTGTTATACAACCCTCTTATTGAGCATATTCTTGATTACAACAGCACAAAGAATCTTGACAGTCTGGATGAGTTTTTGGGTAAAGAGTACAAATTTGGTCTAAAAGAGATTAATATTGTGGAAGCAGATGACAAGGAGCTTAGAGACATATCGAAGAAAGGCAACTTATCTTTGACACTGGAGGAGATGAGAATAATTAGGGATTATTTTATAAAGAAAAGAAGAAACCCTACAGATTGTGAGTTGGAGACGATTGCCCAAACCTGGTCAGAGCACTGCGCTCATAAGACTTTTAGGGGGATAATCTATTACAGAGAAGTAGACGAAAAAGGCAATGTTATAAGAGAAGAGAAGATTAATAATCTTTTGAAGACTACTGTGATGGAAGCAACAAAGCAGATAGCCCACGAAGCGTGCGTGTCTGTGTTTGAGGACAATTCCGGAGTAGTAAGGTTTGATAAAGATTACAATGTTTGCTTTAAAGTAGAAACTCACAACCACCCTTCAAGTTTAGAACCATTTGGGGGAGCTTCTACAGGTATAGGAGGAGTTATTCGCGACATATTAGGGACAGGTATTTCTGCAAGGCCCGTTGCTAATATAGATGTTTTTTGTTTTTCTCCCTGGAAAGTTTCTTACGAAGATAT
>CAYXBX010000113.1:0-2490 GCA_964463445.1 uncultured Planctomycetia bacterium
AATAATGAAATTAAGTAATTATAATCTAAGCGATACAATAGCTGCTATTGCAACTTTTCCTGCATCGGCTGCTTTGGGCGTAATTAAAATTTCTGGTGAAAAAGCTCTGTCTATAGTATCAAGAATCTTTCTTCCCCGCGGCAAAAAGAATATAAAAGAGGTGCCAACCTATACCTTGCATTATGGTTGGATAATAGACAGTACTTTTAAAAGAAATAAGAGAAACCAGATAATTGATGAGGTTTTGGTAAGTATAATGAGAAAACCTCATTCTTATACACGGGAAGATGTGGTAGAGATATCTTCTCATGGAGGGATAATTGTATTGAACAAGATACTTTCACTGGTATTAAAAGAGGGAGCTCGTCTGGCACAGCCAGGAGAGTTTAGCTATCGTGCTTTTGTGAACGGGAGGATAGACCTTTCGCAGGCCCAAACTATAGTTGATATTGTTGAAGCAAAGACAGAACGCGCATTATTTGCTTTAAGCCGCCAGCTAAAAGGCGAATTTTCTTATTGTTTCAACCAAATAAAAGGGTTATTGAAAGATTTACTTTATAAATTAGAGGCGTATTTAAATTTTCCTGACGAGGATACAAACATAAATACAGAAGAAATAAAAGTAGGTCTTAAGAAGGCAAAGCAGCAATTGGGACGTTTTTTAGAGGATAGCAGAGAGTCAAGGATTTTTCGTGAGGGGATACGTTGTGTGCTGTGTGGCAGGGTAAATGTAGGTAAGTCGACGCTGTTCAATTGTATATTAAAGGAGGAAAAGGCGATTGTTACCCATATTCCCCGGACTACCCGGGATGCCATTGAGGATACCGTTAGCATAAAAGGGTTACCTATTGTTCTCTCTGACACCGCAGGAATCTTAGAGCCCGAAGATTTTATCGATAGAGCTGCCGTAGAGATATCCTATAGGAAGATTAGAGAAGCGGATATAGTTCTCTTTGTTGTGGATGCCTCAGTTAACTTTAACAAGCAAGATTTGATTTTATGGGAAAAGATTAAAGATAAAAATGTTATTTTTGTAGTGAATAAGATTGATCTAAAACAAAAGTTGAATATTAATAAACTAAAAGTTTACGGAAAGCCAATAGTTAGAATAAGCGCTCTTAAAAAAACAGGAATAAGAGATTTAGAAAACGTTATATTTAAAATGTCATATAAGAAAAAGACAGATACAGGAGGAAATCGTTTTCTTCTTGCTAAATGGCAGGAAGATATTATTAGAAGAGTGTTAGCAAAAATGGAAGAGGCTTCCAATCTTATTGATAAAGGATATTCTTACGATTTCATTCTTCTTCCTTTAAGAGAAATATTAGATGAGATGGGCAAGTTGACAGGAGAGAATGTAAGCGAAGAAATTTTAAGCCAGATATTTAGTAAGTTTTGTATTGGTAAATAAAAAATAAAAAGGAGACACAATGGATAAGAAGAAAATTGAGAAAGGTGCGCGGTTGATACTTGAAGGAGTTGGTGCGGACTTAAAGAGGAAAGATATTTCATCTACGCCTCGCCGGGTTGCTAATATGTATGAGGAGGTACTTTCTGGCCAGGAGAAGGACCCTTATAAGGAACTTGAGGTAATATTAGAACAAAAACATGATGAGATAATTCTTCTAAAGAACATACCAATGTATTCAGTGTGCGAACATCATCTCCTTCCTTTTATAGGACGTGTGCATGTAGCATATATCCCCGATGGTAGGATTACCGGTTTAAGTAAACTCGCCCGTGTTGTAGAAGCTCTTTCGCGCCGCCTTCAAGTGCAGGAGAGGTTAACTACAGAGATTGCAGATGTGATAATGAAGAAACTAAAACCTAAAGGAGTAATGGTTGTGGTTGAGGCTGAACATCTGTGTATGTCTATGCGCGGCGTAAAAAAACCAGGTTCAATTACCACTACTTCTGTTGTGCGGGGGATTTTCCGTAAGAACCAGAAGACACGTCAGGAAGCTCTGAGCCTTATTCTTTCTAACTAATAAATATTTCTTTACTTACGAAAGGTATATATTCGGTCAGGATAATAGAAAGGATTAATTCTCTTACTAACCGCATTTTTGTATTCATAGCTTAATATGCTTTATACTATTAGGAAGTGCAAATATGTATTCTAATTATTCCCAATAATCCAACTAATATTTTTTCTTTATCTTTTCCCATCTTCTAATCTAACACATTGCTATAGAGCACTATTACATCAATCGCCAACTTAAAACACCAAAGAGACTTCCCTGTTATTTATTGCATTCTACTACGTAATTTTATCCTTTAAGCAATTTTTTCTTTGGGCTATAATATCGATGTGCAGATAGAGAGGAACTATGAGATTTAACGAACTGGAATGGATTGAGTATTTGAGGGGAAAAACAGGGAAGTCTAAAAGTATCTTCTTTGGTATTGGTGACGACTGTGCAGTGATCCGGCAGAGGGGTGAGTGGTATCTTGTAACCAGCGATTTGTTTATTGAGGATGTACATTTTA
>CAYXBX010000114.1:0-2331 GCA_964463445.1 uncultured Planctomycetia bacterium
TCTACAAATTTTTTATGTACCCATCCATATGCATGAGGAAATCCATATACGCCTATCCACGCGCCTTCGTCTTTCGCATAGCGTAACACAGTTCCTTTCTTTACTTTTCCTATGACAGAAGCAGACATAGATGGTTTAGCTCGGAGATTAAGCACAGTAGCTGTGACTACAAAGTTAGCATTGTCTTTTCTTGCAAGATAATTCTTATCTGTATATACGATAAATTTAGATGGGAGGATTATTTTATACCATTCAAATTTTTCTTTAATTATCTTTACTGTATCACCTTCTTTGAGTCTGCCGATAATTTCTCCATAAGTAGTAGAATCGCTCCTTATATTGATGTTATTTTTGTTGATTCTACCCGTAAGAGAGAATGCTTCTCTTAAGGGGGTGCTTATAAGTATAATAAGCATTAGGCCAATAGTTCTTACTGTATTCATGGCATATTATTAGATGGCTATGTTGTGGAAAATGTTGAGGATTTTTTATTCTTTCTTTTGCTCTTCTTGTTTCTCCTGAGCTTCTTGTTTCTTTTCTTTCTTTGATATCTTCATTCGTACTATCTTTATTTTGGGGAGGCCAAACACACTGCTTTCTTTATTCCATTTCCCTTCAGCCATAAGTTTCTTGATTCTTTCTTCCCTTTTTAATACAGTACGTACAGAACCTTTACTGCTACCGTGTCGTAGAGACGAATGTAAACTCATCACATCCTCCTTATAAAACAGTCCCCGTATCTCTTTTTTAATAATGTTTTTATTCTTTCCGCCTCTTTTTTAGACAGAAACTTTCCCACAAAAAGAACAATATACTTGCCTTTTTTGGATAGCTGTGCAGAAAATCCTTCTTTTTTTAAGTACTCTTTTTCTTTGTGCGCAATGTCTTCTTTGAGGTACGATGCTACTTGAATTATATATTCTTCTTCTTTTTTTGCTTTAAGTTTTTCTGTTAGACGCGTTGGTATTTCTTTGGTGACAACAGCCTTTTCCATTGTTGCATTCTCATTGCTTTCTGCAACGGGTAAAGTTATATTGCTCTTTTTATTATGCTGTAGCGCAATTTTTTTCCCTTTTTCTACACCTAAAGAAAAAGCAACTGCTATAGAGAAGACAGCAACTATATTCACTAAAATAACTACATCAAGAGGCACTACAAGAACATGTCTTCTCTTGCGCAGCTCATCTTTTTTCTTTTCTCTATCATAAAACAACTCTAATTGATATTCTTTCATCAATCATTATTATAAGAAGTTAGTAGAAAGAGCGCAAGTATTTTCTAATCCTTTTCTTTTTAAGTATTTTTAGGAAATGATTAACAACCTTAGGGTCAAATTGTTTTCCCATCTGCTTTTTAAGCTCTTTTTCTATTGTATATAATTTCATCTTTTTTCTATAGGGTCTGCCAAAGAACATTGCATCAAAGGCGTCTATAACTGCCAGTATTCTTGAGCCCAAAGGGATTTCCTCCTTTTTTAGACGCGAAGGGTATCCAGTCCCATCGTAACGCTCATGGTGGTGCAGGATGATAGGGGCAACGGGTTTAAGGGCAGCCAAATCTTTAATTAAATCTGAGCCTGCTTTTGGGTGTTCCATAATAATTTTGTATTCTTTTTCTGTTAGGGGGCGTTTTTTCTTCAAAAGCTTGGAGGGTATTTTAAGTTTTCCTGCGTCATGTAGCATAGAAGCGTATTCTAACGACTTTATTTCAGATTTTGTTAGATTCATGTCTTTTCCTAGGGCACGGATAAGCTTAAAAACACTTTTGGTATGAAGGTAAGAAGTTGGAATGTATTTATCCAAAAGATTAGTCAATGATTTTATATAACCAATCATTATTTTTTTCTGCTCATGATACAAAGAGAATATTTTTAGATAAATGCTTACCTGTTCAGAAATAGTGACGAACCATTTCTTGTCCAGTTCATCAAAGATATCGTCTTTTATTTTTCTTTTAACATATACTCCGCCAATAATGTCACTGAAGATTAAAGGATGAATCATCCTGGTGTTTAAGATGACTTCTTTTCCCCGTTTGAATATTTCTCTTTCGCGGCTGGTGAGAATTGACATTCCCCCTTTTTTAATAGTTTGTTTATTATTCTCAAGAGTCACTTTTAAGAAACCATGGGAGTTAGAGGTCTTGCAGACAATTATTATTTTTTCTGATTTAAGTATATTCCTGTAAAGTTTGCAGACCCCTATAATAAAGCTCTGTATGTCGTTTATACTTGTGGTTAGTCTATAAAGAGTATGTAACGATGAGAAAACAGCTTTATATTTTTTCATTTGGGTCAAATAGTTTTTTATATTCCTCTAAAGCGTAACGATC
>CAYXBX010000115.1:0-2320 GCA_964463445.1 uncultured Planctomycetia bacterium
TATTGGCTACGGCGCAATTTAAATCACAGTACCATTTATTAATAGAAATGTATTGTCTGCAAGCGTATGTTAGATTAATAATTGTTGAAAGAATGGACTTTAGCATCTTGAAACATTTTAAGACCGCTACGCCCAGCTTTAGTTCTTGATTATTTTTTAATCTCTCTGTTTAAATAACACTTTGTTTGGTATATAATATCAATGCAAAGTCAAAAAGCATATGTGGAATCTCCTCTAATAATTTTTACAACAGGAGGAAAAGATAATGTTATAGGTGTTGGTTTGGCTTTTGTGTTTAGCTTGTTTTCTTATTGTGGTTGTGAATAAGTTAAACAGAAAGTAATGAAATTTGTTACTAATTCGCCAAGAGATACCAGGAATCTGGCAAAAAAAATATCTAAGATATTAGATGAGGGTGATGTAGTGATATTAGAAGGACCTTTAGGGGTTGGCAAAACAACATTTATAAAGGGAGTTGTTGCAGCATTAGGAGTTAATGAGAAGAAGGTAAGAAGTCCTTCTTTTACGATTATAAAAGAATATTCTGCAAAAAAGAAAAGAGTGTTTCATATTGACCTTTACAGGATAAACAGAGTAGAAGAGTTGTTTAATGTAGGATACGAAGATTATCTCTACGAACCAGAAGGCATAACTTTTATTGAGTGGGGAGAGAGAATAGAAGGTATGTTGTCTAAACACATTAAAGTTGAGATGCAATTTGAAGGAGAAAACAGGCGCAGTATTGTGTTTGCTGCGCGGGGTTATTGTAAGGCGAAGCTTAGAAGGATTAAGGAGATTTTTAATAATAAAATATGAACTTATTAGCAGTTGATACTTCAAGTGAACTTATATCTTTTGCTGTAGTTTTAAAGGGTAAGGTAATCTTTGATTTTAACCGCCGTAAAAAACACGCTGCCTCGCGGCTGATTGTATATATAAAAAATGCTCTAAAAAAACTAGGGCTTTCTGTAAAAGATTTTGATGCTTTCTGTGTAGGTAAAGGGCCCGGTTCATTTACAGGTTTGCGCATTTCTTTCAGCATAATAAAAGCTTTTAGTATTTCTTTGGAAAAACCTGTAATTGGCATAGGTAGTTTTTTTGGATGTGCTGCACAGATAAAACATAAATATGAGCGTATTGCTGTAGCTTCTGATGCAAGGAGAAACCTTATTTATGGTGCCCCTTTTAGGGTAAAAGATGGTAAAATTATAAGAGAAAAAAAAGAGGCTCTCTATAAACCAGATGACTTCTTAGAAAGATACAAAGACTATACATTGTGTACGTATGATAGTTTCTTAAGAAATAAAGCATCTCAGGTTGATCACACTATTAATGTTTATCCCAAAGATATATGGCCAAAAGCTAAGTATTTAGCTATGTTGGCTAAGGAATATTACTTGGAAGAAAAGTTTACTCCCTTAAGGAAGCTGGAACCGCTTTATATTTATCCTCGAGATTGCCAGGTAAAGCGGATAGCAGTCAGCGTATAGTCTGGTGGGTTTGCGGGATGGCGAATATTCAACATTAACCATTGATTAATCGCTATCCGCTAAACAGTAGATACTTTAGCAGGAAGCATGTTCTGTATGATTATGAGACTGTGAGATGCTATGATATATGAGTATAACAAAATAGATAGTATGTACAGGCCTTTGTGGATAGAGGTAGATTTGAAGGCGTTAAGATATAATTTTAGGAAGATAAAGAGAATAGTGGGTTCTCGTGTAAAGGTAATGGCTACTTTAAAACAACAAGCTTACGGGCATGGTCTTATTCCTTTAACAAGAGAGCTTTCGCGTCTTGGAGTGGATTTTTTTGGTTTAGGAAGCCTAGAAGAGGCGATTATATTAAGAAAGGGAGGCTTTAAGGAAGGCATTCTTGTGTTAAGTGTAGTAGATAAGAGGTTTGCGAGTGAATTTATAAAATACAGGGTGATTCCCACCGTTGTTGATTTATCGTTTGCAAAGAATTTAAATAGAGAGGCAAAAAAGATAAGCAAAAAGATTCCTATTCATGTAAAGATTGACACGGGTATGGGGAGGCTGGGAGTATGGCATAAGGAGTGTTTTAATTTTATAAAGAGGCTTACACGTCTTCCCAACTTAAAATTGGAAGGGCTATATACACATTTTCCTGTTGCTGATGTAGACGTTAGGTTTACCAAAAATCAGATAAAGACATTTAATGCTGTGGTTAAATGTTTAGAGAAAGAGGGTATTAAATTTAAGTATCTTCACTGTGCCAATAGCATTGGGTTGATAAAATACAAAGAGGCCCATTTTAATATAGTAAGGCCTGGTTTAATTCTATATGGGATAAA
>CAYXBX010000116.1:0-2222 GCA_964463445.1 uncultured Planctomycetia bacterium
TTTATAGGAGAGTTAATAGCAGCTATAAGGGCAGCTGATTTTGCTGTCCTTGTGGTTGATGCCACAGGTGGGGTAGAGGTTGGAACAGAAAAGGCGTGGGAGTTCTTAAGGAGAGAAAATATTCCCTGTATATTTTTTGTTAACAAACTAGATAAAGAAAACACAGATTTTATCAAGACAGTTGAGGAGATAAGAAGCGTATTGACGAAAAAAGCAGTTGCCTTTTCTTTAATTGATAAAGGAGAAGTCTTAAGTATACTGGACAATAAAGATAAAAATAGTGAGCTCTATGGTGCGTTGGTTGAAAGCATAGCAGAAAGCGACGATGCTTTGTTGGAGAAGTATCTGGAGGGTGGAACTTTAGAACCGGCGGAGTTAAACACCGCCCTAAAGAAAGGCATCTTAAATTCACAAGTTTTTCCTGTTGTGGGAGGGGTAGCTTCTGAAGGGAAAGGCGTAGATGTACTTTTAGATTTAATTATTGGTGTTATGCCTTCCGTAGAAGAGGCTCTCCCCAGGAAAGCAAAGGACGCTAAAGGGAATGATATCGAGATATCTCCTAAAGACGCTTTTTTTAGTGCCCAAGTATTTAAAACAGTAATTGACCCTTATGTAGGTCAACTTAATATTTTTAGAGTGTTTTCTGGCACAGTCTCTTCTAATGGCGAAGTGTTAAATGTTACAAAGGGACACAAGGAGAAGTTTGGCCAGCTTTATATGTTGCAAGGTAAGCAACAGATAGCCAAGGAAACACTATCTGCGGGAGACATTGGGGCAGTGGCTAAATTGAAGAATACACAGACTCAAGACACACTTTCCTCACCATCTAATCCTGTAATATTCAGTCCTTTGGTATTTCCATCTCCTGCTTATTCTGCTTCTGTTAAGCCCAAAACACGTCAAGATGAAGAGAGAATTTCAACAGCACTATCAAGACTTACCAGTGAAGACCCTACTTTTGGTGTCTCACGGGATACTCAGACTAAAGAGCTTATAATATCTGGGATGGGCGAGCTTCATCTTCATGTAATCATTGACCGAATGAAGCGTAAGTACCAGGCGAATGTTGATTTAGGCACTCCCAAGGTTCCTTACCAGGAGACTATAACGAAATCAGTTAAGGTGCAGGGAAAATACAAAAAGCAGACTGGCGGCCGTGGTCAGTATGGGGATGTATGGATTGAAGTAGAGCCGTTAGAACGAGGGAAGAATTTTGAGTTTGTAGATAAAATTGTAGGAGGGGCTATCCCGCGTAATTTTATTCCTTCGGTGGAAAAAGGAATTCGCAAGGCGATGGCCGAAGGAATTCTTGCCGGATACCCCATTACTGATATTAGAGTTATTCTTTACGATGGTTCTTATCATCCGGTTGATTCTTCTGATATTGCCTTCCAGATAGCAGGATCTATGGCATTGAAGAAAGCTTTGGAGCAGGCAGGAAGTGTATTGCTTGAGCCTATTATGAATGTGGAAATAGTTGTTCCCGATGAGTTTATGGGTCAGATAACGGGCGATATTAATGGTAGAAGAGGAAGAGTTTTAGGAATGGAGCCCAAAGGAAAGAATCAGATTGTTAAAGCATTGGTTCCCCTTGCAGAAATGTTTAAATATGCCTCAGACTTACGCTCTGTAACCGGGGGAAGAGGAAGTTACACTATGAGTTTTTCTCACTATGAAATTGTCCCTGCTCGTATTGCCCAGGGTATTATAGCCCAAGCCAAGAAAGCAAAAGAGGAAGAGTGAAGATATTTACAGATATAGAAGAGCTTATTGGCAAAAAGATTTATCACGACCCTCGTCTGGAAAAACTACAGAAGAGAGCGAAATCAAAAAAGATAACATTTATCTCTATAGAGTTTACCGACAGCGATGCTTCTGCATGCGAAGGTTTAGTTATAAAGAAAAGCAATATCATTAACTATATAATCAGTGATTTAGAGAAGGTAGAGAGAGCGCTGGAAAGAAACCCTGATAATGAGATATTACACAGGGTTAAGGATATTTTAGAAAAAGAAGAGACTATTTCTTCCCATTTTACCCTTCAGGATGCCAAAAAGATAAAAGAATATGCCTTTCTAACAGCAAAACCTATAATTATTTTTGACACCGAGAACATAGAAGAACTTTTAAGAAAAGTCTTAGAGGCAACAGGATACATATCTTTTTTTACAGCAGGACCTAATGAAGCAAAGGCATGGCTTTTAAAAAAAGGAGAGAGTATA
>CAYXBX010000117.1:0-2122 GCA_964463445.1 uncultured Planctomycetia bacterium
TTAGGGTTAACTGAGCCTGTAAGGGAGGTAGAGATAACCCGAGAGGAAGATACAATTATTGCTTTGAAAAAAAGAATCCACCGCCAACTCGTAGACGAGATGAACTTAAAAAAACTCCCTATAGAGGTTATTACTATGGATGTGGAACAGACAAGGCGTTTAAAAGAGGAGGCAGAAAGAATACTTACCAATATCTTGGCAAAGACAGCCAAAGGGTTTATTTCCTCTTATGAAGTAAGAAAAAAATTTACCAAAGAAATAATCGATGAGGCACTGGGATTAGGACCTTTAGAGGATTTAATAAAAGACCCTCAGATTACAGAAATAATGGTTAATAATAAGGATCAGATTTATATAGAAAGAGATGGCAGATTAGAGCTTACCAGCAAACGTTTCACCTCTAATGATCAAGTAAGGGTGGTAATAGAAAGGATTCTTGCTCCTTTAGGGCGGCGTATTGATGAATCGTCCCCTTATGTAGATGCGCGTCTTCCTGACGGTTCTCGTGTGAATGCTATAATCCCCCCTTTAAGTTTAACTGGTCCTACTTTAACAATAAGAAAGTTTGCCAAACAACGTCTTACGATGAAAGATTTGATTAATAAGTTTGATAGTATGAATGAAGATATGGCGATTTTCTTAGAGGCAAGCGTAAAAGCACGCAAAAACATTCTTGTCTCGGGGGGGACAGGCTCTGGTAAGACGACGCTTCTTAATATACTTTCAGAGTGTATTCCTGATGGAGAAAGGATAGTTACCATAGAGGATTCTGCAGAGTTGAAACTCCATCATCAGCATTGGATAAGATTAGAGTCAAAGCCACCTAATATTGAGGGGAAGGGAGAAGTTACCATAAGAGATTTATTTAGGAATACCCTGCGTATGCGCCCTGATAGGATAATTGTTGGTGAGTGCCGAGGGAAAGAAGTTCTGGATATGCTTCAGGCAATGAACACAGGCCATGACGGAAGTATGTCTACAATTCATGCCAACTCTCCCCACGACGTTCTAATAAGGCTTGACAGTATGATTCTTATGAGTGGGATTGAGCTTCCTATCCGTGCTATAAGAGAGATGATTTCTTCTGCAATTGAGTTGATTGTTCACACCGCCCGTCTTAGCGACGGTTCTAGGCGTGTAGTGGGGATTACAGAGATTGTAGGCATGCTTGATGAAACAAGGGTAAATCTAAAAGATGTATTTATTTTTAAACAAACAGGTCTTGACAAAAACCGCCGTATCCAGGGTTATTACACCGCTACGGGTCATATCCCTACTTATTATGAGGATATGAGAATAAAGGGCTTTGATATTCCCAAAAGTATGTTTTCCCCCAAAGATTAAGACCTTCCTTTTCTTTAATAACAAGTATAATCAAGCATAATACAGAGCAGTTTAATGATAGTGAAAGCGTTTTTTCAAAATATTTTTGCAGGATTTTTCTAAGAAAACGCTTACAAAAAAAATTTTCTGGACATTGATTTTTATTTTTCTTATATGTTATATTTAAGTGGTATCCAAGGGGGGGTGAACAAAATTCATGAGGACAAAGAGGAAGTCACAAGCCGTGTTGGAGTATAGTGTTTTATTTGCTGTTGTTCTTATGGCTTTGGTTACCTCTTTGTTTTTTGTCAATATAAGGGGTAGTCTTCGTAGTCAGCTTATGGATTTGACTACGAGGATGTGCGGAGATTCTTTAGCGTGGGAAGAGTGAAATGACTGTAAGCAAGAGAACACAAAGTATTTTAGAATACGCCCTCCTTTTTAGTATCATATCGGCCGCTCTCTTAGCTATGAATGCCTATATTCAGCGTTCACTCAATGCCCGGCTAAAGATTGTCCAGCAGGAGTTGTATGAGTCTAGTAGGTAGGTTAAGGAGGTGAGTTGTGATGGATAAGCGCAGAGAAGGTCAGAGTATTTTGGAGTATACTATTGTTCTTGCCGCCATTATCGCTGCTATTATCATTGGTGCTCGTGTAATTGGTAATAAAGTGCAGGGAAGTTTTAACCAGGCAGGAGATGTGATTAGCACGGCAGCTAATGATTTTAGTCAGGTTTATAGCGGCGGAGGAACAACGGGTGGAGGAACAACGGGTGGAGGAACAACGGGTGGAGGAACAA
>CAYXBX010000118.1:0-2011 GCA_964463445.1 uncultured Planctomycetia bacterium
TTTTATTTCCATGTCAATCCTTTTGCACCTTAAACTTCATCTTCATAACATTAGAGGAAGGCAAGGATTTCCAGCGACGGTGAATCCATCCCCATTGGGAAGGATTCTCCCTCACCCATTCTTCAATAATTCTAGTAAACTTTATAGCATTAACAAGGACTGTCTCATCTTTGTCTTCTGTCTTTTCTACCTCTAAAGGAGAAAACAACTTTATGCAATGTTTACCTACCCCTTCTCTTTTAATATAACAAGGAACTATTACAGAATTAGTTCGTAGAGCAAAAACAATAGGACCCACGGGTGTGGCGGCTAACCGGCCAAAGAATTTTACCCATACCCCCCCAGTGCCAAAATTCTGGTCCATCTGTATCATTACTATTTCATTGTTACGCAATACCCTTATAGTCTGATTTACACATTCACGGCGAGGATAAGAAAAAATAGTCTTAATGCCTGCTTGCGTTCTTAAACTATGAATATAATCTCCTGCCTGGGGGTCACGCATCGGACGAGCCATAACCCAAACAGGATATCCTAAACTGGCAAGTTTTAGACTCATAAGAGGGAAGTTCCCCATATGGGCAGTTAAAAGGATTACCCCCCTTCTTTTTTCTAAGGCTTCGTCTAGAAATTCTCTGCCTTCAATCCGGACATTATCCAGATACTTAAAGTCTTTAAGAAACATTATAGTTTCTAAGGAGCTCTGTGCCATGAATACAAAGAAATCCCTGGCGATTCTTTCTCTTTCTTTTCTGCTTAATCCGGGAAAAGCAATACTTAAACTATCCAAAGCAATCCTTCTGTGACGCAAAGCTATAAAGTTATAAGCAGACAAACCTGCAATCTTACCTATGCAATAACTCTGGGGAAGAGACAACTTGCTACATAAAAGAGTAAACATACGTAAAGAAATCCATGCTAATCTCCTGCGCAATATTTTCTTTGTCTCCTTATCCATAGGCTAAGATTATAACAGCCAATAGGATATAGTCAATAGTCATACATTGTCATATGCTCGGCTTTGCCTCGCGTCATATGTGTCGCTTCGCTCCACGTCATATGGCCTTACGGCCGTCATACTGCTCGCTGTGCTCACGTCATACATGGTCATACAGTAGTCATAAGTTCGCTTCGCTCACGTCATACAGTAGTCATACGTTGTCATATACATCTAACTCATCAAAATCTTTTACCATTAGCAAATTTCCTCTTTCTTACAACTGTATGACGTTGTGCCGTCAGGCGGAACTTATGACTATCGTATGACGCGAACATAGTGAGCATGTGACTATCTTCTAATCGCTATACGCTATTCGCTACACCCTAATTCTAATCGCTATATCATCTTTTGTACCCAATCTTCCTTAAGAATTCCTTACGCCACTTAATATCCTCTTCTTTTTCCACTCCGCCTGGAGAGGCCCCGTCAATTACACCCACAATTCCTCTACCTTGCTCTGTACGGGCAACAATAACTTCAAGGGGATTAGCGGTGGCACAGAAAACACGGCAAACCTCCGGAATCATCTTAATCTGATTGAGAACATTTATAGGGTAAGCATCCTTTATTAAAATAAAGAATGTATGGCCTGCTCCTACGTTTAAGGCATTCTCACAGGCTATCTTTATCAGTTCCTTATCGTTGCCATCACTTCTTACCAGAGTTGCTCCTGAAGACTCACAGAAAGCAAAACCGAATTTCATCCCAGGAACACTTGAGGCTAATGCCTCATAAATATCCTCAACAGTCTTTATGAAATGTGCCTGACCAATAATAATATTTAAATCATCGGTCTTTTTTATTTTCACTACATCTAAACTTAAACTCATACCACCCTCCTTGTATTTTTTCATATATATCCCCTCTTTTTTAGGTAAGGCTCAACATGAATATGTACCTGCGATAAACTAAACTTCTTCTTCAGTAAGTTAGATATACGATGACTTATTGCGTGCGATTCCTCAAGGGAAACATTTTTATCTATAAGAAGATGAAAATTAAGAATGTTAT
>CAYXBX010000119.1:0-1993 GCA_964463445.1 uncultured Planctomycetia bacterium
TAATAGATTTGGCTAAGAGGCTTAACCTTACACCTGCTCCTCGTTCTGATAAGACGCGGATTATTGTTGTGGAAGTAGAGGATAATACCGTGGGTATGATTGTTGATGAAGTTACAGAGGTCTTGCGTTTATCTACGGAGAGTATAGATTCTACACCTGAGCTTATAACTACCGAAGTCCATCAGAAATATTTAAAGGGAGTGGGCAAATTGGGGGAAAGACTGCTCATTCTTATAGAACTGGCAGAGGTCCTTTCTCATGAAGAAGTAGAAGAGGTAAGAAAGACAAAGGGCGAGGAACAGAAAGAAGGGCATAAAAAGGAGGAATAATGGAGGATAAGAGACGTTTTAACCGTTGGGGGTTAGAAGAAAAAGCTGTGATTGATTTAGAGGGCGCAAAAGAAGAGGTGAAAGTGCTGGATGTAAGTATTGGTGGGATGCGTATAGTTACTAATACCCCTTTAGATAAAGAGAAAATCGTTACCGGTGAATTTAAAATTTTGCCCAATGTAGGTCCATTCTTTGTAAAGGGAAAAGTTATATGGAGTAATCCCAGAGGGGATACTTTTGAATCAGGGATTGTTTTTGATAAAGTAAGTACAATTCCTCTAAGCTAAAAATAAGACCTCAATTATACTCTTATTAGAAACCCCATCGCCCTTTTAACTGCTAATTTATAAAAGATAGAGAAGATATTGAAAGGCAAGACTATATCTTTTTATAGTCCTTTCTGCGGTCCATAATGTAAATGCTTTTAGGGAAAGTTTTGCAGTAGTTTTTTAACTCAGTGGCAATCTCGATAATCTGTCCAGCATGGGTAATCTTTTTTTCCTTAGTGCTTACTATTCCTATAGAGATGGTAATGAAAGGAATCTCGGCTAGTATTCCTTTTCTGTCTTTAATGACGATATATCCACGTTCTTTATCTTCTTCCTTATAGAAAGAGGGTATACTCATGTCAAAATCATATACAATCTTTTTGCATATATTTTCCACAGATTCAGGAAGGGTAATAAAAAGAAAATCATCGCCTCCAACGTGTCCTATAAAGTCGTTTTCGCTTCCCAGTTCCCTAATAGCATTGTAGATTACAGAGGCGGTGTGCTGAATAAGTCTGTCTCCCCACCCAAATCCATAGTAGTCATTGTATTCTTTGAACTTATCTAAATCGGCATAAGCGGCACAAAAGATCTCTTTATTGCTTATTTTTTTCTCCAGCTCTTTTAGAATAGAGGCGTTTCCCGGAAGTTTTGTTAAAGGGTTAGCGTCTAAATCTCTTTTTGCCCTCCATAGACTTGCTTTTACCCTTGTTAGGAGTTCAGGGGCATGAGGAGGCTTTTCTATATAATCATCAGCGCCAGCGTATATCCCTTTTATCTTCTCAATAGTATGAGCTTTTTCTACAAGAAGGATAATAGGAATATGTCTTAACATAAAGTTGCTGCGGATTGCTTTGCAAAGCTCAATACCGTTTATTTCTTTCCCTTTTAGTTCCATTATTATAAGGTCAAAGTTTTTCTCTTCAAGGGCAATAAGAAACGAGTTGGTATCGGTGTAAGTATTTACTACATACCCTTCACCTTCTAATAGGCTTTTAACATATTGAAGTATTTCGCTGTCGTCACTTAGTAACAGAATATTTGCTTCAATCATGCTCAACTGTTATGTATGGATTCTAATATTTTCTTGCAAACTCTTTTGATTTCCTCTGCTGCCTCAGGAGTAAGCACAAGCCAGAAATTACCTTTTATGCTTGCCTTTTCTTCTTCAAAAAGCGCTTCCACTATAAGGACATACCTTTCTTTTTCATACCCTACAGTAAGCATATTCATCACTTCAGCAAAAGGAGCATTTATAAGAATAGGGAAGGATGGAATAATGAGCTTCTTGATAAAAAAGCTAAGTGAACTTATATAGCTTGAGATGATGATATTTCCTACCTCTTTTATTACAGACAATCCCATCTCTGTAAATAGCCCTACTTTCTTTCCCTC
>CAYXBX010000120.1:0-1980 GCA_964463445.1 uncultured Planctomycetia bacterium
TGTCCTCACGTTTCTACGTGTGACTATGTGACGTGTGACCTTGTGACCTTGTGACTTTTATATATCTGCGCTAATCTGCGTATAAACAGGTGGCTATGTCTTACGAACAAAAGGCCAAAAAGTTACAGCCGGTAATTACAGGAATAGGAGTTGTTGCCTCTGTTGGAGTAGGGAAAGAACAGTTCTGGCAATCTTTGGAAGAAGGCTGTTGTGGGATAGATAAAATTGAATCTTTTGATACGGATAAGTTTTCTGTTCATATCGGCGCTGAGGTAAAAAATTTTGATGCTAAGAAATATTTGGGACCGCGGGGGTTGCGCAACATTGAACGAGGGGCGCTGTTTTTAATGACTGCCGCTAAAGAGTCTTTAGAAAGTTCTGGTATAGAAATCACAGAAGCCTCCACAGATAGAGTTGGTGTAGTAACAGGGACAACTTTTTCTCATTTCTGGCCTATTGTTGAGTTTGATAGAGAAGTGTTTAAAGAAGGTATAGAGTTTGCCAGCCCTGCACTTTTTCCTTCCACTGTTGTAAATGCTGCCTCAAGTTTGGTTTCTATAAGGTTTAATATTCAGGGATTTAACACCACTATAAGCACAGGATACACATCAGGACTTGAAGCGTTAACTTATGGTATTAATGCCCTTTATGTAGGCAACGCAGATATAGTATTAGTAGAAGGAGTAGATTCTTTAACTTATTCTTTATTTTTTGGGTTTCACAAACTGGGATATATGGCAGGCATTAAGGGTGAGGCGATAAGTTGTCCTTTTGATAAAAGAAGAAATGGGCCTGTTTTGGGAGAAGGGGCAGGGGTTTTGTGTATAGAGGATGAGCTTTTAGCAAGAAAACGGGGAGCAAAAGTTTGGGCAAAGATAACAGGTATCAGTAGTTATTTTGACGGGTATAGGATTGGAAAAATTCATCCACAGGGTGTAGGTCTTGAGAAAGCAATAAAAGCCGCTTTAGATGAGGCAGAGGTATCTATAGATGATATTGATTGTATTTTAAGCTGTGCTAATTCATCAGTTGATATGGATAGGATAGAAGTAGCTGTCTTAAAGAAAATTTTTGGTAACAGACTTAAGAAAATACCCATAACTTCTATAAAGTCAATGCTTGGCGAAACTTTCTCTGCCTCAAGTATCTTACAGATTATCTCATCTATTGGGGCAATGCATAGAGGTATTGTTCCTCCTACAATAAACTATAAGGAGTCTGATTCAGATTGTGATATAGATTGTGTTCCTAATAAATCCCGCCGTAAAGATATTAAAACTGTTTTAATAACCTCTTTCGGTCCCGGTGGTTACAACAGCGCCTGTGTTTTAGAGAAAGCCACATAGAGATACGTTATGTACAGATTAACACACAGATTTGCCTTTCGGGCGTCATACATTGTCATACGATAGTCATACATTGTCATATGTTCGCTTCGCTCACGTCATACAGTAGTCATACGTTGTCATATACATCTAACTCATCAAAATCTTTTACCATTAGCAAATTTCCTCTTTCTTACAACTGTATGACGTTGTGACGTCAGGCGGAACTTATGACTATCGTATGACGCGAACATAGTGAGCATGTAACTATCTTCTAATCGCTCTTTACTATGAGATGATTTATATTTTTCTTATTAAAAATCATTCTCTTATTGAATTTTTTTGCTATAATATTTATAGTGAAGGAGTTAAGAAAAAAAGTTGTTATAATTACTGGTGGAACACGTGGGATTGGAAGGGCTTGTTGTATAACCTTTGCTAAAGTAGGGGCAAAGGTTGTTTTTATTTATAGAAGCAGTATAAAAGAAGCTAGGCGCCTTATAAGAGAGGCGAAGGTCTTAAAAGGAGAAATTGTTGGTATAAAGGCTGATGTGTGTCAGTATAATGCCGCTAAAGAGGTAGTAAGAAAAACCATTGCCAAATTTAAAAAAATTGACATTTTGGTTAATAACGCTGGTATTTTAAGGGATAAGGC
>CAYXBX010000121.1:0-1956 GCA_964463445.1 uncultured Planctomycetia bacterium
ATCACTCTTTCTTCTCTTTACATTATATAGATAATAACTCAATCCTGCAACTGTTACTGCATTGTCTGATGATAGAGTAACGGGCGCTAGAAGAAGCCTTAATTTATTCTCCACTGCCGCTTTCCTTAATAGTCTTCTTAAACGGCGATTAGCAACTACCCCTCCTCCTGCAACAATTGTTTTAACCCTATATTTTTTTGCGGCTAAAATTGTCTTATCTACAATGTTTTTTACTATGCTCTCCTGAAAAGAAGAAAGCAACTTTACAATGAGTTCCCTTGATAACTTTCTATCTTTTTCCAGTTCTATCTTTCTATATACAAGAGCTGTCTTTATACCACTAAAACTGAAATTTAATCCTAAGTCGGCACATTTAAACTTAAAACTGTCTTTGTACTCTTCTTTAAACAGCTTATCAATATACCATCCTCCAGGATATCCCAAGCCAAATGCCCTGGCAACTTTATCAAACACCTCTCCTGCAGCATCATCTCGGGTTTTCCCAACACACTTTATATTGTCAAAATCAGACACGAAAAATAACTCTGTATGACCACCGGAAACAACAAGTCCTATAAAAGGAAAAGGGAACTTTATGCGGTTATCCAGGAAAGGGGCATAGAGATGAGCATAGAGATGGTTAACCCCTATTAAAGGTTTATCTAACGCCAAGGATAATGCCTTTGCAAAATTGGCTCCTACTACCAATGCCCCTATAAGTCCTGGCCTATGGGTAAACCCTACAACCCCTATATCTTTTACATCTATATTTGCCCTCTCAATAGCCAATCGAAAAACCCTATCGATAAATTTAAGGTGATTACGTGTAGCTATCTCGGGAACAATACCACCATAAGGCTTATGTAAAGATAAAGAAGAGATAGTTACATTGGAAAGTATCCTTCGCCCATTGACAACAGCACAACAAGTATCGTCACAGGAGCTCTCTATACCCAAAACATACATGCTACTTACCTGTATCGGAATCAAAAGCCAAAACTAACAAACCTCTAATCAAATCCAGGGCTCTTAATATCTGGTAATCTTTCTTGTAATCAAACTCTTTTTTATCTTTTTTTAGCTCTTCAAAAATATCTTCTTCCTTATTATTATTATTTACTTTTTCTTTAGCAACAATGATATCTGGCTTAATTCCCTTCTCATGTATGCTGTGACCCAACGGGGTGTAATATTTAGCCGTTGTAAGCCTTATTGCAGAACCATCAGAAAGAGGAAGCACCGTCTGGACAGATGCCTTTCCAAAACTCTTCTCCCCCAGAAGAATTGCCCGTTTATTTTCACGCAAAGCTGCTGCCACAATCTCACTTCCTGAAGCACTACCTCTATTTATCATCACCACCATAGGAATATTTAAATATTTTACATCGGCAGACAAGGACTTATACTCTATTCTCTTGCCACTTCTTGGCTTGGTATAAACAATAAGCTTCTCATCCTCTAAGAATCTACTTGCCACTTCAACAGCAGAATGAAGTAACCCTCCAGGATTATTTCTTAAGTCTAAAATCAAAGCTCTCATTCCTTGCTTATTAAGCTTCTTTAAAGCCTTATCTAAATCTTTTGCAGTATTTTCTCTAAATTCTGTAAGACGTATATATCCAACTCCATCCTCTAGGATAAGAGCCCTCTTTATGTCCTTTATCTTTATTATTCCTCTTGTAACGGTCACATCTTCAATCTTTCTGTCTTTCTCTCTTAAAACGGTAAGAGTAACTTTTGTCCCCGGATTTCCCCGTAGTTTTTTTACAGCCTCATTAAGGGTAATCCCTTTGGTAAGCTTACCGTCTATCTTAACAATAATATCCCCTGCTTTAAGACCTGCCCGCCAGGCAGGTGTATCCTCAATGGGAGATACTATAGTTAAGAGCCCCTCCTTTATAGTAATCTCGATTCCTAAACCTCCAAATTTCCCTTCCGTCTCTACAAGAAGCTCTC
>CAYXBX010000122.1:0-1881 GCA_964463445.1 uncultured Planctomycetia bacterium
TTGTATCTTCCTCTCGGGTTATCTCTACCTCCCTTACAGGCTCAGTTAACCCTAAGCTTGACCATATATCCTTTTTTTGCTCTCTATCCTCCAACTCTTCTTTCTTCACCCTTAATTCTGAGAGCTGCTTATGGGAAATATAAATATCGTCTTTATTAATAAGGCTCTGAGCAAGATAATTAACAGCAACGCTTATTCTACTATTAGGAGAATCTAAAACAAGCGGATTACCGCGGTTTAAAGCCAAACCCGCTGCCTTCCCATCTGAAGGAATTTGACAAAATATATCTATGGGCAGAAGCTGTCTTATTTCACTTGCACTTACACTCCCTTTACTTTCGGAGCGATTAAGGATTGCTTTTATCATTGTAGAAGGGAAGCCCAAACTTTGCAGTGTATCCATAACCCACTCAGTTTGGTATAAAGAAAGGACGTCAGGGGTAACCACAAGAAAAATAATATTTGCATTGTCAAAAATCTTTACTAAAATATCGGTAATATTTTTCCCCCCATCAATAATCACAAAGTCGTAGTCCATGGAACGTAAAGTTTCTAAAATTTCCCCTAAGATTTTTACCTTTAGGTGAGGGATGGTTCGAGGCGAGACCACTCCTGGAAGGAAATCTAAATAAGGGTTTATCGAGGTAAAAAAAGTGGGCCTCAATGCCTCTTTGTCCTTCATTACCTTTTCCCACACAGGAATCAAGTCTACCATCGCTCTTTTAATTTTTACGCTGCACATCTTTGCTGCATCAAGGGGAGCTTCTAAATCTAAACCAAGAAGCAGTGTCTTTCTCTTTTTTAAAGAAAGACTTACGGCGGTATTTAAAGCGATGGTTGTTTTCCCAACGCCACCTTTTGTACTAAAAAATACGGCGGTTCTTGTCATGCTTCACTTCCCACTTCTGTACACAATGGGAACCTCAATGCCTACTTCTTTTAAATGCACACGGGCAGGAAAAGGAGGATAAGACAACTTTCTTACCACCTCTAAGGCCTCTTCATCAAATATCTTATAACCTGAAGAACGCACAACACTTACATTTTTAAGCTCGCCAGTAGAAGAAATCTTTAGAGATAAAATCAAACTGCCTTCCCATCCAGTATTATGCAACATTTTAGGATACGATATATTGCTTAAAATCCTCTTTTGAATCTTATATATGTAGTCTTTGAGTTCATCGGGTATATTATTTTTTTCGTAAAACTTAAACACCTCTTCCTTTTGAGACAATTCCCCAGAGGGCGAGACAATTTTCTTGGTTTTTGTACTTCTCGGATTAATGATATGTGGAGTTAGAGTAATAAAAAGTTCTGTGTTGCCTCTCTGGCCTGAGCCACCTCCTTTGCTTACTGATTTATGCCTGAAGAAAGCTCCTAAGACCGGAACATCTGCCAGCCAGGGGAATTTCTTAATGTCCTCATCTGTTTTTTCTTTGATAAGGCCCCCTATAGAAAGAGTAGCATTATCTCTTAAAGATACTTCCGTAGATATTGTCCTTTTAGTTAAAGGATACGCTTTAGCCGTAGGAGCAGAAGGATCTCCTATGGTCTCTGCACTCTGTAGTTCACTGACTTCTACATCTAATTTAATATCCACCTTATCATCATCTACCACGGTGGGCTCAATATTCAACCTTATTCCATATTCTTTATAATCAATATTGGTTCCTTCCCCTCCACTTGAAGCAACTTCAGTATTAAAAATAGGCACCTCACCTCCTATAAGAAGGTTGGCACTCTTACCGCTTCTACAGACTAAGCGAGGACGAGACAAAATACGTGCCCGACCACTCTGAAGCAAAAGGTCTAGCTTAATACTGAAGGCTGAACGTGTCCAGTCAGAAACGTGGAATAAGGCGGATAAACCAGTGGCTGCTG
>CAYXBX010000123.1:0-1847 GCA_964463445.1 uncultured Planctomycetia bacterium
ATAAATGGCATAATAAAAATAATTCTGTTTTTTATCACTTTAAAATACCTTAGAAGGCTACATGCTGTTTCAACAACTCTTTTTCCTCTGAACCATACCGTTATAAAAACAATAATTGCAGCCGCCAGAATAACCCAAGGTATTCTTATAGCTAATTTAGCTCCAAAATAGAGGCCCAACACCAACCATAAAGAGACAGAAAGAAACTCTAACATAAAAAATGCACTTATGGAGCGACTAAAGGACAGTCTCTTTTCTTGAGAAAGATAACTTGAAAGCAGATACCCTGAACCTGAGAAGATAATTTTGTTAACAGATGTGGCTATGCCTGTAAGCTTAAAAGCATCTTTTAGCTTAACAGCACCGCCAACAATAAAATAGAAAACCACAGCGTTAACAGCAGCAATCGAAAGAAGAATAACAGCAGCGCAAACTATACACATACAACTAAATATTAAGAAGCATAATTGTTTTCAATAAGATAGTCTACTATTTTTGCGGATGGCTTGTTAAAATGCAGTGGTTCTTTTCTCCTAAACTCGCTGTAATGGCCTAAAAAGTAATCTATCTCTGGCAAGCAAAATTTAGAAAGTATAACATTTTCCCCTAAACCTTCCCTTCTTTCTGTGCAATGTCTTAAAAGAAGGCAGGGTTTATTTAAATAATAGCTTTCCTCCTGGATACTGCCTCCGTCAGTAACAATAAAACTGCATTTATCAAGAAGATGAACAAAGTGAGCATGAGACAATATCTTAAAAAACCTTATATTTCTTATCTTTCTTAAATCATCCCAAAACCTAAACTTGTTAATCTGATTTATAGTCGGCGGATGTTGGACAAAGACAACTGGAATCTTATTAGATATTTTAGCCAATAAATCTATAACAAACTTAAGCCTCCTCTTTACGAATATGTTTTCCATACGGTGGATTGTAACTACAGAAAACTTATCAAAATCTAAGTTTAACTCCACTCTCTTATTCAAGCTATACAGAGTCGACTCATAAGAAGTGTTGCCATCTATAAGAATGGCCTTTTTATCAAGCCCCATCTTCCTTAAATTATTAAAAGCCCACGAAGAAGGAACAAATAAAACATCAGAAAGGCTCATTGCTATCACCCTCACTAACTCTTCTGGAAATGGCTCTGTGTAGCTATAAGAACGTAATCCTGCCTCAATATGAGCTACTTTAAGTTTGACTCGCTTTGCAAAGTATAAAGCAAGCAGGGTAGACGCTGTATCACCATGTATTAAACATATGCCCTTATTATCTAAGAAAACTTCCCTATTGACCCAACCAGTATCAAACCCTTTAGTTATCAGCTGCATAGTCCACATTATACCTCTGAAAAGATGGGAAATGTTTGTCCCCGCTGATAAGCATATATCAGGCATCTTTATTTCAAACTCTTTTCTTAAATTATTAGTTATAAGGGAATGTTGGCCTAAATCTATAAGGTTAAAAATAACACTGCGGCGTTTAAGCTCGTGCATAATAGGAGCCATCTTTATAAACTGTGCCTTTGTTCCTATGGCTATATGAATCATTTCTTCCTCTCTTACCTCGCCTAAAGGGAGAATTCATAAGTGATAATCAATCTCCCTTAACATAAAAAACCCCTGTGTTTCCTACTCTGTGCAATAATTTAAGTCTGCTTCTGTATTTCCTAATAAAAGGCAAAAGATAATAGTAAGTTTGGGGAGAAAATTCATCGACAACTATATATTTTACATTGTCTTTTAAAATTTCATTCCATATCTCCTCTGGATTTAAAGTATAAGGATATACGATTGACTTATGGTTGGTATAAAAATAGGTAATGGTTGGCTTGCGCGATGCTATTAT
>CAYXBX010000124.1:0-1838 GCA_964463445.1 uncultured Planctomycetia bacterium
ACTTGTGCCGGTGTTATGCGGGAGTGCTTTAAAAAATAAAGGTATTCAGAAGTTGTTGGACGCAGTCGTGCTATATTTACCTTCCCCTTTGGATTTACCTCCTTCCAAAGGAAGTGATGTTACTCAACAAGATAGTACCATAGAGGTTAAGCCTTCACTGGAAGAACCTTTTAGCGCCCTTGCTTTTAAGATTCAAGCGGACCGCCATGTGGGGAAATTAGTTTATATAAGAGTTTATTCAGGATATTTAGAAGCAGGCTCTTATATTTTAAATGTTAACAAAAACAAAAAGGAGCGGGTTGGGCGTATTGTTGCTATGCACGCTAACTTAAGAGAAAACAAAAGCTTTATATGCGCAGGTGATATCGCTGCTCTTATAGGACTTAGTTCTACTACCACAGGTGATACGTTAACCCATCCTTCGCGTCCTTTGCTTTTAGAAGAGATTAAGTTTCCATCACCAGTGATGTCCATAAGCATTAAGCCTCACACACGGGGAGATCAGGATCGTTTAGGCAAAGCCATAGCTAAGCTTTCCGAGGAAGACCCTACTTTTGTGGCAGAAACAGATGAAGACACGGGCGAGATAATTCTTTCTGGCATGGGAGAGTTACATTTAGAAATTATGGTAGAACGTTTAAAAGAGGAATTCAAGGTCAATGCTGATATTGGACGACCTAAGGTTGCTTATAAAGAAAGTGTCAAGTCAAAAGGGGTGGGGGAGTACAAGCATATTAAACAAACCGGAGGGCGCGGACAATATGGCCATGTTGTTATGGAAATCCTTTCTTTAAAACGAGGGGAAGGTTTTATTTTTGAGAATAAGATAAAAGGAGGAGCTATTCCGCAGAATTATATTCCTGCTGTGGAGAAAGGTGTTAGAGAAGCAATGAAGAAGGGGGTTTATGCGGGTTATCCTGTTGTAGATATTAAAGTAACTGTGGTAGATGGCTCATACCATGAGGTTGATTCGTCTGACCTTGCTTTTATGCTTGCAGCAAGCGGATGTTTTAAAGAAGCTTTCTTAAAGGCAGAACCTGTTTTGTTAGAGCCTTATATGTTCATTGAGGTCATTACACCTGAAGAGTATGTGAGCGGTCTGGTAGGGAATATTTGTTCCCGCAGGGGGAAGATATTAAACATAGAAAGCAAAGGCAGCCAGAAAATTATATCTGCTGAAGCTCCTCTGGCCGAGATGTTTGGGTATTCCCAGGATTTCCGTTCTTTAAGCAGTGGAAGAGCAACTTTTTCTATGGAATTTAGGCGTTATGAGGAGGTACCCCCGCGTGTGGCAGAAAAAATCATTGAAGAACGCACAAGAGAAAAAAAGAAGAAATAAGAACACGCCTTATTTATCTCCTCAACTGCTTAAGGGGGGTTATTTGCCTGTTAAATTTCTCTTTACAGATTCGCTATAATTTAAGGAACCCTCCAAAAACCATTGAAAACATTGCCAAAATTGATGTTTACTTATTATAATAAGATGATATAATACCTCTATGATTATGGTAGAATCCAAAGAAAATATAAGAAAAAAACTTTTAAGACAACTGCTTTCTTTTGCTCGGGAAGAAATAGAAAGGAGGAGTAAAAATGTTGAAAAAATTATATCCAATCTTTCTATATATAAAAGTGCAAAAGCCATTATGGTGTATTACCCTTTAAAGGGTGAGGTAAATCTTTTAGGGATAGTGAGGAAGGCGTTAAATAAAAAAGAGGTTTGTTTCCCTGTTATAGACTTAAAAAACAAGAATCTCGTCCCCTATATAGTAGGGGATTTGGAAAGGGATTTTGTAAAGGGCCCTTACGGCGTAAGAGAGCCAGATATTAAAAAGACA
>CAYXBX010000125.1:0-1691 GCA_964463445.1 uncultured Planctomycetia bacterium
GGTACACTGTTGCTCGCATGATGGAAAGGGATGATTTCTCTCAGCGTCTTAAGAGTAACAAACCACTTTCCATCCAGGAGTTTGTCTACCCTATTATTCAGGGGTATGATTCCGTGATGGTAGAAGCAGATATTGAGTTTGGAGGCACAGACCAGAAGTTTAACCTGATTGTAGGCAGACACTTACAGGAGAGTTTCGGCCAGCCTCCTCAGGTGGTTATTACTTTACCTCTGCTTGTAGGTCTTGATGGGCAAAACAAAATGTGTAAGTCATTGGGTAACTATGTGGGAATAATGGAAAGTCCAAAAAGTATGTTTGGAAAACTAATGAGTATATCTGATGAACTTATGTGGGAATATTTCCGTCTGTTGACCGATGTGGGCGTAGAGAAAGTTAAAAATATGCATCCTAAGGAGGCGAAACTCTTGCTGGCAGAGACCATTGTTCAAGATTACAGTTCTTCCTCTGAAGCCAAAAAAGCAAGAGAGGAGTTTGAACGTGTATTCTCTCGAAAAGGTCTTCCTGACGATATAAAGGAGTGCATTGTGCAGACAGAGGAAGTTGATATTATTGAGCTTCTTTATAGAGAAGGATGCATTTCTACTAAGAACGAAGCACGCCGCCTTCTTAAACAAAGAGGGATATCATGCAATAATCAACCCCTTTTGAGTCAGAAGCTTTCTATTCCTTCCGAAGGTGTAATATTGAAAATTGGCAAGCGTCGTTTTCTTAAGGTCAAGCGGAGCAGATAGCAAAAGAGATTATTTTATTGTCTTAAGAGTTTATGGCGGTAGAGTATTTATATAGATAATATAAATGAGGATGAGAACGCAAAGTAGAATAGTTTTAGTTGTTTTTCTTTTTGCAGCACTTCTAGGGAGAAGCTATGTCCAAAATGTCCAGGCAGAAACCTTAACCATTGTCACCTATTATCCTTCTCCTTATGGGGCGTATAACAGTATTCGTCTTTATCCTCATAATTGTGGTTCTTCTGAATGCAATGTTAACACGGAGGGAACACTTTGTTATGATTCAGGAGAACATATTCTAAAAGTTTGCAGATTTGATGGTGCCAGTTATATTTGGGATGCTGTAGGCTCAAGGCGGGTTACATGGACTTTTCTTGGAGAGATATATCTTGGAGCTTTACCCACTAACGCTATAACAACAGTTTCCTATCCGTTAAGCGATATTGTACCTTCCAATGCAAAAGAAGTTCTTATTTATGTATATGTAAGAACAGGTGATTATAACAATCCCGGAGGAAACCTTGAGTTTAAAATATATACACAGGAAGGAACCACAGAGTATGCGCATTATTTTTTCGCCCATCCTTATGCCCAAGTTGCCTGGTCTTACAACTCAGATACTTTCTGGCTCCCTCTTACCAGTGATAATATGATAATTTGTACATCTTTAGGCCAGCCTGTTACAGGCAATGGCAGCGGATCTATATTTTTAATTGGATATAGATAACGCTATTTTTCTTACTATTTTATTACCGCTCAGCTTCTATTTGCTTTTTTCTTCTCCTTGCAATTTAAATAAAAATTGTTATAATAGGTGTCTAATAAATAAACTATGCCTCAGTTAAGAAAAGATCCTATAATTGGTAGATGGGTAATTATTGCCACAGAAAGGGCAAAGAGACCCAAGGATTTCAAGATAATAGACTCTTCTCCTCCAGAGAA
>CAYXBX010000126.1:0-1620 GCA_964463445.1 uncultured Planctomycetia bacterium
ACGATATATTGCCAATACGCACGCGTTTAAGAGAAACCACTTTAAGTCCTAACTGTTTAAAAATACGGCGTAAGTGCCTTTTTTTTCCTTCCTTAATAACAACCCGCACTCTGGACAATTCCCCTATTCTTTCCACCCTGCCCTTCTCTATCCTCAATATCTCTCCTTTATCCTCGATACCCAAACACGCCCTACGTAAGTCTTGAGAAGTGCAGTTTCCTTCCACTTCAAGAATATACTCTTTCTTCACTCCATATCGAGGATGAGTAAGTTTTAGAGCAAACTCCCCATCATTGGTAAGAATAAGAAGACCCTCTGACTCCCTGTCCAGACGCCCCACAGGGAAAAGACCTCTCATATGGGAAGGTATATAGTCGCCTACACTTCTTTCTGCAAAACGGTCAGCCATAGTAGTAGTAACCCCACGCGGCTTATAAAAAGCAAAATAAGCAAACCCCTTAGGTGAAATCAGTTTACCCCCTACCTCAACCCTATCCTTTCTGCTTACACGTAATCCACAATATGTAACTACATCTCCGTTCACTTTAACTTTACCTTTCTTGATAAGCTCATCAGCTCGACGCCGAGCAGCTACACCGCAACGGGCAAGAAACACGTTAAGCCGTATACCATTTTGCTTTGATTTCTCCCCTCTTGCTTTCATACATCACAACAGGATAAATATTTCCTAACTCCCTATCACCCCTGGCACAAACCCGCAGGTAATTCTCTGTATATCCGATAGTATAACCTTTCTCTCTTTCCTCTGCAACCATATAAAGAACCTTTCCAGAAAACCTACGAGCATACTCATAAGAAAATTTCTCTGCCTTCTGTTTAAGCACCTGCACGCGTTTCTTAACCTGCAAAGAATTCTTTACTTTAAACTTCTCAAATTTTGTTTTCTCGCGGGGAGAAAAAGAAAAAATGTGCATACGCATGGGTCGAATATCTTCTAAAAACTTAACTGTCCTTTCGAAACTCTCCCCATCCTCTGCAGGAAAGCCCACCATAATATCACAACTTATCGCGATATCCGGATATCTTGCGCGCAAGTTCTCCACGAGGCGGTAATAGTCAGAGACTCTCTCCCGTTTATTCATAAGTGTAAGCACCTTATCATCTCCGCTCTGAAAGGGAAGGTGAAGATGAGGACAAAGCCGCTTATCAGAAAAAAGAGAAATCAGTTCATCATCAACAAGATAGGGTTCAAGAGAACTTAGCCGCAACCGACCCAACCCTTTTATATCAAGAATCTTCTTTATAAGGAAAGAAAGCTTCTTTTTTGGTCTTAAATCCTCCCCGTAAAGACCAAGATTCACCCCACAGAGGACAATCTCCGGATGGTGTGGAAGAAGACGCTCTATCTCCTCAATAACTTCGTTATCGCTGCGGCTACGTGAATAACCACGCAGGTAAGGAATTTTACAAAAACTACAGAAGTTGTTACATCCGTCTTGTACCTTTACAAACGCCCGGTGATTAAAAAATCGGCTTATTTTCAAGTCCCAGATACACTTCTCTTGAGGTAAAAACTCCTTTCCTTTGACTATCTCAACAAGAAACTGTTTTCTATCCTGAGGAATAAGATAATCAACATCAAACCTTTTTATCTTTTCG
>CAYXBX010000127.1:0-1517 GCA_964463445.1 uncultured Planctomycetia bacterium
ACGCCACAATAAACTGTAGAAGGCCAGCAAAAAACCCTGCGCGGATAATCATAAATCTTGTCCTTACCCTATAACTCATCATTGATGCTGCCAAAGAAGAACAAAGAAGAGCAATCCCTATTGTCAGCCCAAAACCGCCTTTCTGTGTAGAAGCTGCAAGCATAGAAATTACCAATGAAAAAAGAAGAGAAAGAACTAAATCATCAAAAAGAAGAGTAATCAGTATAGCAAACCCTATAGCAGAAACACTGTAAGGAGAAAGTCTGAATGTTACCGTAGTCAAAACAACTACCAGTATAGCTAAAGCCACCAGCATAAAAAGGTCTAACAGAGACGGCAACTTCTTATGGCGATAAAAGGTTTTAAGATAAATCGCCAATATACCAATAAGAATCAAAGACGATAAATCAATGGAATAGAGAACAAAAAATATACCAGCAATAATAAAAAATAGTACCGTTGCCAGTACAAAAAATATATTATTGTTATTCCTTGTTGTAAAAATTTTCATAGGCTTTTACTATTTTCTGGATTAAAGGATTTCTTACAACATCACGGTTGTTTAAGTATATAAATTTTATCCCTTTGATTGACTTAAGAATTTCCTTCGCTTCTATTAACCCCTTAGGCTTACCACCTGGAAGGTCACTTTGAGTAATATCGCCCGTGATAACTGTCTTGGAGTTAAAGCCAAGCCGTGTAAGAAACATCTTAAGTTGTTCAGAAGTACAGTTCTGTGCTTCATCGAGAATGATAAAAGCATTATTGAGAGTCCTTCCCCGCATATAAGCTAAAGGGGCAATCTCAATAATACCTGTCTCAAGGTTATCCTCAATGGCATCTGGCTCCATCATATCATAAAGAGCATCGTAAAGCGGTCTTAAGTAAGGGCTTAACTTCTCCTGCATACCTCCGGGAAGAAATCCCAACGACTCTCCTGCTTCAATAGCTGGACGAGTAAGGATAATTCTACTTAGCTTCCCTTCACTAAAGTACTTAACAGCCATTGCCATAGCAAGATAAGTTTTACCTGTCCCTGCAGGACCAATGGCAAAGGTAATATCATAATCTTCAATAGCACTAACATACTTCATCTGACCAGAAGTTTTAGGAATAACAAATCTCTTTTTGGAAGCCACTTTTATCCTGAGTGGCTCTTCACTAAAGTTATTCTTATCCTTTGTAGAATTAAAATAACTTCTCATCTCCTCCTGACTCAACGTTACTCCCTTCCCAGCCAATCTGATTAACTTCTCTAAGAAATCAACCGCTTTATCAACCTCTGACTTCTTACCTTTAACCACTAGCCCTTCACTGCAAACGTCTACAATTACTTTTAGCTTTTTTTCAATAAACTCAACTTTACTGTCGCGAGCACCAAAGATTTCTTTTATTAAAGAATTATCCCCTATAGGAATTATCCTCTCGTACACCTTTTGTAACAATCTCCTATTTTAGATGATTTATTAAAAAGGAATTTTTATTTTTGTTCCAGGATAAAGACGGTCAGGATTCTT